>DASZDK010000068.1:0-35050 GCA_035942035.1 Acidimicrobiales bacterium
GGCGGCGACAACAACGACACCCTGACCGGTAGCGCAGGGATCGACACCCTGACCGGCGGCCTGGCTGACGACATCCTCAACGGTGGTTCCGGCGATGACCTTCTGTCCGGTGGTGCCGGCAATGACATCCTGAACGGCGACTCCGGCATCGACGCCCTGAACGGCGAGGCCGGCGACGACAGCCTGTTCGGCCATTCCGCCGACGGCAGCGTGGACCTGCTCGATGGTGGACGAGGCACCGACTTCTGTCAGGGACCCGCCCCGGATAGTGACGTCCTCATCCGCTGCAACCCTTGAGCAACGTCGAGTCGTAGAGACAGTGGCTCCAACCTCGCTTTCGCCGGGGGTTGGAGCCACTGTGCTGAGGCCCACGAGCCTCCGCGCCCCCTTCCAGCCCGAGATCAGATCTGGTCGTTCCTCCGGGGCTCCTGGACCGCTCCTACTGCGGTCAACACCCGCTTCGGCGCCGCCAGCCTCCACGGACCGGTGAGGAGCTCCGCCAGCCCCTCCACGTCCGTCTCGGCGAAGTGCACGAGCACCGTGGGGTACCCGTCGTAGTGGGAGTGGTGAACAGCTTCCGGTTGCCCCGCCTCAGCGCCGTCAGGAGTCCCTTCGGATCTGGGGGAGAAGGCTATCGACGTCCTACCGAAACGTCGGCGCTCTCGCACTAGCAAGCAAGGTTCACCCCGGTGGCATGCCTCCTGCGAACGGTTGCTGAGACAGGTCAGGTCGGCCACGACGGCACCGTGGCACGCCTCGCCACCTTGGCTGAGCCCCGGTTACGCCCCCGAGTGCGATAAGGGAGTCACCGTAAACCGAACTTCAACAGTCAGCCGGTCATCGTCGACGGTTCAGTAACGGCCTGAACCCACCGCTGTCCCCGGCTGCCCCACACGCCGGGGTCGCGTGCGGCGCTGTGGTCGAGGTGAAAGGGGGCCGGACAGGGCAGGAAAGGCTCATGAGCGTCGCGCCAAGCCCGGAAGCCGCCTACGACCGCGCCAAGGAAGAGGGCCGTCGACGGCTGTCGATGCCTCTGCTCGAGCAGGCGGCGACCGGGTTCATCGCTGGTGTGACCATCATCTTCGGCATCGTCGCCCTCGGTGCGACGGACGCGCTTATTGCACCCGACCTCGGCCGCGGGGTCGCCACGGTCGCCGGCGCGTTGGCCTTCGGCATCGGGGTGGTATTCCTCGTCGTCGGGCGTTCGGAGCTGTTCTCGGAGAACTTCTTCGACCCGGTGGCCGCTGCCATCGACGAGGGCGGCACCGCGGTGTGGGGTCGCCTGCTGCGGTTGTGGGCCTCGATTCTTCTCCTCAACCTGGTTGGGGGCGGGCTGCTCGTCGCGCTCCTCACCGTCGACGGCGCCCTGCCGACGGGCGCCGCGCAGTCGCTGGTGCATGAGGCGGAGGACATCGCCGCCAAGGCCTGGGAGGCCACGCTCGTCCGGGCGATCCTCGCCGGCGCTCTCATCACGCTGCTCTCCTACATGCTCTCCGCTTGCAACACGGTGGCAGCCCGGATCCTCGTGTCGTTTATCGTCGGCTTCTTCCTCGCACTCGGCCCGTTCGACCACGTGGTCGTGTCAGCGCTCCACCTACTGTTCGGCATCTGGGATTCGGGCGCCGTCCACTACGAGGACCTCTGGCGCAACCTGGCCCTGTCCACCGTCGGCAACGTCGGGGGCGGCTTGTTCCTGATCACCTTGACCCACTCGGCGCAGGTCAAGGCCGGACGGTGAGCCTCCGTGGCACTCCCGGCGCCGCTAGGGCCTGTCCGATCTGGCGGGCTAGAACGCGCTGGCGACGCCCCGTCGGGAACGTCCGCGCTCTAGCACTAGCTAGCAAGGTTCGCCCCGGTGGCCTGCTGGTGCTCGACGCTGGAGGACAGGTGGCTCGGTGGGCCCGCACGGCGCACGCGCACGACTTACCGTTGAGCGACAGTCGGCGGTGCTCGAGGAGAACGGACCAGGGGCGCAGGAGTGACGCCGTTCGGCGCTGCGAGAAAGTCGGGAACGGATTACCGAGCGTGTGCTGCGCGCTGCTCCAGCGCATCGTGGAGCGCCGTCGTGAGGGGTGGGCGGCATTCACGGCTTCGCCCTCGCGAAGGAGCTGAGCGCTGACGACGGCGTATCGAGCCTGATCGGCGCCGACGCGGTTGGCTCTGAACAGGCACTTTAGGAGCAGCCCCAACGGGATTCGAACCCGTGTCTCCACCTTGAGAGGGTGGTGTCCTAGGCCACTAGACGATGGGGCCGTACGGTGCCCGGGGGCGAGGCCTCAGGCACGGAGCTCGGGGGGGAGGACTCGAACCCCCAATGTCTGGACCAGAACCAGATGTGTTGCCGATTACACCACCCCCGAACAGGTGGAACGGCCAGACTATCGGTCCCGGACCTCGGTGCGCACCCGGGTGACACGCTCGTCCAGGTCGACCAGGCGCCGGTGGCCGATGATGCGCCCGACCGCCACCGCCACGGTCTCGCGTCCCATCCGCACCAGCTCGGTGGGGCCACCCTCGGCGCTGTCGGGAGCAGGGGAGGCGTGGCCCTTCAGGCCCACCTCGTGGGCGATGCGCTCCGTGCGGAAGGCGTGGTAGGGGCTGGACACCAACACCACCTCCTCGATGCCCTCCTGCTGGAGGAAGCGTGCCGTCGAGGCCAGGCTCTGCCAGGAGTTCAGGCCGGCCGTCTCCAGGCGAAGGGACGACTCCGGTATCCCTCGACCGATCAGGTACCCCGCCGCCGCCGAGGCCTCCGTGGCCCGGTCGCCGGGTTGCCGCCCGCCCGTGACCGCCACCACCGGCGCCACCTTGCGTTGGAACAGATCGATGGCGTGATCGAGTCGAGCCCGCAGCACCGGTGACGGCGTCCCGTCGTACTGCGCAGCGCCGAGCACGATGATGGCCTGGGCGGGATGGACGTGGTCATTTCGGGACGCCTGCCACACCTGGAAGAAGGTCACCCCCAGGTACAGCGCGACGGCACCGACGACCACGAGGGCCACCTTCACCCCGAGGCGCAGCAGGCGGACCACGGTCAGAGGCGGGAGCGAGCAGCGCGCAGTCGTGCCAGCGTCCGGTCGCGCCCCAGCACCTCGAGCGACTCGAACAGTGGCGGACCCACCGTGCGCCCCGTGACCGCCACCCGCACCGGCGCCTGCGCCTTGCGCAGGCTGAGGCCCAGGTCTTCGCCCACCGACCGCAGCGCCGCCATGAGCTCGTCGCTGCTCCAGGGGCTGTGCTCATAGGTGGCAACGGCGGCATCGAGCACGGCGGCCGCCTGCTCGGACATGGCCTTGTTCCATGACTTCGGGTCGGTCACCGGCTCCTCCAGGAACAGGAAGTCGACCATGGCCGGCACCTCGGCCAGCGTGGCGGCCCGCTCCTGCACCAGCGGCGCCATGCGCTCGAACGCCTCGAAGTCGAAGTCGCCCGCAGCCCACGGGCCCTGTTCCAGGAACCGCCCCGCCGCCCCGATGAACTCCGACGTCGACAGCTGGCGCAGGTACACGCCGTTGATGTGCCGGAGCTTGTCGAGGTCGAAGAACGCCGGCGAGCGGGTGACGTCCTCCAGCCGGAACAGCTCGACGATCTCCTCCAATGGACGGATCTCCACGCCGTCGGGTGGTCCCCATCCGAGGAGGGCGAGGTAGTTGACCATGGCCTCGGCCAGGTAGCCCTGCTCCCGGTAGACACCCACGGCCACGTCGTCGCGGCGCTTGGAGAGCTTCTGGCGCTGCTCGTTGACCAGCATCGGCAGGTGGGCGAACACCGGACGCCCGGTCAGGCCCAGCGCCTGGCGCACCAGCAGCACCTTGGGGGTGGCGTTGAGCAGGTCCTCACCCCGGACGACGTGGGTGATGCCCATGTCGGCGTCGTCCACGGCGTTGGCCAGCACGAACATCGGGGCCCCGCTCGATCGCTGAACGACGAAGTCCTCCAGGGCGGCGTGGTCGAAGCTCACCTCACCGCGAATCACGTCGTCGAAGGCGGTCCGCCCCTCGTCAGGGGTGCGGAACCGGACCACCACGTCGTCGCCGGGGCGCACGTCGCGATCCCGGCAGTGCCCGTCGTAACCCGGCGGTCCACCGCGAACCCGGGACCGCTCCCGGACGTCGTCCTGGCTGCAGTCGCAGCGGTAGGCATGGCCCGACGCCAGCAGCCGCTCGATCGCCTTCAGGTGCAGATCCGCCCGGTCGGACTGGTGCACGGGTGGCTCGTCCCAATCGAGACCGAGCCACCGCAGCGAATCGAGAATGGCTTCGGTCAACTCCGGGCGACTGCGTTCGAGGTCGGTGTCCTCGATGCGCAGGAGGAAGGTTCCGCCGGTGTGACGGGCGAACAGCCAGTTGAACAGCGCGGTGCGGGCGCCGCCGACGTGGAGGTAACCGGTCGGCGCCGGCGAGAAACGCACACGGGGGCTCGGTTCCACCACCTTGCGAGGGTACCGGGGCGCTCAGCCGCTCCCGGGGACCCGGGCCTGCTCCCATGCCCGGGCCAGGGCCATGCGCTCAGCCAGCGGCGGGTGGGAGGCCCACAGCCGCTTCCACCACGACGGGTCGACGTCGGCCCGGTTGCACCGGGCCAGACGCCGCAGCACCGCCGTCAGCCGGTCGGGCCGCTGGAGCACCTCGAGGGCGAACAGGTCGGCTTGACGCTCGTCGGCCCGGCTCAGCCACGACGTCAGCAGGCTGGTGGCACCGAGTCCGAGGGAGAGCACGCCGACCAAGAGGGGCAAGGACGCGGGGTCGCCGGCTGCCTCCACGCCGGCCGCCCGCAGCACGGCCGGCTGGCGCAGCAGGGCCCACGCCACGCCGAACACCAGCAGCTGGGCGGCGAGCACCACGGGCAGCCGCCTGCGGAGGTGGGCGTGCCTCCAATGGCCAAGCTCGTGGGCGACGACCTGCTCGACCAATTCGGGCGGCCAGTCGACGATGGTGTCGAAGATGACCACCCGCCGGGTGCGACCGAGACCGGCCACGTAGGCGTTGCCAGCCCGGGAACGCCGGCTGGCATCGGCCACGAGCACCTCGTCGACGTCGAGGCCGGCGCGACTGGCCACCGCCCGCAGTCGCTCGGCCAGCGTCGCGTCGTCGAGCGGGCGGAACCGGTTGAACAGGGGGGCGACGAGGACCGGCCACACGAAGCCGAGGCCGACGGTGACCCCGGCCACGACCATCCACCCGAACAGCCACCACCACTCCGTCGTGCGGATGACGGCGTAGAGGGGGACCACCAGCACCGCCGTGGCCACACCGCCGAGGGCGAGCTGGGTGAGCTGGTCGCGCAGGAAGCCGCGGGGCGTCTGGGTGCTCAGCCCCCACCACTTGTCGTAGACCAGTGCCCGGTGGGCAGCGAACCAGGGTGCGTACACCAGCGAGGTCGCCTGCAGGGCGAAGGCCACCACCACCACCTGCACCGGCCAGCTCTGCGCCGGCAGGGCGTCGAGCAGGCGGGGCCCCGCCCGGCCGGCCACGAAGGCCGACACCACGGCCACGGACGCAGCCAGACGCACCCGGCCCAATCGCTCGAGAGGCCGGTTGTAGCGCCGGCCCCGGGCGATCTCGGCGGCGTCGAACCACTCGGCGGCGTCGGCCGGCAACCGGCGCCAGTGGCTCGGGAGCATGGGTCGACCCCCGCCTCAGCGGGGCGGCGCCGGCGGGCCGTCGAGGTGCTCCATCAGGAGGCGTTCGAGCTGCTCGGGCGCCGTCTCGGCGATCCAGTGCCCCACCCCGTCGAGCACCTCGAAGCGGTAGGGCCCCTCGACGTGGTCGGCGGTGAAGCGTGCTGCCTCTGGGCCGAGGGCCGGGTCGTCGTTACCCCACACGAAGAGGGTGGGGCTGCTCACCGGCTCGGACGACGCCAGCACCTCGACGTCGTTGGCCCGGTACCACGCCAGCGCCGCCGAGATCGCTCCCGCATCGGCCAGCACCTCGAGGTGGGGCTGCTCCTCGCCGGCGGGCAGGCCGGTGGACGAGAAGAGCTGGCGCAGGCCGGCGCCGTCGGCCGCCGCCAGCGCCTGGGCGGCGCCGGGCGCACGGAAGAGGGCGATGTAAGCGGAGCGCCGGCGCTGGTCACTGCCGCCCTCGCCGGCGAGCGCCCGGCGCAGGGCGGCGGGATGGGGTGTCGAGAGCACGGTGAGGGTGCGCAGCCGGTGCGGATGGCGCTGCGCCAGGCGCCAGGCGACCATCCCGCCCCAGTCGTGACCGAGGAGGTGGAAGGTGTGCCCACCCATCTCGTCGGCCATTGCCAACACGTCGGCCACCAAGCGGTCGAGCACGTAACGCTCGTCGTCGTCGGGGCGGGCCCCCGGCGAGTACCCCCGCTGGTCGGGCGCCACCGCCCGGAAGCCGGCACCGCCCAGCGCCTCGAGCTGGCGGCGCCACATGGCCGAGGTCTGAGGAAACCCGTGCAGCAGCAGGACCAGCGGCCCATCCGCCGGCCCCGACACTCGGGCGTTGAACATCTCGACGCCCACGGGGATGCGCACGCGCTCGACCGCCACCACCACGACGCTAACGGCGCCGGCTGTCCGGGGGTCGACCTACAGGTCGTCGAGCGACAGCAGCTGGCGCCACTCGGCCGGCCACCGCTGCTTCAGCTGGGGAAGGGTGAGGCGCAGCGTGGCCTCGGGCACGCGGTCGACGATGGCCCGTTGTTCCCCGTACTCGTGGGCCACGGCCTGGAACAACGGCCGGCGGATCTCCACCAGCTCGGGCGGAGCGTCACCGAGGAAGCCCCACAGGGTGAAGGCCATGTCGAGGTCGTGGATCACCGGCGCTCGCCCGAACAACGACGCCCGCTTGAGGGCCACGCCGACGCAGCCGGCGACCGCGTCCTCGGCGTGCTCGTCGTCGGCCAGCACCAGCCGGTCGCGGAAATGCTGGGCGAGGGTCAGGGCGTAGCCCTGGTCCGGACCGGGATGGCCCAGGCTGACCCCGGTGGGCTGGCGCGGGCCCAGGTCGGCGGGCCGGTCGGCGCTCCAGGCCCGGGGGGGAGGCAACGGGAGCCCCCGGCGGGGTTGCTGCCCGGGGGTGGAACGGACGAACTCGGGCGTGGGCACGGTCAGCTCTGTTCGTTGGGCGTGTGCAAGAGGCCGTAGACGATCGAGTCGTTCAGCGCCTGCCACGACGCCTCGATGATGTTGGTCGACACGCCGATGGTCGACCACGTCTCGCTCCCGTCGGTGGTGTCGAGCAGCACCCGGGTCACCGCCCCGGTCCCCTTGTCGGTGTCGAGCACCCTCACCTTGTAGTCGGTGAGGTGCAGGTCGGCCAGCGCCGGGAACTTCGACCCGATGGCCTCGCGGACGGCGGCGTCGAGGGCGTTGACCGGTCCGTTGCCCTCGGCAGTGCGGATGACGCGCTCGCCGTCGACGTGGATCTTGACCGTGGCCTCGGTGGTGAACTCACCGTTGGCCCGGTGCTCCACCGACACCCGGAACGACTCCAGGGCGAAGAACGGCTGCTTCCAACCGCCGGCGTCGCGCATGAGCAGCTCCAGTGAGCCGTCGGCCACCTCGAAGTGGAAGCCTCGGTGCTCGAGGTCCTTGAGCCGGGTCAGGACGTCGGTGAGCGCCGGGGCGTCCATGTCGAGGCCGAGCTCCTTGGCCTTGAGCTGCAGCGTGGAGCGACCCGACAGCTCGCTGACCACGAAGCGGGTGCCGTTGCCGACCGAGTCGGGGAAGATGTGCTCGTAGGCGTCGGGGGCTCGGGCGATGGCGCTGGTGTGCAGGCCGGCCTTGTGGGCGAACGCCGACGCCCCCACGTAGGGCTGCTTGGGGTCGGGGGCGATGTTGACCAGCTCGGCGATGTGGTGGGCCACCGGGGTGAGCCGCTCCAGCCGCTCGGCCGGGATGGTCCGCACCCCCATCTTGAGGCTGAGGTTGGGCACGGCGGCGCACAGATCGGCGTTGCCCGTCCGCTCGCCGTAGCCGTTGACGCAGCCCTGGACCTGGGTGGCCCCCAGGCGCACCGCCGCCAGGCTGTTGGCCACGGCGCAACCGCCGTCGTTGTGGAAGTGCACCCCGATCGAGGCCGACGTCGCAGGGATCACCTCAGAGAGGATGTGCTCGACCTCGTGGGGGAGCGTGCCGCCGTTGGTGTCGCACAACACCAGGGCCTCGGCCCCCGCCTCCTCTGCCGCCCGCAGGACGCGGAGGCTGAACTCCGGGTTCGCCTTGTAGCCGTCGAAGAAGTGCTCGGCGTCGAGGAACACCCGCAGGCCGGCGTGGTGGAGGAACTCCACCGAGTCGGCGGCCATGCGCACCGCCTCGTCGAGGTCGCAGCGCAGGGCCTGGGTCACGTGGTAGTCCCACGCCTTGGCCACGATGCACACCGTGCTGGTGTTGGCCTTGACCAGCTGGCGCAGGGTCTCGTCGGTGTCGGCCTGGCCGCCGGGGCGGCGGGTGGAGCCGAACGCCACCAGGGTCGAGGTCTCCAGGCGGAGCTCGCTCGGGGCCCGGGCGAAGAACTCCTCGTCCTTGGGGTTGGCGCCGGGCCAACCACCCTCGATGTAGGCCACGCCCAGTTGGTCGAGCTGCTCGGCCACCCGGAGCTTGTCGTCGACGGTGAGCGACAACCCCTCCTGCTGGCTGCCGTCCCGCAGCGTGGTGTCGTAGACCTCGACCGACGCCGGCATCTCCAGCGGCCGGGGCAGCGGGTGGTCGTGCAGGTGCACCGGTTCAGCCGACATGCTCGCACCAGTCCTTGTAGCGGTCGACCTCGCCCCGCACCACGGCGAAGTACGTCTCTTGGATCTTGCGGGTGATCATGCCCGGTTCACCCAGCTCGCGGTCGTCGACCGAGCGGATGGGGACCACCTCGGCGGCGGTGCCGGTGAGGAACGCCTCGTCGGCGACGTAGAGGTCGCTACGCAAGAGGTTGCCCACCACGCACTCGATCCCGAGATCGGCGGCGATGGTCAGCACCGTGTGCTGGGTGATGCCCTCGAGTGCCCCGGCGGTGACCGGTGGGGTGACGATGCGCCCGTCGCGGACCACGAACACGTTCTCGCCCGTGCACTCGCTGACGTGGCCGGAGGGGCTGAGCAGGATGGCCTCGTCGTAGCCCGCCTTGAGCGCCTCGACCTTGGCCAGGGAGGAGTTGATGTACATGCCGGTGCCCTTGGCCGCCGGGGGGATGGTGTTCGGGCCATGGCGGGTGAACGAGGAGATCTTGGTGCGCACCCCGTGCTCGAGCCCCTCGTCGCCCAGGTAGGTGCCCCACGGCCACGCCGAGATGGACACGTTGACCGGGCACGGCAGGGGGTTCAGGCCCATCTCGCCGTAGCCCAGGTACACCAGCGGCCGGATGTAGCAGCTCTGCAGGCCGTTGGCCCGCACCACCAGCTTGGTGGCCTCGACCAGATCTTCAGAGGTGTAGGGGATGTCGATCAGGAAGATCTTGGCGCTGTCGAAAAGGCGGTTGATGTGGTCGGTGAGGCGGAACACTGCCGGGCCCGACGGCGTCTGGTAGGCCCGCACGCCCTCGAACACGCCGCTGCCGTAGTGCAGGGTGTGGGTCAGGACGTGGATGGTGGCGTCGTCCCAGTCGACCAGCTGGCCGTCCATCCAGATCTTCTCGCTCTTGGTGATGGGCACCTCTAGACCCTTTCTGCGATGGCGTCGCCGATCTCGACGGTCGAGCCGGTGAGCTGGTCGGAATCGGACAGTGCCTTGTCGATGCGGGCGGCGGCGTCCACCTCGCCCAGGAACTCCAGCATCATGGCGGCGCTGCGCACGGCGGCAACCGGATTTGCCCGGCCCGTACCCACCAGGTCGGGCGCCGACCCGTGCACCGGCTCGAACAGCGACGGGCCGGTGCCGGCGGGATTGAGGTTGGCCGAGGCGGCCACGCCGATGCCCCCGGCCACCGCCCCGGCCAGGTCGGTGAGGATGTCACCGAACAGGTTGTCGGTGACGACCACGTCGAAGCGCTCGGGCCTCTGCACCAGGTGGATGCAGGCAGCGTCAACGTGGCAGTAGGCGGTGCCCACCTCGGGGTGCTCGCCCGCCACGTCGTCGACCGTGCGTTGCCACAGGTCGCCGGCGAAGGTCAGCACGTTGGTCTTGTGCACCAGGGTCAGGTGGCGCCGAGGACGGGTGGCGGCCAGCTCGAAGGCGTACCGCACGCAACGCTCGACGCCCATGCGGGTGTTGACCGAGCCCTGGGTGGCCACCTCGTGGGACCCGCCCCGGCGCAGGACGCCCCCCTCGCCGGCGTAGACACCCTCGGTGTTCTCCCGCACGACCACGAGGTCGATCCGAGGTGGGGCGAAGGAGGGCCGCAGGTTGACGTACAGGTCGAGCTCGAAGCGCAACCGCAGCAGCAGGCCCCGCTCGAGCACGCCGGGCGGGACCTCGGGGCTGCCGACGGCACCGAGGAGGATGGCGTCGAGGCCCCGCAGCTCTTCCAGCACGGCGTCGGGGAGCACCTCCCCGGTGGCCAGGTAGCGCCGGGCGCCCAGATCGTAGGCGACGGTGTCGAGATCGACGCCGGCGGCGTCGACCACCTTGAGGGCCTGGGCCACCACCTCGGGGCCGATCCCGTCGCCGGCGATGACACCGACCCTGTGGCTTGTCGTCACTGTCTGCTCCCTGGAACGAAGAAACCGCCCACCGGAGTGGACGGTCGAGGAGCGCACGCCGGAGGAACGGCGTGCGCTAGGTGATGACGGCGACCGCGGAGATGGTGCGGGGCATCGGTTTCAGTGTGGCCATCGGCCGGTGCCCCGTCAACCCCGGGCAGCTACCGGTGGAGGGGAGACGGGCCGAGGAAGCGAGCCGTTAGCCTCGCGGCATGGCTGAGGTGCAGGAACTTTCGCGAACCGCGTACGAGCGCCTCCAAAGGGAGCTCGAGCTGATGACGACCGAGGGTCGCGTCGAGATCGCCCGCAAGATCGAGACGGCCCGGGCTCTGGGTGACCTGAGCGAGAACGGCGACTACCACGCCGCCAAGGAAGAGCAGGGGAAGATGGAGGCCCGCATCCGCCAGATCAGTGCGGTGCTGGCCGACGCCGTGGTGGTGGACGAGCGCACCCGCGGCGGCGACCGCGTCACCGTGGGCACCGTGGTCCATCTCCGGTTCGCCAGTGATGACGACGTCGAGCGCTTCCTCGTCGGCTCCATCGAGGAGCGCCACGACGACCTGGAGGTGCTCTCGCCGGGGTCGCCGCTCGGGCGGGCCCTCATGGGAGCCGCCCCGGGTGACCGGCGGACCTACGAGGTCAACGGTCGGGCGCTCGAGGTCGAAATCGTCTCCATCGGGGAGTAACGCCGCCGTGGTGGCGGGCCCGCCGGTGCCGCCCGGGCGCCACGTCGAGCTCCCCGGCCGGGGACGGACCTTCGTGCGGGAGGCCAGTGGCCCACCCGGGGCGCCGGCCGTGCTGTTGCTCCATGGCTGGACCGTCAACGCCGACATCAACTGGTTCTCGTCGTTCTCCGCCCTGAGCCGCCACTTCCGAGTTGTGGCCATGGACTACCGGGGGCACGGCCGAGGCATTCGCAGCCGCCGGTTCCAGCTCGACGACTGCGCCGACGACGCCGCCGTCCTGGCCGAGGTGCTCGGCCTCGCTCCCGTGATCGCCGTCGGCTATTCCATGGGAGGGGCGTTGGCTCAGCTCCTCTGGCGCCGCCACCCGGGATCGGTCACCGGCCTGGTGCTGTGCGCCACCAGCCGGGTCTTCGCCGAGGAGGCGGGGGAGCGGCGCTACTTCTCCGCCCTCGGCACCCTGGCGCTCGTCTCGCGCGTGGCGCCGGCGCCAGTGCGCCGATGGGCGGTGCGTCGGCTCGACCGGCGACCCCGCGACGCCTGCTCCCTCGACGCCTGGCTGGCCGAGGAGATGCACCGCAACGACTGGACGGCGGTGCTCGAGGCTGGAGGGGCGCTGGGCCGGTTCGACTCGCGCCCGTGGGCCGGCGAGATCGACGTCCCCACCTCGGTGGTGGTGACCACGGACGACCGGTCGGTGCTCCCCCGCCGCCAGCTGGCCCTGGCCGAGTCGATCCCCGGGGCGACGGTGCACCGCGTCGACGGCGGCCACCACTCGTGCGTCGTCGACCCCGACCGGTTCGTGCCCGTGCTGGTCGAGGCGTGCCGGGCGGTCGCCGAGCCCCGCCGGGCCCCGGCCTAGGCCCTCCCCTTCTTCATGAGGAGGCCTAGGAGGAGTCGGCGTTGCGCACCGCGGCCATGAGGAGCAGGCCGCCGTCGATCACCATCGACGAGCCGGTCACGTAGGCGGCCTCGGGAGAGGCCAGGAAGGCGACGGCGGCGGCCACCTCCCGGGCGTCGCCGGGTCGGCCAGCGGGGATGCCCGGGCGTTCGACCGACGCCGGCTCCACGTGGTCCATGCCGGTCATGGGGGTGGAGATCTCCCCCGGCGCCACCGAGTTGACCGTGATCCCGTGGGAGGCCAGCTCCAGGGCCATCACCTTGGTGAGCAGGCCCAACCCGCCCTTGGCGGCGCAGTAGGGGGCGGCGCCGGCCAGCGGGACGTGCTCGTGGACCGACGTGACGTTGACGATGCGCCCGCCCCTGCCGGCGGCCACCATGCGCCGGGCGGCGGCCTGGGCGCAGATGAAGGCGCCGTCGAGATCGATGGTGAGCACCTGGCGCCAGTCGTCGAGTGACAGCTCGAGGAACGGCGTGGCGCTGCCCGTGCCGGCGTTGTTGACCAACACGTCGAGCCCGCCCATCGCCTCGGCCAGCTCGTCGACCACCTCGGCACCCCGGGACGGGTCGGTGAGGTCGAGGTGGCGCACCTGGGCCCGCTGCCCGGCGGCCTTCACCTCGGCCGCCGTCTGCCCGGCGCCGGGCTCGTCGGTGTTCCAGGTGACGCCCACGTCAAAGCCGGCCTCGGCCAGGGCCACCGCCGTGGCTCGGCCGATCCCCGAGTCGCTTCCGGTGACGATCGCCACCCGTGTCGTTCGCTGCTCGTCTGCCATGGTCGGCCCTTACCCGTTGGCCGGCCGTGGCCCTCTCGGCCGGCAGCAACTGCTCACGAACCGGCGTCGCCCACCGCCGCCTGCACCGCCCGGGCCGCCCGGACCACCGCCGCCCCGTAGCGCCGCCCCGGCGAGCGACCGGTGCGCTCGATGGGGCCGGACACGCTGACCGCAGCCCGCACGCGGCCGCCGGGACCGAACACCGCGGCGCTCACCGAGGCCACGCCCGCTTCCCGCTCGCCCACGCTCTCGGCCCAGCCCCGCTCGATCGCCTCCGACTCCTCCCGCAGCACCTTGCCCGCCGAGCCCAGCTCCAGCGGCAGCGAGGCCCCGACCCGCACGATGGTCCGCAAGCCGTGCGGCGACTCCAGGGCGGCGACGCACACCCGCCGGTCGCCCTCGCGCACGTACAGCTGCACGCTCTCGCCGGTCTCCACCCGCAGCGCCTCCAGGGCCGGGCCGGCGGACTCGGCCAGACGCAGCCCGTCACGTGCCGCCCGGCCCAAGGCCACCAGGCGCAGCCCCAGGGCGAAGCGGCCCTCATCATCGCGCCGCACCAGGCCGTGGGCCTCCAGGGCCACGGCCAGGCGATGAGCGGTGGGACGGGAGAGCCCGGTGGCGGCGACCAGGGCCCCCAACGACCGCGGCCGTTCCTCCAGGGCGGCCAGCACAGCAACCGCCTTGTCGAGCACCCCCACTCCGCTTACACTAGTGTCCACGTCGCAAGACTAGCGTCTCACATTCCGCGATACGTTCCCCGAGGGAGACCCATGGCCACCGCGCCGAGGACACTGAGCGAGAAGGTCTGGGACCGCCACGTGGTCCGGGCCGCACCGGCCGAGCCCGAACTGCTCTACATCGACCTCCACCTGATCCACGAGGTGACCTCGCCCCAGGCGTTCGACGGCCTGCGCATGGCCGGGCGCACCGTACGCCGGCCCGACCTCACCGTGGCCACCATGGACCACAACGTGCCCACCACCGGGCTCGACCAGCCGGTGGCCGACCCCGTGTCGGCCACCCAGATGTCGACGCTGGCCCGCAACTGCGAGGAGTTCGGGATCCGCCTGTACCCCATGGGCGATCCCGGCCAGGGCATCGTCCACGTCATCGGCCCCGAGCAGGGCCTCACCCAGCCGGGGATGACCATCGTGTGCGGCGACAGCCACACCTCCACCCACGGCGCCCTCGGCGCCCTCGCCTTCGGCATCGGCACCACCGAGATCGAGCACGTGCTGGCCACCCAGACCCTGCCCCAGGTCCGCCCCGGCACCATGGCCGTCACCGTCGAGGGCGAGCTGCCCGTCGGCGTCACCGCCAAGGACCTGATCCTCGCCGTCATCGCCCGCATCGGCACCGGTGGCGGCATCGGCTCCGTCGTCGAGTACCGCGGCTCGGCCATCCGCTCCCTGTCGATCGAGGGGCGCATGACCGTGTGCAACATGTCCATCGAGGCCGGCGCCCGCGCCGGCATGGTCGCCCCTGACGACACCACCTTCGCCTACCTCGAGGGCCGGTCGCACGCCCCCGCCGGCGCCCACTGGGAGCGGGCCCTCGACGACTGGCGCACGCTGGTCACCGACGAGGGCGCCACCTTCGACAAGGAGGTGGTGCTCGACGCCCCGTCGCTCGTGCCCCACGTCTCCTGGGGGACCAACCCGGCCCAGGTGGTGCCGCTCGACGCCGCCGTTCCCGACCCCGACAGCTTCCTCGAGCCGGGTGATCGCGACGCCGCCCGGCGGGCCCTGACCTACATGGGACTCACCCCGGGCACGTCGATGCGCGACGTCCCGGTGGACACGGTCTTCGTGGGATCGTGCACCAACAGCCGCATCGAGGACCTCCGGGCGGCGGCGACCGTGGTCGCCGGCCGGCGGGTCGCTCCCAACGTGCGAGCCCTGGTGGTGCCGGGGTCGTTCCGGGTCAAGCAGCAGGCCGAGGCCGAGGGCCTCCACCGGGTCTTCACCGCCGCCGGCTTCGACTGGCGAGAGCCGGGCTGCTCCATGTGCCTGGCCATGAACCCCGACAAGCTCGCTCCCGGCGAGCGCTGCGCCTCCACCAGCAACCGCAACTTCGAGGGCCGCCAAGGCCGGGGTGGGCGCACCCACCTGGTATCACCCGCCGTCGCCGCCGCCACCGCCGTGGCCGGCCACTTCGCCACTCCCGACGAGCTCGGGGAGCAGGGCTGATGCGCCCCCGCCGCCTGGTGTCCGGCACGGCACTGCCGCTCGACCGCAGCGACGTCGACACCGACCAGATCATCCCCGCTCAGTGGCTCAAGCGGGTGGAACGCACCGGCTTCGGCGCCGGCCTGTTCGCCGCCTGGCGCGACGACCCGGCCTTCGTGCTCAACCGGCCCGAGTACCAAGGCGCGTGCGTCCTCGTCGCCGGCCCCAACTTCGGCACCGGCTCCTCCCGCGAGCATGCGGTCTGGGCCCTGGAGGACTACGGGTTCGAGGCGGTGGTCTCCCCCCGCTTCGCCGACATCTTCCGCAGCAACTGCACCAAGGTGGGGCTCGTCCCCGTGCAGGTCGACGAGGCCACCGGTGAGCGGCTGCTGCGGGCGGTCGAGGCCGACCCGGCGCTGGTGGTCACGGTGGACGTCGAGCAGAGGACGCTGGCAGCTCCGGCGGCGGGGATCCGAGCCACCTTCCCGCTCGACGACTTCACCCGGCACCGCCTCATCGAGGGGCTCGACGACGTCGACCTGACCCTGCGCCACGGCGACGCCATCGACGACTACGAGGCCCGGCGCCCCGGCTGGCTGCCCTCCACCGGGGTGCGCAGTGCCGGCGGTCGAGACCCGCAGGAGACCACCGTCCGCCTCAGCCGGCCGGCGGCTCGACCTCCGGAGACGGGTTGAGGCGGGCCTGGTCGGCGGCGGTCGTGCCGGCCACCCAGCCGGCGCCGTTGGTGGCCGAGACCGACGAGCGCTTCATGGTCGGGAAGGTCTCTTGGAAGGCCTCGTCGACCGCTCGGTCACGGGCCACCAGCACCGGCAGCAGGCCAGCACCGTGGGCGTCGGTGCCGGCGGCCTCGGCGGCGGCGCTGCTCTGCCGCAGCCGCTGGCCGATCCGCGTGGCGTAGGCCACGTAGAACGACGTGCGAAACGAGCGGGTGGTCAACCGGCCCCGGCGGTCGGTCTGGGCGCCGGCGGCGGCAATGGCACGGCTCGCCTGCACCAGCAGCGACGTGTAGAGGATCTCGACACCGTCGATGTCGCGCTCGTGGCCGAAGACCGTCGAGAAGCCCAACGCGGCGGACCACGCGGTCCGGCAGCGGTTGGCGGTCGCCACCTCGTCGAGGAGGAGGGCCTTGCTCTGGGCGTAGGGGTCGTCGGTGCCGATGCGGCGCCCACCCGGGCCGCAGGCGCCTGCGGCGTCGTCGAGCATGGCCCGGTCGAGGGCGTGGCGGGCCATCAGCTCCTGGGCCTTGGCCGTGAACGCCTCGGCCTCCTCGGCGAAGCTGCTGGACTCGGCCTTGGCCAGCAGCGCCCGCACCCGTTCGAGCACCCTGCCGTCGACCTCGGTGCCGAGCCCGGCCGAGCCCGTCGCCGTCGCTTCGCCCGGGAGCGGCCCCAGCCGGGGCAGCACCGGCAGCACCAGCAGCACCGACAGCACCTCGAGCCGCCGGCGGAGCTCGGCGAGCCACCGGCCGGCGATGCCGGCCAACCGGCTGCCGGGGAACGCCGCACCGCCCGGCGGCTCCCCGGGGCCGGAGCGCCACGGCTCGGCGCCCATGGCGCGCAGCTGCGCTCTCCACGCCGGCGAGACCGTGACCGCGGCGTAGCGACGATGCTCGGATGCGATCGCCGCCACGGCAGCAACGGCGTGGTCGGCGCCGAGCCGGCGTCGCACCACCCGTTCGACGTCGGCCGGCTGCCACCCGTGGCGCCACGCCTCGCCGATCGCCCGCTCCACCAGGACGTCGAGCACCTGCGCCGTGTGGGCCGCGCCATGGCCGACGCCGGGTCCAATGCCCAGCCGGCCCAGGACCTTTGCATAGGCCTCGGTGTCGCCTCTGCGGTACGCCATGGTGGCAGCCAGCAGGTCGGCCTCGACGGCCGCCGCGCCAGGCGGGTCGCTCGTCGCCCTGCGTCCCTCCGCCCGCCGCCGTCGCGCAGCGATCAGGGAGTGACCTCCGGCTGGCGGACGACCTGCTGGCGCCGGCGCACGCGCACGACCTTGTTGACCGCGCTCAAGAAGGCCCGGGCCGAGGCCTCCACGACGTCGGTGGACACGCCGCGGCCCGACACCCGGACACCGCCGGCCTCCAGCTGGACGATGACGTCACCGAGCGCGTCGACACCGCCGGTGACCGACGACACGTTGAAGTCGGTGAGCACCCCGTCCACGCCGGTGGCGGCCCGGATGGCCTTGCAGGCGGCGTCGATCATGCCGTCGCCCTCGGCGCTGGCCTCGAGCTTCTCCCCGGAGCGCAGCAACACCACCGAGGCCACCGGGGTGCCCACGGTCCCGCCCCGCACGTCGAGTGATTCCAGCTGGAACGCGTCGTCGACATGACCGCCGATCTCCTCGGCCACGATCGCCTCAAGGTCGGCGTCGGTCAAGCTCACCTTGCGGTCGGCCAACTCCTTGAACCGGGCGAAGGCGGCGTTGAAGGCGTCACCCTGGACCCGCAGACCCATGCGCTCGAGGGTGTCGGCGAAGGCGTGACGGCCGGAGTGCTTGCCCAGCACGATCTGGCGGCCCGTCTGGCCCACCGTGGCGGCGTCGATGATCTCGTAGGTGCTGCTGTCGGCCAGCACGCCGTGCTGGTGGATGCCCGACTCGTGGGCGAAGGCGTTCCGGCCCACCACCGCCTTGTTGTACTGGACGGGGTAGCCGGTGAGCCGAGCGACAAGGCGGCTCGTTCGAGCCAGCTCCTCGGTGCGGACGCCGATCTCCACACCGGGGAACTGGTCGGCCCGGATGTTCAAGGCCATGACGACCTCTTCCAGGGCGGCGTTGCCGGCCCGCTCCCCCAGCCCGTTGACGCACACCTCGACCTGGCGGGCGCCGGCCTGGATGCCCGCCAGCGAGTTGGCCGTGGCCAGCCCTAGGTCGTTGTGGCAGTGGGTGGACGTGATGTAGTCACCCTTGACCTCCCGCCGCACGTACTGGATGAGGGCCCCGAAGTCCCAGGGGATGCCCCACCCAACGGTGTCGGGAATGTTCAAGGTGGTGGCGCCGGCGTCGACCGCCGCTTGGAGCACCTCGAGCATGAACTCCAGGGGGGTCCGGGTGGCGTCCTGGGGGCTGAACTCGACGTCGTCGGTGTGCTCTCGCGCCCGAGCCACTCCTGCCCGGGTCGCCGCCAACACCTGGGCCTCGTTCATCTTCAGCATGTGCTCCATGTGGTTGGGGCTGGTGGAGATGAACACGTGGATCCGAGCCCGGGCGGCGTCGCCCACGGCCTCCCAGCACCGGTCGACGTCACCCAGGTGGGTGCGAGAGAGCCCGCAGATCACCGGGCCCTCGACCGAGCGGGCGATGGCCCGCACGGCTTCGAAGTCGCCGGGGCTGGCCACGGGGAAGCCAGCCTCGAGCACGTCGACGCCCAGGCGGGACAGCTGCTCGGCGATCTCGAGCTTCTCGGCCGCGTCGAGGGAGATCCCCGGTGACTGCTCACCGTCTCGCAGCGTGGTGTCGAAGATGACGACCCGATCGGCCATGTCGGTCCCTTTCGGCGAAGGTGTTCGGGGGCAAAATAAAACCTCCTGGCCCGAAGGCGCAGGAGGTGGCGGCAAGCACCGGGTGGGCGCTCGCCTCAGATAAGCAGCAGGATGCAGGAACGGAGCTGGCGCAGCATCACGGTCAAGGGAACCAGGCCGTGCCCGATTCGTCAACTTGGTATCGGGCGGCGGGGGTAGGGTCCCGGGGTGCTGCGTCGACTACTGACCGTTGGGGCGAAGCTCGGGTTGTTGCTGGGGATGGTCGCCCTCGTCGTCCAGGCCGTCCAGCGCCGTGCCAATCCCCGGCGTGGTCCTTCGGCGCCGCCGCCGTGGCCGCCCCTCGACGTCGACGACGACCACCAACGACCGCCGGTGGCGGCGCCGGCGACCGCGGAGTTCAGCCTCCCGGCCACCGAAGAGGAGGTCATCGAGGCCGGCCGAGCGACCGAACACGAAGCGTCGGAGCTGCAGCAGCGGCTGGCCACGACTCCCATCAAGGCGGCGGTCCGGGCGGAGTCGCTGCCGAGCCCGAAGCCGCCGGGACCGACCGACGCCACCTGGGTGCAGCCCGACGACGGCGCCTGTCCGGCGTCACACCCGGTGAAGGCAAAGCTGCGCAGCCGGGTGTTCCATCTCCCGGGGATGGCCCACTACGACCGCACCAACGCCGACCGTTGCTACCGCGACGGCGCCGCCGCCGAGGGCGACGGCTTCCGCCAGGCCAAGCGCTGAGCCCGGTGCGGGTCGTGGTCGACTACCGGCGCTGCATCAGCGCCGCGTCGTGCACCCGGGCGGCGCCCGAGGTGTTCGAGATGGCGCCCGACGGCACCCTTCGCCTGCTCCAGGACGAGCCCGACGAGGCGCTGCGGGCCCAGGTCGAGGAAGCCGCCGACTACTGCCCCACCGGGGCCATCACCGTCGAGGGCTGATCCCGCCGGGCGGCGGCCCGTTACGACAGGGGGTGGACCGACACGATGCCCGGGGAGGTGCGCAGCCGGGTGAGCACCTCGGCCGGCAGGGCCTGGTCGGTGGCCAGGATCATGAGGGCGGCGTCGCCCCGAGGAGACCGGCCCACGTGGATGTCGGAGATGTTCACGTCGGCGTCGCCGAGGGCGGTGGTCACCAGCCCGATCATCCCCGGGCGGTCGTCGTTGCGGACGACGAGCATGTGCTGGGCGGGAGGCACCTCGACGGTGTGGTCGTCGAGCATGACGATCCGCGGCTCTCCCCGCAGGCCGGCCAGCGTGCCGCCGATGGCGTGGGCGTCGCCGCGCAGGGCGATGAGGTTCACGTAGTCGTGCACGGCCGAGGTCGTGGTCTCGCGCACCTCGACGCCCCGCTCGTCGGCCAGCTGCGGTGCGTTCACATACGACACCGGCTCGTCGACCACCCCGCTGAAGAGGCCCTTCAGCACCGACAGGGTGAGGATGCGCACGTCGTAGTCGGCCAGCTGGCCCTCGTAGGTGATCTCCAGCACCGAGGGCACTCCCTCGCTCAGGCGGGCGAACAGCGAGCCCAGGCGTTCGGCCAGGGGCAGGAAGGGCCGGACGGTCTCGGACGCCTCGCTGGCGCTCACGTTCACGGCGAAGGGCACGAACTCCCCGGCCAGGGCCAGGGCGACCTGCTCGGCGATGGTCACTCCCGCCTTGTCCTGGGCCTCGGCGGTGCTGGCCCCGAGGTGGGGGGTTACCACCACGGAGTCGACCTCGAACAACGGCGAGGCGGTCAGTGGCTCGGCCGAGAACACGTCGAGGCCGGCGCCGGCCACGATGCCCTCGTCCAGCGCCCACCGCAGGGCGTCCTCATCGACGATCCCGCCCCGTGAGGTGTTCAGCACCCGCAGCCCCGGCTTGGCCTTGGCCAGTAGCTCCTTGCCCACCAAGCCGATGGTCTCGGGCGTGCGAGCCACGTGGAGGGTCAAGAAGTCGGACCGGGCGACGAGCTCGTCGAGGGACACGAGTTCCATCCCCATCTGGCGGGCTCGCTCGCTGGAGACGTAGGGGTCGTGGCCCAGCAGGCGCATCCCGAACGCCGAGGCCCGCTGGGCGACGAGTGAGCCGATCCGGCCCAGCCCGACGACACCGAGCGTCTTGCCGTGCAGCTCCACGCCCTCCCACCGGGAGCGCTCCCACTTCCCTGCCTTCAGGGCGGTGTGGGCCTGGGGGATGTTGCGGGCCTGGGCGAGCAGGAGCGCCAGGGTGTGCTCGGCGGCGGACAGGACGTTGGACTGCGGAGCGTTGACCACCATCAGCCCGCGGCGGGTGGCGGCGGTCACGTCGACGTTGTCGAGGCCGATGCCGGCTCGCCCGACCACGACGAGGTCTTGGCCCGCCTCCACGACCTCGGCGGTCACGGTGGTGGCCGAGCGCACGATCAGCGCCGCTGCTCCCGGCACCACGTCCAGGAGCTCGTCGGGGGAGAGCCCGAGGCGCACGTCCACCTCGTGCCCTTCATCGGCCAGGCGCCGGAGACCGGCGTCGGCGAGCTTCTCGGTGACGAGGACGCGGGCCATGGCCCCAATCGTGGCGGACCCCGGCGCTTCCGCCAAACGGGAGCCGTCAGCCCGGGGCGGCCACGTCGTCGCTGCGGTCGAGCCCCACGGCGGGGAGCAGGTCGCCTGCCGGCGTGCGCACCCACCACGCCCCGCTTTGCCGGCGCTCCTCGCCGGTGGTGAAGCGGTAGCGGTACAGGCGGGCTCGCATCAGCGCCGGCGGCCGGTCCGGGAACGGGTTGTGGCGCAGCAGTCGCAGCGTCGGCCGGTCGTTGCGCAGCAGCTTGACCACCAGGGCGACCAACCAGCGCTGATGGGAGCGAGGCGAGAGGGGGACGAACCACATCAGCCAGTCGAGCCGCAGATGGTACGGGGCGATCTGTGGCGGGCGCCGGCGGGGGTTCCCCGGCTTGGCCTTGAACTCGTACTCCCTCCATTCCGTGCCCGGCCCCGGCTGGGCGTCGTCGGTCCCCTCGAGGATGACCTCGATGCGCTGCTTGGTGACGCTGCCGAAGGCGCCGTAGGTGTTGACCAGGTGGAGGGGGTCGAAGCTCGAGTTCATCAGCTGGCCGGGCGACGCCATGTTGCGCACCGGACGCCAGCTGAGGACGACCACGAGCGCGGCCACGGCCACGGCCACGGCCTGATGCCAGCCGGGTGCGCCGGCCAGCGCCGGCGGGTCGACGGGCAGGAACGGGGCGAGCATGGCGTCGTCGAAGGCGACCACGGCGAGGGCGATGGTCATGACGTTCAGCCAGGAGAAGTTCCCGCTGAGCACCAGCCACGCCTGGGTGACGACGATGACGGCGGCGGCCCCGCCGGCGACCGGCTGGGGCGCGAACAGCAGCACGGGCGCCACCAGCTGGGCGACGTGGTTGCCCAGGACCTCGGCCTTGTGCACCCGCCCCGGCAGGCGGTGGAAGAACCAGCTGAGCGGGTTGGGGAGCGGCTGCGTCTCGTGGTGATAGTGCAGGCAGGTGAGGTCCCGCCAGCATCGGTCGCCCCGGAGCTTGATCAGGCCGGCGCCGAACTCGAGGCGGAACAGCAGCCAGCGCAGCGCCAGCAGCACCAGCGTCGGAGGGGCGGCGTCGGCCGGCCCGAGGAAGATGGCCAGGAACCCGGCTTCCAGCAGCAGGGACTCCCAGCCGAAGGCGTAGAAGATCTGGCCCACGTTGACGACCGACAGGTAGAGCGCCCACAGGAGCCCCCACGCCAGCATCGGGGCCCAGGCGGGACCGGCCTGGGGCCAGCCGAGCAGAGACACAAAGGCCACCACGACACCGGTCCACGCCACCACTCCGAAGAAGCGGTCGGAGTAGTGCAGGTGGAACAGGCTCGGCGCTCGGCGGAAGGGCACACGCTCGAGGAAGTCCGGCGCCGGCAGCAGGCCGTGCTCCCCCAGCAACGGGCGGAACTGGTTGAGCGCCACCACGAAGGCGACCAGGTAGACGGCCGCCAACGCCCGCTCGAAGACGAACCGGGCCAGCCAGTAGTCGGGCGCCTGGAGCCAGTCCACGGGCTACCCGGCGAGCAGCTTGGCCAGACGGGCCAGCCCCTCCTCGAGGTCGTCGTCACCCAGGGCGAAGGAGAAGCGGGCGTAGCCGGGAGTGCCGAAGGCCTCCCCCGGCACGATCGCCACCTTCACCTCGTCGAGCACGACCTCGGCGAGCTCGAGCGTCGTGCGCACGGGGCGTCCGGCCAGCTCCTGGCCGAGGACCCCCTCGAACGAGGGGAAGGCGTAGAACGCCCCCTCCGGGCGCAGGCACGTCACGCCGGGCAGGGCCGCCAACAGCTCGAACATGCGCAGCCGCCGGCGGTCGAACGCCTGGCGCATGCGCACCACCTCGTCCAGCGGCCCGGTCACCGCCGCCAGAGCCGCTCGCTGCGACACGTCGGCGACGTTGGAGGTGGAGTGCGACTGTAGGGCCGTGGCGCCGCGGACCATGTCAGGAGGGCCGATCATCCAGCCCACCCGCCACCCGGTCATGGCGTAGGTCTTGGCCACGCCGTTCACCACGATGCAGCGGTCGGCCAGCTCGGGCACGAGGGCGGGCATCGACGAGAAGCGGTGGTGGTCGTAGGTCAGGTGCTCGTAGATCTCGTCGGTGAGCACCCAGATTCCCTTCTCGGCCGCCCACCGGCCGATGGCCTCCACCTGCGAGGGGTCGTAGACAGCGCCGCTGGGGTTGGACGGCGACACGAACACCAATGCCTTGGTCCTCGGGGTGCTCGCCGCCTCCAGTGCCTCCACGCTCACCTTGAAGCCGGTGGAGGCGTCGGTGGGCACGACCACCGGCGTGGCGCCGAACAGGGCGATGGGCTCGGGGTAGGTGGTCCAGTACGGGGCCGGCAGCAGCACCTCGTCGCCGGGGTCGACCAGGGCGGCCAGGGCGTTGTAGATGGCGTGCTTGCCCCCGTTGGTGATCAACACCTGGGAGGCCTCCACCTCCAGCCCCGAGTCGCGCCGGGTCTTGGCCGCCACCGCCTCGCGCAGCTCGGGCAGCCCCGCCGCCGGCGTGTAGCGGTGGTTGCGGGGATCCCGGCACGCCTCGGCGGCGGCCTCGACGACGTGGGCGGGGCTGGGGAAGTCGGGTTCCCCGGCGGCGAAGACCACCACCTGCTCTCCTGCCGCCCGCAGGGCCTTGGCCCGGGCGTCGACGGCCAGAGTGGCCGACGGGGTGATGGCGGCGACACGGGCTGAGACTCGGGACATGGTCGCCATACTGACCGCATCGGCGGCCACTGTCAGGCTGGTTCTCGGGTACCTGGCGATGGCGGAATTTCCGGCACCGGCGGCCATAGTGGCGGCGTGACTTCCACGACCGTGCCCGACATCCGCATCCCCACCGACCTGCTGCCGTCCGACGGTCGTTTCGGGTCGGGACCGTCCAAGGTCCGCCCGGAGGCGCTGGCCGCCCTGGCCTCGGTGGCCACCACGTGGATGGGGACCAGCCACCGAAAGGCGCCGGTGAAGCAGGTGGTGGCGTCGGCCCGCCGGGGTCTGACCGAGCTGCTCCGCCTGCCCGACGGCTACGAGCTCGTGCTCGGCAACGGTGGCGCCACCGTGTTCTGGGACGTCGCCCTGTTCGGCCTCATCTCCCGGCGCAGCCAGCACCTCAGCTTCGGCGAGTTCTCGTCCAAGTTCGCCAGCGCGGTGGCCGATGCCCCCCACTTGGAGGCGCCGCAGGTGATCACCTCGCCCCTCGGGACCCATCCCGAGGCCACGCCCGACCCCGAGGTCGACCTTTACGCCCTCACCCAGAACGAGACATCGACCGGTGTGGCAATGACGCCGCGCCGGCCCGAGGGGGTGTCGCCGGAGGCGGGACTGGTGGCGGTCGACGCCACGTCGGCGGCCGGAGCCATGCTGTTCGACCCCCTCGACGTCGACGTGTACTACTTCTCGCCGCAGAAGGCACTGGCCAGCGACGGGGGGCTGTGGCTGGCCGCGTTCTCTCCGGCAGCCCTCGAACGTGCCGAGCAGGTGGCCGCCTCCGGGCGGTGGATGCCACCCACGCTCGACGTCGGCGCCGCCATCGACAACAGCCGCAAGGACCAGACCCTCAACACGCCGGCACTGGCCACGCTGTTCCTGCTCGACGAGCAGCTGCGCTGGCTGAACGGCAACGGGGGCCTGGACTGGGCGGCCGACCGGTGCCGGCGCTCCTCGACGACCCTGTACTCGTGGGCGGGAACCAGCGACTACGCCCGGCCCTTCGTGGCCGATCCCGCCCAGCGCAGCACCGTGGTGGGGACCATCGACCTCGACCCGACCGTCGACGCCACCACCGTGTGCGCCGTCCTGCGGGCCAACGGCGTGGTCGACACCGACAGCTACCGCAAGCTGGGGCGCAACCAGGTACGGGTGGGCATGTACCCCGCCGTCGACCCGGACGACGTCGAGGCCCTCACCGCCTGCATCGACCACGTCGCCACCGCCCTGTCAGGTTGACCACCCTCCGCCTACGGCGGAGCGGAAGACAGCGCCGCCGAAGGCGGCACCCTGCCGTTCCGGCGAGCGAAACGAGCCTGCGTCTACTCGATGGAGAACATCCGGCTCAGCCCGGTGATCTCGAACAGCTTGGTGAGCTGGCGACTGACCGAGCGCAGCGACACGGCGCCGCCGTCCTCGCGCACTGCCTGGAGGCTGGCGACCAGCGCCGACAACCCGGCCGAGTCGACGAAGCCGACCTCGCCCAGGTCGACGACCACATGGCGCCCGGCCACGTCGCCGAGCCCGGCGAACCCCTGCGTCAGCCGGGGAGAGGTGTAGGCGTCGATCTCGCCCTCCAGCGCCACCAAGGTCCGGGCGCCGTCGGCCGTGGCCTCGAACGAGAAGCTGGAGCCCTGGGCGGGGCCGCTCACCGAGGCGCCCATGCCGCCGACGTGGCGAACAGGTGCCGCTTGGTGCAGCGGATGGTGGTGCCCGTCTCGGCGTGCGAGACGTCGAACTGGTCGACGAGTGACTGGACGATGAACAACCCCCGCCCGGACGTCTGCTCGACCGGCGGCACCTCGTCGACCGAGGGCAGGGCCACGTCGAAGCCGGCTCCGTCGTCGTCCACCTCGATGACCAGGGCGTCGGCGTCCGGCCGGGCCCGCAGGTGCAGGCTGCTCCGCTTGCCGCCGGCGCTGCGCACGGCGTTGGTGCACAGCTCGGACACCACCACGAGCAGGTCCTCCCGGTCGACGTCCTCGACACCCTGCTGGCGGAGCCACTCGTCGAACAGGTGGCGAGCCACGGGCACCGCCGCCAGCTGCGGCGAGAAGCGGTGGTCGAACCGGTCGAGCAGCCGGCCAGGAGGACCGGCAGGCGCCGCCCGTCGGCGCAGGACGAGCGCCAGCGTGTCGTCCCGCCGGTTGGCGCCCTCCAGGGCTCGCTCGACGAGCACGCGCGGCAGGTGGCGGGCCGGATAGGTCGCGGTTTCGGCCACCGCCGCCTTGAGGTCGGACAACCCGGCCAGGATGTCCCTGCGTGCCTCGACGAGGCCGTCGGTGTAGAACAGCGCGAGCTCGCAGCGGTCGAGAACGATCTCGGCGACCTCGAAGCTGCCCGCCCCCGGCCACCCCACGGCGATGCCGGGCGCCACCACCTCCCGCACCTCACCGTCCGCAGAGACGACGAGCATCGGGGGATGGCCGCCCCCCGCCACCATCATCCGCCCGGTCGAGGGCGTGTAGCGGGCGATGAGCAGGGTCGCGACCAGACCGGGATGGCCCCCGCCCAGCAGGGTGTCGGTCCGAGCCACGAGTTGGTCGATCGGGCACCCCTCGAGCGCCAGCACCCGTACGGCGTGCACGACGGCCAAGGCATCCTTGGTGGCGCTCACGCCGCTGCCGATCACGTCGACCACCACGATGTGCAGGTCACCGTCGGGTAGCAGCTGCCAGTCGTAGAGGTCGCCGCCCGAGGGGGCGTTGGGATCGGCGGGCAGGTAGTGCACGCCGAGGTCGACGTGGTCCACCACCGGCTCCCGCGGTCGCACCGCTTCCTGGAGCTGCTGGAGGAACTCCCGCTGGGCCCGCTCGCGCTCGGTGATGCGCAGCACCTCGTCGCCGTAGTCGTGCCCACCCGGTGACGTGGCCGGGCGAAACGAGATCAGCGCCCCCACCGCCCGTCGCCCGTCGCGCACCGGCGCAGTGAACAGCTCGACGCCCAGAGCTGGCCCGCCGGGACGGAGGATCAGCTGCTGCGCCGTGCATGGAGCAGCCTCCGGCTGGAGACCGGCGAGGACTGGGGATCGCCAGCGCGGGTGCAGCTCACCGTCGTCGCCGAGCACCGGCAACGCCTCATGGGCGTCGGCACCCACGAGCTCGTCGACCCGACGCTCCAGGAGCCGCCCGGCGGCGGCGTTGGCACAGCTGATGCGCCCGCGCTCGTCGATGGCGAGCATCCCGTCCGCCGCCGCGTCGAGCGCGGCCGCGGACCAGTGCCCCCGGTCGGCGACATCCAGGCGCGGGCGCCTGCCCCTCATCGGGGCTGAGGCTACCGCTCGCGCGCGCGGCCGTCCCGCTCGCCGGCGGATCAGCCGCCCGAGACGTCCTGGACCCGCTGGCGACCGCCGGATACGAACGGCATCATCTCCCGGAGCCGCTCTCCCACCCGTTCGATCTGGTGGCTGGAACCCTGCTCCCGCAGCTGGTTGAACCGCTGCCGGCCGCCGCGGCTCTCGGCGATCCACTCCTCGGCGAACGACCCGTCACGGATCTCGCCGAGCACCCGGCGCATCTCCTCCTTGGCTCGCTCGTCGACGATGCGCGGCCCGCGGGTGAGGTCGCCGTACTCGGCAGTGTCGGAGATCGAGTAGCGCATCCCGGTGATGCCCTGCTCGTACATGAGGTCGACGATGAGCTTGAGCTCGTGGAGGCACTCGAAGTACGCCGACTCCGGCTGGTACCCGGCCTCGACCAGGGTCTCGAAGCTGGCCTGCACGAGGGCGGTGAGACCACCGCACAGCACCACCTGCTCGCCGAACAGGTCGGTCTCGGTTTCCTCCTCGAAGGTCGTCTCGAGCACACCCGCCCGGGCGCCGCCGATGGCTGAGGCGTAGGACAGGGCCAGATCGCGGGCGCCCCCCGACGCGTCCTGGGCCACGGCGATCAGGCACGGCACTCCGCCTCCCTCGGTGTAGGTGCGCCGGACGAGATGGCCGGGGCCCTTGGGCGCCACCATGGCCACGTCGACGCCGGCGGGCGGGGTGATCTGGTCGAATCGGATGTTGAAGCCGTGAGCGAAGAGCAGGGCGTCGCCCTCGGTCAGGTGCGGAGCGACGGAGGCCTCGTAGACAGCTCGCTGCTCGGTGTCGGGCAACAGCATCATCACCACGTCGGCCTCGGCCACCGCGGCGTCGACGTCGGCCACGGGCAGGCCGGCCGCCTCCGCCTTGGCCCGCGAGGACGATCCCGGGCGCAGGCCCACCCGCACGTCGACCCCGGCGTCGGCCAGGTTGAGGGCATGGGCGTGGCCCTGCGAGCCGTAGCCGATCACCGCCACCCGGCGGGCGCGGATCAGCTCCGGGTCCGCGTCGGCGTCGTAGAAGACCTTTGCAGCCATGGGGAAGTCCTTTCGGATCGTGGTGGTGGGAGCGTTCAGCTCACCCGCAACGCCTTGGTGGGAGGGCGGCGGACCAGCTTGGGAAGCGCCACCCGACCGGTGCGCTGCAGGTCGACGATGCCATAGGAGCGGATCAGCTCCTCGAAGTCGTCGACCTTGCCGGGGTGGCCTTCAAGCGACACCGTGAGCACGTCGGTGCCAACGGCGAGGATGCGACCCTCGAAGATCTGCACCAGCTCGATCACCTGGCCGCGCACGGCCGGATCGGCCCGCACGGTGCACAGCAGCAGCTCACGTTCGACCGACGCCGCCGGTTCGAGCTCGCTGATCTTGACCACGTTCACCAGCTTGAACAGCTGCTTGGTGATCTGCTCGAGCGGCGTGGCCTCCACGTCGACGACCACGGTGATGCGGCTGAAGCGCTCGTCGTCGGTCGGCGCCACCGCCAGCGAGTAGATGTTGAAGCCGCGGCGGGCGAACAAGCTGGCCACGCGGGCGAGCACGCCAGCCTTGTTCTCGACCAGGACCGACAGGATGTGCTGCTTGCCGCCCATCAGTGCCCGCCCTCGCCGTGCCGGCCCTCCTGGAAGGGCGGGACCACGATGGCGTCGTTCGACTGCCCGGCCGGCACCATGGGATAGACCTTCTCCTGGCTGTCGGTGCGGAAGTCGATCACGACCGGTCGGTCGTTGATGGCGTTGGCCTTGTCGATCACCGGCTGGACGTCCTCGGGTGTCTCCGCCCGCAGCCCCACGCAGCCCATGGCCTCGGCCCACTTCACGTAGTCGGGCAGATCGGGGGAGAGGTACACCTCGGAATAGCGCTCGTCGTAGAACATCTCCTGCCACTGGCGCACCATGCCGAGATAGGCGTTGTTGAGGATGGCCACCTTGATCGGGATGCGCTCGGCGGCGGCGGTGACCAGCTCCTGGGCCGTCATCTGGAAGCACCCGTCGCCGTCGACCGCCCACACCATTCGGTCGGGACGGCCCACCTTGGCGCCGATGGCCGCCGGCACGGCGAAGCCCATGGTGCCGAGGCCGCCGGAGTTGACCCACGTGTAGGGGTGGTTGAAGCGCCAGTACTGGCTCGCCCACATCTGGTGCTGGCCGACCCCGGAGACCACGATGGTGTCATCGGGGGTGGAGTCGCGCAGGTGCTCGAGCACCATCTGCGGCTTGAGGGCGTGGCCCTCGGCCGACGGCTCGTAGGCGAGGGGGTACCGCTCCTGCCAGTCTCCGATGGTGGCGTTCCACGGGCCGCGGTCGGGAGGCTCGACGCCGCCGCTCGAGAGCGCCCGCACCGCCTGCACCAGCTCCTCGATAACCAGCCGGCAGTCGCCCACGATGGGGACGTCCGCACGGCGGACCTTGCCGAGCTCGGCGGGGTCGATGTCGACGTGGACGATCTTGGCGTCCGGGGCGAAGCCGTCCACCTTGCCGGTGACGCGGTCGTCGAAGCGAGAGCCCAAGGCGACGAGCAGGTCGGCCTGCTGCATGGCGGTGACGGCGGTGTAGTTGCCGTGCATGCCCGGCATGCCCAGGCACAGCGGGTGGTCGTCGGGGAAGGCGCCGCGGGCCATGAGGGTGGTCACCACGTGGATCCCGGTGAGCTCGGCCAGCTCTCGCAGGGCCTCGGCCGCCCGGGCCTTGAGGATGCCGCCGCCGGCGTAGATGACCGGCCGGCGTGCCTCGAGCAGGTAGCGGGCCGCCTCCTTGATCATCCGGGGGTGGCCCTTGGAGCTGGGCTTGTAGCCGGGAAGGTCCACCGACTCGGGCCAGTACCAGTCCATCATCTGGTTGCTGACGTCCTTGGGCACGTCGATCAGCACGGGGCCCGGCCGGCCGGTGCTGGCGATGTGGAACGCCTCCTTGACGATCTGGGGGATGTCGGCGGCATTGGTGACCAACCAGTTGTGCTTGGTCACCGACATGGTGATCCCCGTGGTGTCGGCCTCCTGGAAGGCGTCCGAGCCGATGGACGAGTAGGCCACCTGCCCGGTGATGACCACCAGCGGGATGGAGTCCATGTACGCGTCGGCCAGGGGCGTGACGATGTTGGTGGCGGCCGGACCGCTGGTGACCATGGCCACGCCGGGGCGCCCGGTCACGTGGGCGTACCCCTCGGCCATGTGGCCGGCACCCTGTTCGTGGCGCACCAGGATGTGCCGTATGGAGCTGTCGATGATGGGGTCGTAGACCGGGAGGATGGCTCCTCCGGGCAGGCCGAACATGACCTCGACCCCCTCCATCTCCAGGCTCTTGATCAGCGCTTGGGCTCCGGTCAGCTTCATGGTGCTCCTGGGCTCTCGGGTCGACGGTGGCGGAAAACTGGAACGACCTCCCGGCCGGGAGGTCGTTGGCGCACGCGCGGGGATCGCGGCGTGCGCTACGTGATGGCTACGAGGGAGCGGCGGACGGACATCGGCGGAAGTCTGGCACCGATCGGCGCCGATGACAAGGCGGCGACGTCGGTACCGTCGTGGCGATGGAAGCCCGCGCCGGGGCCGGCCCCCGTCATGATCCGGGCCGGCGCCGGCTGCTGGTGGTGGGGGCCTGCCTCGCCGTGATCGCCACCTCGGCGGTGGTGGGCAACGCCCTCGCCCCCACCCTCCTGGTGCGCCATCCCCTGTTGCTCCTCGGCCTCAACGCCACCACCCGCCATCTCGTGCTGACCTCCACCAGCATCGACGTGGTGCCCTACGTGCTGGTGGGCCTGGGCCGGCGGCTGCTCGAGGACCCCTTCTTGTTCATGCTCGGCCGCTGGTACGGCGACGGCGCCATCGCCTGGGTGGACGACAAGGTGGGTGGGGGCGCCTACCTGCGGGCCGTGCAGCGCAACTTCCACCGGGTGGGGTGGCTGCTGGTGGCGGTGGCGCCCGGCGGCGTGGTGTGCATGCTGGCCGGCATCTCCCGCATGCGCACGGCGGTCTTCCTCACCCTGAACATCGTCGGGACTCTGGCCACCATCGTGGTGCTGCGCCGGTTCGGGGACGCCTTCTCCGGCCCCATCGAGCTCTTGCTGGCGTTCTCGGCCGACAACGTGGTGCCGCTCACCGCCCTGTCCCTCGGGCTCACCGCACTGTGGCTCGTCCGCCGGCGCCGGCGCTCCGAGCCGGCGCCGTTGCCGCACGAGGACGGCAGTTTCTAGCGTCGCCTGGCCACGGTGAAACCGAGCGGCCCACCGACGGCGTCGCCAAGGCCCACGCCCCGTGGGTCAGGCCCACGGCGAGTGGGTAGCACCACAGAATGCGCATCGGCATCATCGCTCCGCCCTGGGTCCCGGTCCCGCCCCCCACCTACGGGGGCACGGAGACCATCGTCGATCGGCTGGCCCGGGGCTTCCACGCCGCCGGCCACGAGGTCGTGCTGTTCGCCACCGGTGACTCGACCTGCCCGGTGCCCAAGCAATGGGTGTTCGAGCGCTCGGAGCAGGTCCGCATCGGTTCGGTGACCGCCGAGCTCCGCCACGTCGTGCGGGCCTACGAGGTGCTCAAGGACTTCGACATCGTCCACGACCACACCATGGCCGGCCCCGCCTACGGGCCCCGGTTCCCGAACCTCCAGATCGTGACGACCAACCACGGCCCCTTCAACGACGAGTTGCTGGACATCTACCGGGCCGTGGGCCCCACGGTCTCGGTCATCGCCATCTCCGAGTCACAGGCCAGCTTCGCCGACCGCGTGCCCATCGCCAAGGTCATTCACCACGGGATCGACGTCGACGAGCTGCCCTTCGGAGCCGGTGACGGCGGGTACCTGCTCTTCCTCGGCCGGATGGCCCCCGACAAAGGGGCTCGCCGGGCGGCGCGCATCGCGCAACAGGCAGGAATGCCGTTGTGCATCGCCGCCAAGATGCGCGAGCCCCTCGAGCACGAGTACTTCGAAGAACAGGTACGCCCGCTCCTCGGCGGCGACATCGAGTACATCGGCGAGGTCGGCGGATCCGACAAGTACGAGCTGCTCGCCGGCGCCGCCGGCCTGCTCAACCCCATTCGCTGGCCGGAGCCCTTCGGGCTGGTGATGATCGAGGCGCTGGCCTGCGGCACGCCCGTGCTGACCTTCCCGGAGGGCGCCGCTCCCGAGATCGTCGACGACGGGGTCACCGGCTTCCTGTGCGACAACCGGCGGGAGATGGTGGACGCCGTGGGCCGGCTGAACCAGATCGACCGGGGGAAGTGCCGGGCAGCGGTGGAGCAGCGGTTCTCGACCTCCCGGATGGTGGCCGAGCACCTGGAGCTGTTCGAGTCGCTGGTCAGCTCGTCGGCGGCACCTCGCCCGACAGCGGCTCCCGAGCTTCCCTGACCAGCTCCACCCCGGGAGGTAGGCCCTCGACCTCCACGTCGTCGCCGTCGACCGTCACGGCCATGCGACCGCCGCCCAGCGGGATGTGGCCCACGCGGAGGCGCCCGATGCTGGGGGGTACCACCGGCGACAGCCACAGCTTGCCGTGGGGCAGCCAGGGGTCGAACCGCAGCATCAGGCGCACCAGGAGCAAGGGCGCGGCGGCGGCCCACGCCTGGGGTGAGCACGACGCCGGGTAGCCCAGCGGGATGGGCAGCTCCCTGCGGTCGAGGCCGCCGAACAGCTCGGGCAGTCGGCCGCCGACGGCCATCGCCGCGTCGATGAGCCCGAGCAACACGCGATGGGCCTCGTCCACGAAGCCGTAACGCATCAGGCCGGCGGTGATGATGGCGGTGTCGTGGGGCCACACCGAACCGTTGTGGTAGCTGATGGGGTTGTAGCCGACCATGTTGGTGCCGAGCGTGCGGATCCCCCAGCCGTTGAACATCGCCGGCGACAGCAGGTGGCGGGCCACCGTCGCCGCCTTGTCGGCATCGACGATCCCGGTCCACAGGCAGTGCCCCATGTTGGACGCCAAGGCGTCCAGCTGGCGGTTGGCGCCGTCGAGCCCGAGGGCGAACCACTCCCGGTCCTCGACCCAGAAGTCCCGGTTGAACGCCGTCTTCAGCTCGGCGGCGCGCTTACGGTAGGTGACGGCCACGTCGTCGTCGCCGGCTTCGTGGGCGAAGTGGGCCCGGGCCACGTAGGCCGCGTAGGTGTAGCCCTGCACCTCGGCCAGGGCGATGGGGCCCGTGCCCAACCGGCCGTCGGCCGCCCGCACGCCGTCCCAGGAATCCTTCCAGCCCTGGTTGCGCAAGCCCTTCTCGCTCGACCGCTCATACTCGACGAAGCCGTCACCGTCGACGTCGCCGTACTCGGTGATCCACTCCAGGGCCCGGTCGACGTGGGGAAGCAACTGGTCGACCTGCTCGGCGGCCAGGCCCCATCGCCGGAGCTCTCCGAGGAGCATCACGAACAACGGGGTGGCGTCCGCCGTTCCGTAGTAGATCTGCCCGCCGCCGAGTGACAGCGACGCCGCCGTGCCGAAACGCATCTCGTGCAGGATCCGCCCCGGCTGCTCCTCGGTCTCGGGATCGACCTTCTCCCCCTGGAAACGAGCCAACGTCTGCACCACACCGAGCGCCAGCTCGGGGTCGACCAGCAACGCCATCCACGACGTCAGCAGTGAGTCGCGCCCGAACAGCGTCATGAACCAGGGCGCCCCGGCGGCGATGACCGCCCGCTCCGGGAAGTCGGGATCGAAGATGCGCAGCGCCCCGAGGTCACCCTGGCTGCGGGCCACCACGGCCTCCAGGCCGGCGTGGTCGGACGACACGGTGGGCAGCTGGCGGCGCCAGCGCTGGAACCGCTCGCTGGGGGTGGCCCGAGCGACCGGTCGGCCGCAGCGGTACAGCGGGGACAGTTGCTCGCCCTCGATGACGGGCGCCACCTCGACGCAGCCGTTCCACGTCCCCTGGGGCTCGATCACCACCTCGGCCATGGCCCGGTGGTGCTCCATCACCGAGAAGCCGTGGAAGGTCAGCGCCGTCCCCCGCCGGGCGTCACCGTGACGGAAGCCGAACAGCAGCTGGTCGCCGTCGGCCTTCAGCGTGCGCTCACCGACGAGATCGACGCGGCGCTCCTTGACCTCGAAGAGGTCGGCGAAGTCGACGTCGACGGTGATCTCGATGGTGCAGATCGCCGGCTCGTGGCCGAAGTTGCGCACGGTCACGTCCTCGCGCATGCCTTGACCCACGTACCGGGACCGGAAGGCCACGAGCGTGCTGTCGGCCCGGCCCGGCCGGGGCCGGGCGCGGGACACGAACGTGCCACTGAACGGCTCGGCCACGTACGAGGACAGCGGCTCCAGCGCAAGCCCGTTGAGACGCAGCTCGAAACCGGAGAGGAAACGTGTGTCGCGGAAGAACAGGCCGTGGGTCAGGCCGGGTTCGATGTCGCCGGCGCCTCTGGAGATGCAGAACGTCGATCCTTCGACGAGCGTCACGATGGAGCCCGCCTGACCAACGGCAGGCGGTTCCCCGGCAAACGTCCACGGCCCAGCCACGGGTCGTGCATGGTATCGGCAATCGCTTTTCGCCGGCGATCATCCGCCGGCGTCCGTTGGCACGGAGCTGGACCAGTCCTCGTCGCTGCTCCGCCTGGCGGGCTCCGCAGCGTCCCCGGCGATCATCCGCCGGCGCCCGTTGGCACGGAGCTGGACCAGTCCTCGTCGCTGCTCCGCCTGGCGGACTCCGCAGGGCTAGTCGTCGATGGTGAGGCCCCGGAGGTAGAACCAGTAGGTTCGCCAGCGGATGTCGCCCACCGGCTTCATCTGCGAGAACAGCGCCTTGTACATCGACCACGTCTGGCGGAAGCCGTCGCCGGCGCCGAGCTTGTCCCGTTTGGTCCTGTGCTGGACGCCGGCCATGGTGCGCACGCTGGTCGTGAGACGACGCTCGCACACCACCTCGTTGAGCCGGATCTCGATCGTGTAGCCCACCAGCTTGTCCGGCGGCACGGCCTCGAACACCCACCGGGGGACGACGCG
>DASZDK010000069.1:0-18367 GCA_035942035.1 Acidimicrobiales bacterium
CCCGAGCTCGGCCGAGCCCGGCACCGCTCCTGCCGTGGAGGGCGCCAGGATCGTCGACTGGGGGTGGCAGGAGGCGGAGCTGGTTCGCGCCTGCCCCACCTGAGCCTCGCCGGATGGTCCGTCCTGGGCAGACCTAGACCAGGGCGGGCGGGCGCTCCTTGGACTCCTCGATGCGAGCCTGGCGGCGGTCGGCGACACGCCGGGCCGCCTTGCCCACCCGCTGGATGTAGCGGAGCACCCGCTCGCGGGCCTCGGACGCTTCCGGGTCGAGACCCTCGATGGACTCCAGCCCCCAGTGGCCCAGCACCACCGGCTGCAGGATCTTCTCGTAGTGGCTGGCGAAGTCGTAGATGCCGGCGTTGGCGATGGCCTTGGAGTGGGCGGCGAAGTCGGGGATGCCGGTGCCCGGCATCTCGAAGCCCCGGACCTGGCGGTCGATGGCCAGCACCACTGCCGAGGGGTCGACCTCGAGCACCGCCGAGGTCATGTCCCGGTAGAAGACGTAGTGCAGGTTCTCGTCGCCGGCGACGCGCGCCATGATGTCACGGCCCCGCCGGTCGTCGAGCATCCGCCCCGTGTTGCCGTGGGCGATGCGGGTGGCCAGCTCCTGGAGCGTGACGTACACCAGCCCGTCGACCACGCTCTCCGGTTGCGGCACCTCACCCGCCGCCAGCTGGAGCATGCGGCCCCGCTCCAGGGCCACGGGGTCCACGCTGCGGGTCACGGTGAGGTAGTCGCGGATCACGATGGCGTGGCGACCCTCCTCGGCGGTCCAGCGGTGGGTCCACGCCCCCCAGGCGTCATCGATGCCGAACAGGCGGTCGATGGTGTGGAAGTAGTGAGGGAGGTTGTCCTCGGTCAGGAGGTTCACGAACAAGGCGCTGCGCACGGCCTCGTCCATCGGTGCCTCGGAGGCGTCCCACTCCTCGCCCGGCTCGAAGTCGCGCCCGAGGCTCCAGGGCACCATCTCGTGGGGGAACCACTCCTTGGCGTTCGACAGATGACGCTCGAGCATCTCCTCGGCGACGGGGGACAGTTCGTGGAGAAGAGCGGCGTCCGAGTCCATGCCTCAAGGCTACCTACCAGTAGGTAGGGGCGAAACCTCCGGCGCCGGCGGCGGGACGTCGACCGCCCGCCAGCAGTACCACGCCACGATCGAGCGCCAGGGGCGGAAGCGCTCGCCGGCAGCCTCCAGGAGGGTGGGCGACGGCACCCCCTCGAGTTGCCAGGCTCGGGCGTAGCCCCGCCGAACGCCGAGGTCGGTGACGGGCCAGACGTCGGGGCGACCCAACTGGAAGATCAGGAACATCTGCGCCGTCCACGGGCCGATGCCCGGTGACTGCGCCAACACGCTCACCACCGCCTCGTCGTCGAGGTGGGTGACCGCTTCGAGGTCGAGCGCACCGTCCGCCACCCGGGTGGCCAGGGCGAGCAGCGCCCGGGTCTTGGCCCCCGACAACCCGGCGCCACGCAGCTGGTCGGGGTCGAGGGCCAGCACGGCGCCGGCGTCGAGGTCCCCCGGCACCAGCGCCCGCACCCGCGACCAGATGGCCGCCGCCGCCCGCCCGGCGAGCTGCTGGGAGGCGATGGTCCGGGCCAGCCGCTCGAAGTGCCCAGTGGCCACAACCTGCCCCGCCGCGACAGGGCACGGGCCGTGGCGGGCCACGAGGGCGGCCATCACCGGGTCACGCCGGGCCAGCTCGGCCTCCGCCGCGCCGCCGGCCACGCGGCTCACGCCCTCACCTCGCCCCCGGCGGGCCTGCGCTGGGGACAACCTTCCGGGACGGGGCGAAAAACACAGGCTTCTCCTCTGGATGCCCCCAGGCCGGTGGTCGCAGCATGGGGTGGTGGGCTACGAGGTGACCATCGGCGACGGGGGCAGCGAGTTGGTGGTGGGGGCCGACACCTACCAGCTGGAAGGGCCCCTCACCACCTTCTTCAGCACCGACGCCGGCCGGCGGGTGGTCGACTGCTGGAGCGTGCGACTGGCCAGCTTCCGCACCGCCGATGTCGTGCGGATCCGCCGGGTCGACGATCTGCAGGCAGCCTGATCACTCCATGCCCTCCGGCGGGCGACGCAGCCGCTTGACCTGAGAGCGCCGGCGCTTGGCCTCCAGGCGTCGCCTCCGGGACCCGCCGGTGGGGCGCGTGGGACGCCGGGCCCGGGCGACCCGCAACCCGGCCGCCAGCCGAGCCTGCAGCCGCTCGAGGGCGAGCTCCCGGTTGCGGGCCTGCGAGCGCTCGTCTCCCGCCGCTGCCCGCACCTCGGGCCCAACCCGCTCCAGCAGGCGCCGGCGCTGCTCCGACCCCAGCGACGGGGAGGCGGCCACGTCGAAGACAACCTCGACCCGAGTGTCGGCCGTGTTGGCGTGCTGGCCGCCGGGGCCCCCGCTGCGGCTGAAGCGCCACTGCAGCTCGGACAGGGGGATGGCGCAGCTGCGGTTCACCTCCAGTCGGTCGGGCAAGGTCATGGCTCGACGGTACCCATGGCGCCAGCGAGCGTGACGCCTGCCGGCGTTTGCCCCGCAGTCACGAGCGGCTGCGGCAGGTCGAGGACCACGGTGTGATGGGGGATGCCCGTGGCCGGAGTGAGGTAGCCCTCCCCCTCCACCGACCAGCCCCGCCGGCGGTAGAACTCGAGCGCGCTGTCGCGCCCGTCGGCCCACAGCACCTCGGCGCCGGCGGCCCGGGCCCGGGCAACCACGGCGTCGAGCAGCAGGGTGCCCGCGCCCCGGCCCTGCAGCTCGGTCTCGACTGCCATGCCCCGGAGGCGCCAGGCGGCGGCGCCGGGGCGCCGGCCCGTGGGGGCGGGGCTGACGGTGGCCACGGCCACCAGCCGCCCCTCGCTGTCGAGCACCGCCGGGTGGAAGGTCTCGGGGACATCGTCCTCCGGGAAGTGCACGTCGGCATCGGGCCGCCCGCCCCGCAGGACCCTGCGCCGCAGGTCGTGGGTGGCCTCGGCCGAGACCGTGGTGACGCGAAGGGGCTGAGCGGTCAGAGGTGATCGGCAGCAGCGGCCTGGACGGCGGCGGTGATGGGCGCCCAGTCGGCCCCGGGATGGCGGGTGACGGTGACGAAGTCGGCGGTGCCGAACACCGAGGCCACGCCCTCGGTGGCGAGGACGGTGGCGGCGAAGGCGTTGTCCTCGGCCTCGGCCGCTTCGACGCTGGCCAGGTTCATGGTGGCCGGCAGGGTCACGTCGAGGGTGTACTTGGTGGCGTTGGGGTTGGGCGTGGGTGACGGCGTGGCGCTGGCCATGGTCAGCCGCCGCCCTCCTCGGTGATCTCGGGGCGCTCGAAGTGCTCGTTGGCGATGAGCTCGGCGGTGCGGGCCAACTCCTCCTGGAGGGCCTCGATCTCGGGCTGCAGCGACTCGGCGAACTCGGTGCGGCCCTGGACCAGCGCCCGCTCCCGTCGCTCGACCAGCTCGGTCAGCTGCAGCTCGACGCCGACGGCGTGGTCCTCGATCCGTGGGTCGGTCACCGACGCAGCGTACGCTCGCTCGATGGTTTCTCGCTACGACGTGGTGATCGTGGGGATGGGCTCGGGCGGCATGGCCGCCGCCGAGTTCGCCGCCTCCCTGCCCCTGCGGGTGGCGGTGGTGGAGCGCGACCGGGTCGGCGGCGAGTGCCTGTGGACCGGCTGCGTGCCGAGCAAGGCCCTTCTCGCCTCGGCCAAGGTCGCCCACACGCTGCGGACCGCCGACCAGTGGGGCCTGCCTCCCACCGACGTCGCCTTCGACACCAAGCCGGTCTTCGACCGATTGCGGACCGTGCAGGACGAGATCGCCCGCACCGACGACGACCCCCGCCGGTTCGAGGCCCTCGGCGTCGAGGTGGTCCGCGGCGAGGCCCGCCTCGTCGATCCCTTCACCCTGGCGGTGGGCGACCGTCTCCTTCGCACCCGCTTCGTGCTGCTGTGCACCGGCAGCAGCCCGGTGACGCTGCCGGTCGAGGGCCTGGAGGACGCCGGCTACCTCACCAACGAGAACGTGTTCGAGCTCGAGCGGGCGCCGGCGTCGCTGACCGTCATCGGCGGTGGCCCCATCGCCATCGAGCTGGCCCAGGCGCTCCACCGCCTGGGCGTGCGGGTGACCGTCCTGGAGAAGATGGACGGCGTCCTCGGCCGCGACCAGCCCGAGCTGGTGGCCGTGCTCGTGCGCCTCCTGCGGGAGGAGGGCCTCGACCTGCAGACCGGCGTCGACGTCGAGCGGGTGACCGTCGAGGGAGGCGCCAAGGTGGTCCACGGCCGGCGAGGCGGCGAGCTCCTGCGGTGGGAGGCCGAGGAGCTGATGGTGGCGGTGGGCCGGCGCCCCAACCTCGGCGGTCTGGGCCTGGAGGACCTCGGGGTGGCGACCACTCGCAAGGGCGTGACCGTCGACCGCCGGATGCGCACGTCGGTGCCATCGATCTACGCCGCCGGTGACGTGGCCGGGCGCTACTTGTTCACCCACTCCGCCGGCCACGAGGCGGTGCGAGCCGTGCGGGACATGTTCTTCCCGGGCCGGGGCGAGGTCGACGACCTGGTGCCCTGGTGCACCTTCACCGACCCCGAGCTGGCTCACGCCGGACTCACCGCCGCCGAGGCCCGGGAGCGCCACGGCGACGACGTCGAGGTGCACCGCCTCGACCTCGCGCACTCCGACCGGGCCCGGGCCGACGGGCACAGCGAGGGCGCGGTGATCGCCGTCACCACCAAGGGCAAGCTCGTGGGGGCGCACGTGCTGGCGCCGGCCGCCGGCGAGCTGGTGCACGAGCTGGCCTTGGCCGTCTCCAAGGGGATGAAGCTCTCGACGCTGGCGTCGCTCATCCACGTCTACCCCACGCTGGCCACCACGGTGGGCCACCTCGCCGTCGAGTCGGCCTACGCCAGCGCCGGCCGCCTCGCCTGGGTGGTGCGCGCCGGTCGCGTGTGGGACCGCGTCCGCCGGCGCTGAGCAAGTGGCGCATGGAGGCGAGGGCGGAGTAGATGTCTAGCCTCGAAGCGCCGCCCCCCACGGTAAGGAGACTCATGGACCGCCCCAGCCTCCACCTCTGGCTTCCGCCCGTCCGAGACCCGGTCTGGGTGTCGGCCCGCTTCGGTCACCGCTAGCCGCGCCGCGTGCCCTCTCCTCGCCGCCGCCTGCGGGCGGCCGACGTCGAGCACTTCGTCCGGGAACAGTGCTTCGCACCGGCACAGCACGGCCTCGTCGGCATCGAGCTCGAGCAGCTCACCGTGGCCGCCGGCGACCCCGCTTCCTGCCCCGACCACACCCGGGTACGCGCCGCGGCGGCCACGGTCTCGCCCCTCGCCGGCGGCAGCAGGCTCACCTTCGAGCCCGGAGGCCAGGTCGAGCTCAGCTCGGCGCCCCTTGCCGGCATCGCCGCCGCCTGCGCCGCCCTCAGCGCCGACCTGGCCACGGTTTCCGGAGCCGTGGAAGGTGCCGGCGTCCGGTTGCTCGGCACCGGCCTCGACCCGTGGCGGGACCGGCGCCGGGTGGTGGACGACCCCCGCTACCGCGCCATGGAGGCGTACTTCGGTGCCCACGGCGACGACGGGGTCCGCATGATGTGCAGCACGGCCGCCCTGCAGGTCAACGTCGACATCGGTGAGGCGTCCGCTCAGGCCCGGCGCTGGCGCCTCAGCCACGCACTTGGGCCCACCCTGGTGGCGACGTTCGCCAACTCCCCGCTCTCCCGGGGCACGACCACCGGGCGCCGCTCGGAGCGAGCGGCGATCTGTGCGGCCCTCGATCCCTCGCGCTCGGGGCCGGCGGAGACGTGCACCGCCGACCCCGCCGGCGCCTGGCTGGAGTACGCGTTGGCGGCGCAGGTGATGCTGATCCGTACCTCCCCCGAGCGCTTTCATCCGATGGAGACGCCCCTGCCCTTCGCCCGGTGGATGGAGGAGGGCCACGAGCTCGGCTTCCCGGTGCTCGACGACTTCGAGTACCACCTCGGGACGCTGTTCCCGCCGGTCCGCCCCCGGGGATGGCTGGAGCTGCGCATGATCGACTCGCTGCCCGACCCGTGGTGGCGGGCGGCCTCCGCCGTGGTCACCGCCCTGTTCGACGATGAGGAGGCCGCCGACGAGGCTGCACGGGCGACCGCCGCCACCACCGGCATGTGGGCCGACGCCGCTCGCCACGGCCTGTCCCATCCCGGCCTGGCCCTCGCCGCCACCACCTGCTTCCGGGTCGCCCTCGACGCCCTGCCCCGGCTGGGCGCCGACGAGGCCACGATCTCGGCGGTAGTCGCGTTCTTCGACCGGTTCGTGGCCCGGGGCCGCTGCCCGGCCGACGACGTGCTCGACGCTTGTCGACGCCACGGCCGCCTGCTGCCCGATCCTCTCCCTCTGGAGTCGTCATGGACCTGAAGGCCCGCCTCGCCGACGAGCTCGACGCCGCCCGCCGGCGCTCGATCGCCCTGCTCGATCCCGTTCCCGAGCCGGAGCTCGTCCGCCAGCACTCCCCGCTGATGTCCCCGCTGGCCTGGGACCTGGCCCACGTCGGCAACTACGAGGACCTGTGGCTGGTGCGAGCCGTGGGGGGCGATGCGGTCGGCGCCACGTACGACCACCTCTACGACGCCTTCCGCAACCCCCGGGCCGACCGGCCGTCGCTCCCCCTGCTGGGGCCGGCCGAGGCCCGGGCCTACCTCGCCAGCGTGCGGGCCCGGGCCCTCGACCGCCTGGAGCGGGCCGAGCTCGACGCCGAGTCCCCCCTGCTCGACCGGGGCTTCGTCTACGGCATGGTCGTTCAGCACGAGCACCAGCACGACGAGACCATGCTGGCCACCCTCCAGCTCATGGAGGGCCGGGGGTACCGCCCGGTGCCGGCGGCAACGCCGGCGGTCCCGTCCCGGCCGGGATCAGCGCCGGCGCCGGGCGAGGGCGAGGAGGTGGTGGTCGACGGAGGCCCGTTCACCATGGGCACCGACGAGGAGGCCTGGGCCTACGACAACGAGCGCCCCGCCCACGTGGTCGACCTGGCGCCGTTCCGCATCGACGCCCACCCCACCACCAACGCCGCCTTCACCGAGTTCGTGGAGGCCGGCGGCTACCACGAGCGACGGTGGTGGAGCGACGAGGGCTGGGGGTGGCGCAGCGAGGCCGGCCTCGAGCACCCCCAGTTCTGGACGGGACAGGGCCCGGGATCGTGGTCGCGGGTGCGCTTCGGCTGGCACGAGGACCTGCCGGCGGACGAACCCGTCCAGCACGTCTGTTGGTACGAGGCCGACGCCTACGCCCGCTGGCGGGGCAAGCGCCTGCCCACGGAGGCGGAATGGGAGAAGGCGGCGTCGTGGGACCCGGCCACGGGCACCAAGCGCCGGTACCCCTGGGGCGACGGCCCGCCGTCGGACGGGCAGGCCAACCTGGGCCAGCTGCGCTTCGGGCCGGCGCCGGTGGGCAGCTTCCCCGCCGGCGCCAGCCCGTGGGGTTGCCAGCAGATGGTCGGCGACGTGTGGGAGTGGACGGCCTCGGACTTCCGGCCCCACCCCGGCTTCCGGGCCTTCCCCTACCGCGAGTACTCCGAAGTGTTCTGGGGCCCCCACCACAAGGTGCTGCGGGGTGGGTCGTGGGCCACCCACCCCAGCGCCGTGCGCACCACCTTCCGCAACTGGGACCTGCCGGTGCGACGCCAGATCTTCGCCGGCGTGCGCTGCGCACGGGATCTGTAGCCATGTGCCGCCTCCTCGCCTACCTTGGCCCGCCGGCGACGCTCGAGGAGTTGCTGTTCGCTCCCGAGCACTCGCTGGTGCGCCAGTCCTACGCCCCCCGCCACCAGCGTCACGGCACGGTCAACGCCGACGGCTTCGGCGTGGGGTGGTACGACCGTGACCGCCGCCCGGAGCCGGCCCGGTACCGCAGCGACCGGCCCATCTGGTCCGACCGGTCGCTGGCCAGCATGGCCGGGTTGATCCGCTCCACGGCCGTGGTGGCGGCGGTGCGCAGCGCCACCCCGCCGGCGCCGGTCGAGGAGAGCGGGTCGCCACCGTTCACGTGGGGCCCGTGGCTGTTCGCCCACAACGGGGCGGTGGAGGGCTTCGCCGGCGCCGTGGGTGCCGCCCTGCGGGGCCTGGTGTCCGATCGGCGGGTGGCTCAGGTCGAGGGCTCGGCCGACAGCGCCGTGGTGTTCGCCCTCGTGCTCGATGCCCTCGACCGGGGCACCGAGCCCGCCGGGGCCCTGGCGTCGGCGCTGGCCGCGGTCGAGCAGGTGGCTGCGGCCCGGCTCAACCTGATGCTCACCGACGGCACGAGCGTCGCCGCCACCACCTGTGGCGACTCGCTGTTCGTGCTCGACGAGACCGGTGCCGGCACGGACGGCGGGGGCAAGGACGGCGGTGGCAAGGACGGCGGTGGCAAGGACGGCGGTGGCCGGGTGGTGGTTGCCTCCGAGCCGTGGGACGACGACCGGCGCTGGCGCGAGGTCGCCGACCGCTCGGTGGTGGTCGCCACGTCCTCCGCGGTGACGGTGGCGCCGCTGCCGGTGCGGGTCCCGGAGCGACGACGGTGAGCGCCGGCGCTGGCGCCGACGTCTCGGTCGACGTCCACCTCCACGCCGCCGACCTGGCCGCGGCCCTGTGCCACGACGCTCGCCGGGGCCTGACCGCGGAGGTGAAGTGGCTGCCGCCCAAGTGGTTCTACGACGACCGGGGATCGGAGCTGTTCGACGCCATCACCCGCCTGCCCGAGTACTACCCGACTCGCCGCGAGCGCGCGATCCTCGCCACCCGTGCCACCGACATCGCCGCCGCCTGCCCCGCCGAGACCCTGGTGGAGCTGGGCTCGGGCACCTCGGACAAGACGCGACTCCTCCTCGACGCCCTGGCCGCCGGCGGCTCCCTCGAGCGGATCGTCCCCTTCGACGTCAGCGAGGCCACCCTGCGGGCCGCTGCCGGCCAGCTGGCCCGGGACTACGACGGGGTCGAGGTGCACGCCGTGGTCGGCGACTTCGAGCGCCACCTGCACCTGGTGCCTGGCGGGGGGCGGCGGCTGGTGGCCTTCCTCGGCGGGACGATCGGCAACCTCGAGCCCGGTCCCCGAGCCGAGTTCCTGCGCTGCCTGGCGTCGAGCCTGGCGCCGGGAGACGGACTGCTCCTCGGGACCGACCTGGTGAAGAGCCCGGAGCGCCTCGTCGCCGCCTACGACGACAGTGCCGGCGTGACTGCCGCGTTCAACACCAACGTGCTGCGAGTGCTCAACTCCCGCCTCGGTGCCGACTTCGATCCCGACCGGTTCCGCCACGTGGCCGTCTGGGACGCCGAGGCGGAACGGATCGAGATGCGCCTGCGCTCGCTGGAGGCGCAGCACGTGATGCTGCCGGCCATCGAGGCGAAGGTGGACTTCGCCACCGGCGAGGACCTGCGCACCGAGACCAGCGCCAAGTTCCGGCGCTCGGGCGTGGAGGCCGAGCTGGCCGCCGCCGGGCTGGAGCTGGCCCGCTGGTGGACCGACGAGGCCGGCGACTTCGCCGTCTCGCTGTCGTTCCCGGTCGCCGCTGGGCAACCGGGGCCCGCCCGGCCACACTGAGGAGGTGGACACCGCCGAGGCGCGGGCCGTCCTCGCCGTGGGCCGGGAGGCGGGGGCCGACGAGATCAGGAGCGCGTTCCGCCGCCAGCTCCGCCGGACCCACCCGGACGTGGCGACCGACGTGGCCGACGCCGGCCGGCGAACCGCCCGGTTGGTCCAGGCGTACGCCACCCTGCGACGCTCGCCCGCCGCGGGGAGCGGGCCGCACCCCGCTGCCCCGCCACCGCCGGCCGGACGTCTCCCGACCGTCACCGTCGCCGGCGACTCCCTGCGCTGGGCCGTTCCTCCCCGGGAGGCCTTCCGGCTCCTGTTTGAGGTCGTCGACTCGATGGGCGACATCACCTATCTCGACGTCGATGCCGGCCTGCTCGACGTGGTGGTGGTGCTCGACGACGGGATCGCCTGCTCGCTGATGGCCACGGTCGCCGCCCGATCCGGCGACGGGGGACCACCGGGCACCGAGGTGCTCTTCGCCCTCGAGCCGCTGGGGGCGCAGGCCCGCCCACCGACCCGACCGGTGGTGGTCGCGGTCGCAGCCCGCCTGGCCCGCGCCGGGCCGCCGGCCCAGTCGAACGGCCCGAGCCCGCAGACCGCCCGGCCGACATCGTCGTAGCGGGCGCCGGTCGCGGGCGCCAGGACCGTGGCCGCCCGGCTCGGATCGAGCGCAGGGTAGGCGGTCCGGCACCGATTGCGGCCAGCCGGGCGCTACCGTCGTTGCGTGAGCCGCCGGGGCGAGGAGTACGACCACCGGTTCAACGAGATGGCCGCTGCCGGCCACAACGTCCACGGCGAGGCCGACTTCGTGGAATCGCTGGGGCCGACGTCGGTGCTCGACGCCGGCTGCGGCACCGGGCGGGTGGCCCGGGAGCTGGCCCGGCGCGGCATCGACGTGGTGGGCGTGGACGCCGACGCCGAGATGCTCGCCACGGCCCGGGCCAAGGCGTCGGGCCTCGACTGGCGGCTTGGCGATCTGACCACGGTGGAGCTGCCCGCCTCGCACTTCGACGTCGTCGTGCTCGCCGGCAACGTGATGATCTTCGTCGAGCCCGGGACCGAGCACGCCGTGGTCGCCAACCTGGCACCGACCCTCGTCCCTGGAGGCGCGCTGGTCGCCGGCTTCCAGCTGCGCGAGGAACGCGTGTCGCTCGAGGACTACGACCGCTTCTGTGAAACCGCCGGTCTGGAGCTGGCCGAACGCTGGTCCACCTGGGACCGCAAGCCGTGGACCGCCGACGCCGACTACGCCGTCTCCGTCCATCGCCGCCGGCGTTGACCGGCGGGGCCCCCACGGAGTGTGAGCACGGCCTAAGATCCGGCCATGGTCAGCGCCTTCACCACGAGGCAGGTGGAGCGGATCTCCTCCACCCTGGCCGTGCTCGGCGAGCCCCACCGGCTCCAGATGCTGCGATGGCTCCGCCGAGGGCCACGCACGGCGGGCTTCCTCGCCGAGGCACTCGGCGTCTCCCCCTCGCTGGCCTCGCACCACCTGTCGGTGCTGGTCGACGCCGGTCTGGTCACCCGGCGCCAGGTCGGGACCTTCGTCTGCTACGCATCCGACCGGTCCCGAGTGAAGGCGGTACACCGGGAGCTGGGGCGGCTGGCCGGCGCCCTCCTCCCCGACGACGAGTCCACCGAGGCCTCCGCTCCCTGCTGAGTGATCCCGGCGACGGCGGCGTCGTCCGGCCGGACGACCGTCAGGTCGTCGACAGCAGGTTCAGCGCGAGGACCAGGACGATTCCCCACGCCACGAACCACGCCAGCGCCACCACGATCACCACGATCAGGCAGCCCTGGGGCAGCTCCCCCAGACGGGGCGCTCGTGGCAGCACCCCGCCCCCGCCCCCGCCGCCGAAGCCCCCGCCGCCGAGGCTGGGGCGCTCGTCCCGGTCCTCACCGGGGAGGATGCCCGAGGCCATGAGGCCCGCGTACACCCCGATGCCCAGCAGCAAGCACAGGGCAACGATCAGGAAGGTCGGCATTTCTTCGCGGCTCCTCGGGCCGGGGCGCACCCGGCCCCGGCCGGAGCCTACCGGCGCCGGGGAGAGTCGACCGGCCGCCCGTAGGCTGTTGCGGTGCCCATACGAACGACCGGCCCCCGGCCACGATGAACACCACCCACCGGGCACTGGCGACCGCCACCGCGGTCGTCCTCGTGCTTGCCGCCCTTGTGCCCGTGGGCGTCTCCGCCGTCGTCGCCCAGTCGCTGCTGTCGCCGCCGGCCCTCGACGAGCTCCCGGACGCCCGCCCGCAGGAAGGCAGCCAGCTCAGCCGTGTCTACGACGTCCACGGCGAGGAGATCGCCGTGTTCCGAGAGTTCGACCAGCGGGTGCCCATCAAGCCGAGCGACGTCCCCGAGATCCTCAAGCAGGCGGTGGTGTCGGTCGAGGACCGGTCTTTCTACTCCAACCGCGGCATCGACCTGTCGGCCATGGTCCGGGCCCTCATCGCCGACGTCAAGGGCGGTGAGGTCGTCCAGGGTGGCTCGACCATCACCCAGCAGTACGTCAAGAACGTCTACGTCGGCCGCGAGCGGACGGTCAAGCGCAAGATCCAAGAAGCGGTGCTCGCCCAGCAGCTCAACCGCATGGTCGACAAGGACGAGATCCTCTTCAGGTACCTGAACGAGATCTACCTCGGCCAAGGGGCCATCGGCGTGGGAGCGGCATCGAGGTCGTACTTCCGCAAGCCGGTGAACGAGCTCGACGCCTCCGAGGCAGCGTTGCTGGCCGCCCTCATCCCCGCACCCAGCCGCTACGAGCCCCGGGGCAACCCGGCGGTGGCCGAGAGCCGGCGGGTGCTGGTGCTCGACGCCATGCACGGGCAGGGTTACCTCACCGACGAGGAGCACGAGGAGGCGGTCGACCGCGAGATTTGGCTGGCCGAGCGGGGCGAGCCGCCGCGCCCGTCGACCGTCGTCTACCCGCTCGAAGACGTGGTGAGCGAGTACCCCTACTTCGTCGACTACGTGCGCCGCTACCTCGAGGACAAGTACGGCGAGCGGGTCTACGCCGGCGGCCTCGAGGTCCACACCACCCTCGATCCCCGCATCCAGGACATGGCCGAAGCCGCGGTGGCGGAGGCCCTCGGCGGCACGCAGCCCCCGATCGAGATGGCGCTGGCGTCAGTCGACCCGAGGACGGGTTTCGTGGCGGCCCTGGTGGGCGGCCGTGACTTCCAGGCTCCAGGAGGCCAGGTCAACCTCGCTCTGGGCAACTGCCCCGCGCCACCGCCAGGGCTCGAGCCTGTCATCGACGTGCCGGCGGCGTGCTGGGACCCCGACGCCGTCTACGCCGAGGGGGGCGGCACCGGCCGCCAGCCCGGGTCGTCGTGGAAGCCCTTCGTGCTCGCCACCGCCCTCGACCAGGGCATGCCCGAGAGCACCGTGTACTCCGCTCCCAGCGAGTACCGGGTCCCCGGCTGCACCGGCGACAGGGGTTGCACGGTGCAGAACTACGAGGGGTCGGCCGGCGGGCAGGCGAACCTGCGCGAGGCCACCGCCCAGTCCTACAACACCGTGTACGCGCAGCTCATCAGAGACGTGGGCATCCCCGAGGTCGGCGAGATGGCCAAGCGCCTCGGCATCACTTCGGCGTGGGTGGCCAACCCCGAAGTGCACGGCATCAGCTACGCGCTCGGCGTGCAGGAGGTGGCCCCGCTGGAGATGGCGTCCGCCTATGGGGTGTTCGCCAACGCCGGCCAGCGGCAGCCGCCCACGCCCGTGACCTTCGTCGAGGGGCCGGACGGCGAGATGGTGGAAGACAACCGCGACCGCGCTCCCGAGCGGGTGCTCGACGAACGGGTGGCGGCCAACGTCACCGACATCCTCAAGGGCGTCATCTCGGGCGGCACCGGCACCGCCGCCGACATCGCCCGGCCGGCAGCGGGCAAGACCGGCACCGCCCAGGAGTGGCGTGACGCCTGGTTCGTGGGCTACACGCCCACGCTGTCGACCGCGGTGTGGATCGGCAACAAGGAAAAGCCCACCTCGCTGTTCAACATCAAGGGTGTCAACCGGGTCACCGGCGGGTCGATCCCGGCCAAGACGTGGAATGCGTTCATGACCGCCGCCCTCGAGGGCGTACCACCCGACGACTTCCCCCAGCCGCCGCCGGCGCCAGCTCCGCCCACCGTGCCCACGGTGGCGCCGCCACCGACGGTGGCGACCACCCCGCCGCCGACGGAACCCACGACCACCCTGCCCTTGTTCACGCCGCCGCCTTTGCGGTCGCCCACGACCAGCCAGGTGGTTCCCCGGAACACTCCCGGCCAGAGCCCGACGCGGCCGCGACCGGGGTTCACCACCACCACGACCACGGCGCCGTCCACGACCACCACCACGTCGGGCAACACGACGACGACCGCCGTGCCAACCGCCAACGGCTAGCCGCCGGCGGTCGTCGGTCGTGCCGGGCGAGCGTCAGCCGGTGGCGGCGGCGGCGACCGCCGCTCGTGCGTCAGCCTCGTCGGCGGCCCACAGCTGCCAGGTCGCACCGATGAGGCCGAGGCGCTGCATGGTCACGGCCTCGACCGGTGCGTCGAGATCGCCGTCGACCGCCACCATTCCCCGAGTGGTCAGCGCCTCGGCCAGCTGAGCGGCGACGGCGGTGCCCGGGCTCTCGTCGAGGCGCACCAGGCATGCCTCCCGCCCCAGCCACAGCGCCGCCGGCCACCACCCGTCGACGATCAAGGCGTCCTCCTCGACCTGCAGGGAGGGATGGCCGGGGACGGGGCCCCGAGACACGAAGGCGGAGACGACCCCGTCGGTGGTCATGGTCACACGAGGGCGGCCGACCGGCGGACCTCGGAGGTGAAGGCGTCGAACAGCGACTGCTGCACAGGGTCGTCGCCGGCGGTCACCTCGGGGTGCCACTGCACCGCCACCATCCACCCGTCGCCGTCGGTCGCCTCAATGGCTTCCACCAGGCCGTCGTCGCTCCAGCCCACCGCAACCAAGCCCTCGCCCACCCGGTCGATCCCCTGGTGGTGGATCGACGTGCAGCGCGCCACCCGGTGCCTCCCGACCACGGCGGCCAGCCGGCTGCCCTCGGCCACCTGCACCCCGTGGGTGACCAGCACGCCTCCGGTGGGGTCGCCGTGGGCGCCCCGGCCCAGGGGTTCGGGCAGGTGCTGGTAGAGGGACCCCCCGCGGGCGACGTTGACGACCTGGGCCCCCCGGCAGATGGCCAGCACGGGCATGCCCTGCTCGAGGGCGGCGGTGACGAGGCCCAGCTCCAGCTCGTCACGGTCGGGGTCGATGCCGTACACGCGCGGGTCGGGGGACTCGCCGTAGCGCGACGGGTCCATGTCGCCGCCCCCGGCCAGCAGCAACCCCGCGAACGGGGCCAGGACATCCTCCGGCGGCTCCGGGTCGGGGCCGGGGAGGATGACCGGGCGGGCCCCGGCTCGGCGGAGGGCATCCACGTAGCCGGCACCGGCGGCGAACGCCCCGGAGCCCCAGCCCTCGACCCGACCGGAGTGGAGGTGGGCGGCGGGGATGGCGACGAGCGGTAGGTCGGACGACCCCATCTCAGCGCCCCGCTCCCACGGGGCAGTCGCTGCGCAGCTCCTGGACCAAGGCGTCGACCACGTCGACGAGGCTGCCGCCGGCGGCCACCACTGCCCGCTGGCGGACGTAGCTCGGCCCTTCGTCGACCACCTCGAGGGTGCGCAACAGCTCCTTCTCGCAACCCAGACGCCGCCCCACCGGTGCCAGCTCCTCGACGAGGTCGGCCACGGCAGTGCGGATGGGCCGCAACGCCCCCAATTCGTCCACGATGATCTCGGCCTCCATCCCGTAACGCGCCGCTTTCCACTTGTTCTCCCGCAGGACCCACGCCTTGGGGACCGGCAGGGCCAGCCCCCGGTCGTACCGGTCGTCCATCCAGTCGACCAGGCACTGGCTCAACGCCGCCACGCTCGCCACCTCGGTCAACCGGGGCAGCCCATCGCAGATGCGCAGCTCCACCGTACCGAAGTCTGGATGCGGTCGGATGTCCCACCAGACCTCCCGGATGGAGGCAATGGCCTTGGAGCGCAGCAGGGTCCCCATGAACTCCTCGAACTCGGTCCAGTCGGCGAGACGGTGGGGCAGCCCGGCCGTGGGGAGCGACTCGAACACCTTGGAGCGGCTGGAGGCGAGGCCCGTGTCCTTGCCCAGCCAGTAGGGGCTGGAGGCCGACAGCGCCAGCAGGTGGGGGATGTAGGTGGTGAGGGCGTTGGCGATGGCGATGGCCTTCTCCGCCGAGCGGACGCCCACGTGGACGTGGATGCCGAAGATCTGGAGCCGGCGGGCCAGCCATTGCATCTCGGCCACGAGCTTGTGGTACCGAGGATCCGGGCTGATCTCCTGGGCCCCCCAGTGGCTGAACGGATGGCTCCCCGAGCACAGCACCGCCAGCCCGTGCTCCTCGGCATGGGTGGCCAGCTCGGTCAGGGTGGCCTGCAGATCGGCGCGGGCCTCGGCCACGTCGCCGCAGATCCCGGTGATGATCTCCACCGTCGACTCGAACAGCTCGTGCTTGGCCTTGGGGTGGGCGCCGTCGGGGTGGCCCCGGCCCATGAGCGCCAGGAGCTGCGACCCGGCGCTCTTGAGCTCCCGAGTCCGGGCGTCGACGATCTGCAGCTCCATCTCGATGCCCAGGCTGGAGCGTTGCGAGGCGTTGAACTCGATGCCGATGTCGGCCTCCCGGTCTGCTCGGAGGCGACCGAGGGTAACGGCATCTGATGCAGCAGACGATGCGAACGGTGCTGGAGGGGGCGGTGGCAGGTGCGGTGGCCACCGGAGCCATGAGCGTTCCCATGCTGATCGCCCAGCGCCAGGGCTCCATGGGCACCCAGCCGCCCGAGCGGGTGGTGGAGGAGGCGGAGAGCGAGACCGGGAGAACCCTGTCCGAGCGCGAGGAGAATCTCGCCGCCTCGTTGGCCCACCTGGGCTTCGGGGTGGGCAGTGGGGCCCTCTTCGCCGTCGTCCACCGGGCACTGCGTCTCCCCGTGCCCACCGTGGTGCAGGGGACCGGGTTCGCCGTGGCCGTGTGGGCGTTGAGCTACAAGGGATGGATCCCGCGACTGGGGGTCCTGCCCCCGCCCGAGGGCGACCGCTCGGACCGCCAACGCACCATGGTGGCGGTGCACCTGGTCTTCGGCGCCGTGCTGGGCGCCGTGGAACACCGCCTCGCCGACCGTCGTTAGGCCGGCACCGTGCCCGCGAGGTGGCGCTCGAACCAGGAGCGGGCCAGGAGGGCGACGCGGTCGAGGGCGCCGGGCTCCTCGAACAGGTGGCCGGCGCCGGGGACCACCTCCAAGCGCCGCCCGACGCCGGCTTCGTCGAGGTGGGCCAACCGGTCCAGCGCCTGCCGGTTGAGCTCGAGCACCTCGGCATCGAGCGAGCCGACGATCAGCAGGGTCGGCGCCCGCACCGAGTCGAGCGCGGGACCGGCGAGGTCGGGACGGCCACCCCTCGACACCACCGCGGCCACCGTCGCCGGCCGCCGGGCAGCGGCGACCAGCGCGGCGCCGGCCCCCGTACTGGCCCCGAACAGACCCAGGGGGAGCCCGGCGGTGCGTTCGTCGGCCGCCAGCCAGTCGGCCAGGACGGCCAAGCGGTCGGCGAGCAGGCCGATGTCGAAGCGCAGATGGCGGGTGCGCACGTCGACCTGTTCCTCTTCGGCGGTGAGCAGATCGGCCAGCAGGGTGGCCAGGCCCGCCTGCTGGAGAGCCCTGGCAACCTGCCGGTTGCGGGGGCTGTGGCGGCTGCTGCCGCTGCCGTGGGCGAACAGCACCACTCCCCTGGCCTGGCGGGGCACCACCAGACCGGCCTGCAGGGCCACCCCTGCGGCGACCCCGGCGAGCGGGATGGTCAGCTCCGAGTGCACCTGGTCGACCTCGGGCGCCGGGCCCATGTCGCCGTTGCCCGCCGTCGACTCCTCGGTGCCCGCCGGCTCCATTGCCCACGAGGCCTCGAGGAGACCACCGACCTCGTCGTCGGTGGCCTGGGAGAAGTCCAGGTACGACAGGCCGACGGCGCGGAAGGGACTGGGCGTGGCGGCGGCCACGATCTCGTCGACCTCCGCCGCCAGCTGGTCGCGCGTGGGCCTGGCGGCCGTCGGCACGGCGACGACGATGCGGTCCGGCCCCTGGCGCCGCAGGGCGGCCACCGCGGCCCGCATGGTGGCGCCGGTGGCCAGGCCGTCGTCGATCAGGACGACCACCTTGCCGGCGACGTCCGGAGGGGGCCGCCCCTGGCGGTAGCGCTGTTCCCGGCGGTCGAGCTCGTCCTGCTCGCGCCGGGTCACGGCGTCGATGGTCGCCTCGTCGATCTCCAGGCCGGCCAGGGCTGCGTCGTTGATCACCCGCACGCCCCCGCTGGCGATGGCGCCCATGGCCAGCTCCTCGTGGCCGGGGACGCCCAGCTTGCGGACGAGGAACACGTCGAGGGGCGCCCGCAGCGCCCGAGCCACCTCGTGGGCGACCGGGACTCCCCCGCGCGGCAGGGCCAGCACGACCACGTCCGCCCGGCCGGCGTAGTGCCGGAGCCGCCCCGCCAGCAGCTGGCCGGCGTGGGCCCGGTCGCGGTACGGGAACTCTTCGGGCAACTCCTTGGGGCGGTCCTGCGGGTGGTGCACGCCCGCGACGTACCCGGCGTCGTGACGGGGTGACACCCCGTCGGCCCGCTCAGCCAGCCAAACGGGCCCTGAGCTCGTCGTGGTACTCGGGGAAGTACCGGGGGATGTCGTCCAGCGAGAACTTCGGGAGGATGCTCGACGCCGGCTCACGCTCGAGGAGGAACTCCATCGACTCCCGCACGACGAGCTCGGGATCGACGTCGCCGACGCCGAGATCGTCGAGCAGCGTCTCCGGGA
>DASZDK010000070.1:0-4410 GCA_035942035.1 Acidimicrobiales bacterium
CCCCGAAGAGGCTGACGTTGGCCGAGAAGCCGAAGGCGCTCCCGGTCACCTCTGACAGCTGGGCGCCGGCCGGACCTTGCGAGAGACCCGCAAGCACCATGGCCAAGAACGCCAGCCCGGCAGTCAGCCGCTGACGGCTGGTTCCAACCCGTGAGTAGGCCATGTCGTGGTCTCCATTTCCTGCAGCGGGGCTGCAATGACTCCTGGGGGGACATGCGTCGCGGCATGCCGGGCGACACAGTACTGACATCTCCGTGTCGCGTCGACAACCGCGGGCCACATCTAGCCCCTAGGTGGGATAATCCCGTTTCGGAGACTCTGTTGGCTCGCCCCTTGATGACCCTTATGCTCTGTCGGCCGAGCGCGACACGAGCTTCCCGGCGCGTCCGACGGCCTGAGGAGAGACCACGACCAGGTTGATCGAGCGGTCGGGCACAGCCCCCACGGAGGAACCACCCATGTCCGCCATGCTGAGTGACCCGTGGGTGGCGGCGTGGACGGGCGGGGGCTCCTCCATACCGGGTGCGGCGACCGCCGAACCGCCCGGGCCCGCCGTGCGCAAGCGATTCTCCATCCTGCGCTGGATTCTCATCGCTGGCGTCCTGGCCCTGGGCATCGGGAGCGACGAGGCCCGGCCTCCGATGGTGCCGACGCCATCGGTCCCGGCCGCCGCGGTGGCCGAGCCGGCGACGACCGCCGCTCCCCTCCGTGCCACCACGGATGCGCCGCCTGCGCCTTCGAAGGCGGAGGCGACCCTCACCCCCCCGCCACCGGCGCCACCGGCGGCAGACCTTTCCGTGGCCCCTCCCTACGTGGTGGCGACGACGTCCGCGCCCGTCGCCGTCCACCAAGTCCCGGAGGGGGCCAGCGCCTCCAGAGTGCTCGACCCCGCCGCCGAGGTGGGGGGGCAGCTGGTCTTCCTGGTAAAGCAAGAGACACCCGACTGGCTGGAGGTCTACCTTCCGCTCCGGCCCAACGGCAGCACCGGGTGGCTCCGGTCCGGCGAAGTGGAGCTGTACGAGCACGACTACCGCATCGAGCTGTCCCTCTCGGAGCGCCGGCTGGTGCTGTTCGAAGGGGCCGCGGTGGTCATGGAGGAGCCGATCGGCGTGGGAGGCGACCAGACGCCCACTCCGGGTGGCATCTACTACCTCAAGGAGCTGCTCCGCCCGCCTGACCCGGCCGGCTTCTACGGCCCCTACGCCTACGGCCTGTCGGGCTTCTCCAACGTCTTGACCGACTTCGCCGGCGGTGAAGGCGTGATCGGGCTCCACGGGACGAACGACCCGTCTTCGGTCGGGCGCAACGTGAGCAACGGTTGCATCCGGATGGCCAACACCACCATCACCCGGCTCGTAGAGCAGATCGGCCTCCCGCTCGGCACTCCAGTGGTGGTCAAGGCCTGAGCGCAGTGGCCGGTGCCGTGCCGCAGCGAGCCCCCGTGAACGATGTCAGCGTCGTCACCGGCGCCGGCCGGGGCATCGGACGGGCCGTCGCCCTGGCACTGGCCGCCGCCGGCCACCCTGTGTGCGTCAACGACACCGGCGTGGCACTGGACGGCAGCGCGCCCGACTCCCTGCCCGCCGAGCGCTGCGCCGGCGAGATCCGCGCCGCCGGCGGCCGGGCGCTGACGCTCGACGTCGACGCCCGCACCCCGCAGGCCGCCGAGGAGCTCGTCACCCGAGTGACCGAGTGGGCGGGCCAGCCCCCGACGGTGCTGGTGCACGCCGCCGGCACCCTCCGCGACGCCATGGCCCACAAGGCGTCGGCCGACGACTGGGCCGAGGTGCTCGGGTCGCATCTCTCCGTCGGGGTGGAGCTGGCCCGGGCCATGCTCCCCGACGTGCGTGCCGGCGGCTACGGGCGCATCGTGTACCTGGGCGGCGCCGCCGGACTGGTGGGCAGCGTGGGCCAGGCCGCCTACGCCACGGCCAAGGCCGGGCTGTTCGGCCTCACCCGGGCCCTGGCACTGGAGCTCGCCCGTCGGAACGTGTGCGTCAACTACGTGGCGCCCTTCGCCCACACCCGCATGACCGAGTCCATCCCGCCGGTCACCGACGAGCTCCGGGACTACCTGCGTCACGCCCGGCTGGCCACGCCGGCCGACATCGCTCCCTTCGTCGCCTGGCTGTGCTCGCCGTCGGCCGCCGGGGTCAGCGGCCAGGTGTTCGGCGCCCGGGGGGCGGAGGTGTCGATCTGGTCCCAGCCCCGCCCGGCCGCCGCCGTGGTGGACACCTCGGGATGGGACGCCGCCGGTCTCGAAGCCGTGGCCCGGCCGGCGCTGGAGCCACACCTGGTACCCCTCGAGTCGGAGTTCGACCTGTTCGGTGGCCCACCGGTGGCCGTCGAGCACCCCTCTGGTGACGAGCCGTGAATCTGGCCACCGTTCTCGAGCGGCGAGCGGACGAGCAGGGGTGGCGAGACCAGCCGGCGTACCTCGTGGGGCGGCGGGTGATCACCCACGGCCAGGTGCACGAGGGCTCGGCCCGTGCCGCCGGCGTGCTCGCCGGCCACGGCGTGCGCCGGGGCCACCGCGTCCTGCTGGCCCTGGACGACGGCCCCGAGCTGGTGTGGGCCTTCCTCGGCACGCTCCGCCTCGGTGCGGTGGCCGTGCCGGTGAACCCCCGTCTGACCGAGGACGACCACCGGGCCATGGCGACAGACGCGCAGCCGGCCCTGGTCGTGTGCGAAGCGGATCTGGCCGGGCGCTTCTCCGGACCCACGCCGGTGCTGGCGGCGCCGGCCCTGGTCGCCGGCCTGGCTGATGCTCGCCGACACGCCGGTGTGCCCGTGGGGGCCGCCGCTCCGGCCTACGCCCAGTACACCTCGGGCACCACCGGGGCGCCCAAGGCGGCCCTCCACCGTCACGGCGACGCCACCGTCTACTTCGAGGCCTTTGCCCGCCAGGCCATCGCCCTGGGGCCCGACGACGTGTCGCTGTCGGTCTCCAAGCTCTACTTCGCCTACGGCCTCGGCAACTCGCTGTTCTTCCCGCTCCTGGCCGGCTGCCGAGCCGTGCTGCACCCGGGCCCACCGGACGCCGACGCGATCGCCGACCTGGTCGGGCGCCGCGGGGTGACGGTGCTCTACAGCGTGCCCACGTTCTACGCCCGCCTGGTCGCCGGCGGTCGCCCGGAGGCCTTCCGGTCGCTGCGGGTGGCCGTCTCCGCCGGCGAGCCGCTCGTGGTGGCCCTGGCGGAGCGGGCCCGTCGCCTGCTCGCCTGCCCCATCCTCGACGGGATCGGCTCGACCGAGGTCGGGCAGACCTTCGCCAGCAACACCCTGGATTCGTGGCGGGACGGCACCGTCGGGCGCGCCCTCGCGCCCTACGAGGTGGCGGTGCGTGACGACGAGGGCCACGACGTGCCCACCGGCGACATCGGCTCGCTCGAGGTGCGTGGCCCCACGCTGCTGATCGAGTACCTGAACAAGCCCGAGGCCACCGCCACCGCCCGCCGCGGAGACTGGCTGCGCACCGGCGACCGGGCCTCGCTCGACGCCGAGGGGTTCCTCCACCTCCACGGGCGCAACGACGACATCGAACTGGTGGGCGGCATCAACGTCGCCCCCCAGGAGATAGAGGAGTTGCTGAGCACCCATCCCCGGGTGACCGAGGTGGCGGTGGCGGCCGTGCGCGACGCCGACGGGGCGTCATGCCTGCAGGCCTTCGTCGTCCCCGCCGCCGACGCCGGGCCGCACGATGCGCTGGCGGGCGAGCTGCGGACCCTGGCCCGGTCGTGCCTGGCTCCCTATAAGGCGCCGAGGACCGTCAACTTCGTCTCCGCTCTACCCCGCACGCCCACCGGCAAGCTTCGCCGCTTCGCGCTGCGCTCGGGCGCGTGGCGATGACGCCCAGCCCAGCTCCCGCGCATTCCTCCCTCTGGCTCGTTCGTTATGGAGCGGGCACGAACTGCAGATAACGGGTGGCCCGGCCGACCCTCGAACGTCGTGGCTCGCGCCCAAGGTCTGTGGTTGAACGCACGCAGCAGAGAACGAGGGCGTCGTCGTCAGGTGTGGGTGATCTTCAGTGTCGGCGAGCGGAGCAGCGTCTGGGCGACGACGCAGTACCGCTCCGTCAGCCGCAGAAGCGTGTCGAGCTGATCGGCGTCGGCGTCCGTGTCGAGGTCGAATCGCACGCGGATGTCGGAGAACCCGACCGGCGCTTCCTTGTCGACCGCCAGCGTGCCCGTGAAGTCAAGGTCCCCTTCTACCGCGACGGTGCCGCCCCGCAGCGGAATGCCGACCGACGTGGCGACAGCGCCCAGCGTTACCCCCGCGCACGCCGCCAATGCTTCGAGCAGCATGTCACCTGAGCAAACCCACGTGCCGTCGCCACCGGTGGCGGGGTGCAGACCGGCGTCGATCAGGGCTCGGCCGGTCTCGATCGAGCACGTGACCCCCTCGCCTAGC
>DASZDK010000071.1:0-2037 GCA_035942035.1 Acidimicrobiales bacterium
CAGCGGTAGACGACTGCGGGGGCGCGGCGAGTACCGACGACGAGGTTCGGCCCCAACCGGGCGGCGTCCTCGTAGCGAACCTGGTCGAACTGTTCGGGCCACTCGACGTCGACCTGCGCCGGCTCCGAACGGCCACGGAGCTTGAAGACCAGGCGCATGAAGTCGATGCGGGCGGTGCCGGGGCCGTCACCCAGCACGATCTTGACCCCCCGGATGGGCTGGGCCCAGATCTCGTCGCGCACGAACCGCAGACCGGTGCCGTTGACCTGCACCGTCCGCCCGCCCTCGGGCGGGAACCCGGCACCGAGATCGAGCACGACCCCGGCTTTCCCCGGGTCGCCGCCCTCCAGCGCGTGGGGCTCCAGCACGCCGGCGGCGATGGCCGCCGCCGCCGCCGCCAGGGGCGGGTTGTAGAGCGCGGCCAGCCCGAACGGCCAGTAGACCCTGGTCATGGGCAGCTCCAGGAACTGCGTCGGGGTCATGTACCGAAGGCTGCGAGCCAGGTCGTCCACCACCACGGGCTCATGGGAACCGGACCCGTAGTTCTCGTCGTGGAACCAGCCGCCGAACAGGTTGGCCTCCTCGGCCGTCGGTGCGACGACGAAGCGGAGGACCATTCGCAACAGGAGCTCTCGCCCCCGCTCGTCGAGCATGCGCTGGGCCGTGGGGATGATCTCCGAGTAGCGCGCCCACGAGTGCTGGAACTGCAGGACGCCCCGCTGCACGGCGTTGCGCTGGAGGACCTGCACCGGGCTCTGGCTCGTCTCCCCCAGCACCGGCTCGGCGTCGGCGGTGAAGTTCTGGAGCGAGCCCTCGTCGTGCATGCAGATCTGCTCGACGATCTCGGGGCTGCGGATGACCCAGCGCACGGCCCGCTCGGGGAGGCCGCCGGCGGCGAGGAAGCCCTCGACCTGCACCCCCTCGAGCATGCGATCGGCGGCCGCGTCGTTGGTGAGGAGGTAGAGACCGACGGTCTCGAGGCGGGATCCGGCGCCGGCCAGGGCACGATCCAGGTAGGTCTGGATGGTGCCTCCCCAGCCCAGGTCGACCACCAACGCCCGCTCGGTGTCACGCCCCACGGTCGTGAGCACGTAGTCGACCAGGCGCCGGCGCAGCTCGGCCGAGGTCGCCACGATGCTGGCTCGCACCTCGGGCCGGCCGGAGAGGGCCGAGAGTGTCCGCCGGCGCAGCTCGGGTTCGTCGAGGCAGCCGTCGGCCTGGTCGAAGAGCTCCGGCACCTGGGCGAGACCGATGCCGAGCGTCTCGCACAACCCCCGCACCGTGGGGGCGTTGCGCCGCTGGAGGAACTCGGACAGCTCCTCCTCCGATGCCTCGAAGATCGATGCCCGGGAGCACACCGACCGGGAGAGCCACAGCGGCACGGCGGTGACCTCCGAGCCGAGGTAGTGGCGGGCGCCGTTGAGCAGCCGGGAAAGGAACTCGCCCTCGCGCATCAGGCAGTAGACCGTTGTGGCCCCCTCGGCCTGCGCCCGCCGGTGCACCCATTCGGCGAAGCCGGTGAAGACGGGGCCGAGCACGAGGGATCCGAAGCGCCAGTAGGCCCCGGTTGCGGTGAGATCGGACGTGCCCGCCCGGTGGAGGGACTTGGCCCGCAGCGCGGTCAGGCCCATGTCGCCGCAGTGTGGGTCGACGGGGGCGACGGAGGTGTCCCGGTCTCCCGTGCGGACCATGGCCTCCGCTTCCAGCACGGCGCGGACGGCCTCGGGCACCTTCTCGAAGGCGACGGCGTGGATCCCGGCCCGCTCGGCGGCGGCGATGTCGGCGTGGGGATGGTCGCCCACGTGGAGCACCTCGCCGGGTTCCACCTTCATGGTGTCGAGCATCACGTCGAACAGGCCGGTGCTCTTGTTGACCTCGTACCGGCTGGAGGTGAAGACCTCAGAGATGGCCAGGTCGGCCACGGTCTCGCAGGCGACGACGCTTCGCAGCTGGGCCGGCGACAGGTAGGTGTCCGAGACGAGGACGACCCGGGCGCCGTACTGGTCCTGGGCGTGGCGGGCCAGGTGGGCGATGTCG
>DASZDK010000072.1:0-16751 GCA_035942035.1 Acidimicrobiales bacterium
ACCTTGGCCCGGGAGCCGTTGAAGTACACCGAGAGGGGGACGAGGGTGAGGTGCTCGGCCTCGAGCCGCCGGCGGATCTCGTCGATCTGGTGACGGCGCAGCAGGAGCTTGCGGAGCCGCTCGGGGTCGTGGCCGTCGAAGCCGTGGCTGTGCGCGTAGGGAGCGATGTGCACGCCCTTGAGCCAGGCCTCCCCGTCGGCGACGTAGGCGTAGCTGTCCTTGAGCTGCACCTTGGCGGTGCGCAGCGACTTCACCTCGCTGCCCTGGAGCACGATGCCGGCTTCGTAGGTGTCGAGGATGTCGTAGTCGTAGCGGGCTCGGCGGTTGCTGGCCACGACCGTGGTGCCGGGCCGCCGGGCGCCGGCCTTGGTGTCGGTGCGGGCCACGTGGCGAGGGTACCCTCGCCGGTCGTGCTCCGGCTGCGTCGCCAGCAGTGGATCGAGATGGTGGCTCACGGCCTCGACTGCCTTCCCGAGGAGGCCTGCGGGCTCCTCGTCGGCCGCCCCGACGGCTTGGTCGAGGCGTTCCGGCCCTGCACCAACACCGACCGGTCGGCCCGCACCTACGCCATCGACGGCCGGGAGATCCTGCGGGTGGAGCGCGACCTCGACGCATCGGGGAACGGTCTCGAGGTCGTGGGCGTCATGCACACCCACACCCACACCGACGCCTATCCCTCGCCCACCGACGTGGAGCGAGCCGCCCTGCTCGCCAGCTGGCACTTCCTCATCGTGTCGCTGCGTCATCCCGAACCGGTGGCCCGCTCCTACCGGATCTCCGACGGTGAGGTCGCCGAGGAACCGATCGAGCTCGTCGTTCGGTAGAATCCCAACCGATCCAGTCGACTTTTCCCGGAGGCCCCAGTGCCGGTCAGCGTCCGCCTTCCCACCGTCCTTCGCACCCACGCCGGCGGCCTCTCCGAGGTGTCGGCCGAGGGGGCGACGATCGGCGAGGTGGTCGACGACGTGGTGCGCCAGTTCCCGGGCACCGCCAACCACCTGAAGGCGCCCGACGGTGCCTTGCACCGGTTCGTCAACGTGTACTTGGACGACGAGGACGTGCGCTACCTCGGCGGCCTCGACACTCCCGTGAGCGACGGCGCCGAGGTCTCCATCGTCCCCGCCGTGGCCGGCGGGACCGGCTGAGGCCGGGCCCCGCGTGGCCCCCTACGATTCGGTCCTCGACCTCATCGGCAACACGCCGCTGGTCGACGTCTCCGCCCTCAGTCCCTCGCCGGGCGTGCGGATCCTGGCCAAGCTCGAAGGCCAGAACCCGGGCGGTTCGGTCAAGGACCGGGCAGCCAAGGCCATGATCGAGGAGGCCGAGAAGGAGGGGCTGCTGCATCCCGGCTCGGTGGTCCTCGAGTCGTCGTCGGGCAACACCGGGATCGCCCTGGCCATGATCTGCCGGGTGCGGGGCTACCGCCTGGTCGTGGTGCTTCCCGAGAACGTCTCCGTCGAGCGTCGCCAGCTGCTCGAGGTCTGGGGCGCCGAGATCGTTCCGTCGCCAGGGGAGGAGGGTTCCAACGGGGCCCTGCAGGGGGCCCGGGCGCTGGCCGCCGAGCACCCCGAGTGGTACTTCCCCTACCAGTACGGCAACCCGGCCAACCCCAAGGCGCACTACGAGGGGACGGGCCCGGAGATCTGGCGCGACTGCCCCGAGGTGACCCACTTCGTCGCCGGGCTGGGGACCGCCGGCACCCTCATGGGGGTGGGCCGGTTCCTCAAGGAACGCAACCCGGCCGTGCAGCTGTGGGCGGTCGAGCCACCGGCCGGCGAGATGGTCGACGGTCTGCGCAACCTCGACGACGGCTTCGTGCCACCGGTCTTCGTCGACAACGGTGGGGCCGAGCTGCTCGACCGCAAGATGATCGTGCGGGCGCGTGAGTCGATCGAGTGGACCCGCCGGCTCATCGAGGTGGGGATCTTCGCCGGCATCTCCTCGGGCTCGGCCATGGCCGCCGCCGCCCGGGGCGCGGCACAGCTCGATGAGGGGGTCATGGTCACCCTGGTGGCCGACGGTGGCTGGAAGTACCTCTCCACCGGGGCCTGGACCGCCGATCTCGACGAGGTGACCGAGCGAGCGACCCGCCTCATCTACTTCTGAGGCCGTGATCAGCGGGCTGGGGTTCGCCTCCGGGCTCGTGCTCGCCGCCGTCGAGGAGGCCGAGGACGAGCTGGCGGAAGCGCTGGAGGGGGTGACCACCGGCGACTGGCTGCGGGCGGGCGCCATCTTGGCGGGCGGCATCGTGCTCAGCCAGCTGGTCAAGCGCCTTACCGCCTCGTTCGTCCAGCGGGGCGACGGCACCCGCCTCGCCGCCCAGCTCGTCGGCCGCGTGGTCGGCGGCCTGGTGGTGGTGGGCGGCATCGTGTACGCCCTCCAGGTCCTCGGCGTCCGCCTGGGGCCCGTGCTGGGCGCCCTGGGGATCGGCGGCCTGGCCCTCGCCTTCGCCGCCCAGACCATCCTCGAGAACCTCTTTGCCAGCATCCTGCTCCAGTCCCGCCGGCCCTTCCGGCGGGGCGATCAGATCGAAACCAACGAGATCGAGGGGACGGTGGAGGACGTCAACTTTCGCACCGTGATCGTGCGCACCTACGACGGCGAGCGGGTGCTGGTGCCGTGCTCGCAGGTGCTCAACAACCCCATCACCAACTACACGGTCGGCGGCAGGCGGCGCACCACCCTCTGTGTGGGCGTGGCCTACGACACCGATCTGGCGGCGGCGCAACGGGTGCTGCAAGGAGCAGTGCGCTCGGTCGACGGGGTTCGGGCCGACCCGAGGCCCGAGGTATGGGTCGAGCAGTTCAACGAGTCGAGCATCGACTTCGCCCTGCGCTTCTGGCACGCCCCTGACATCGCCACGCTGTGGCGGGTGCGATCGGGCGTGGCCATGTCGGTCAAGTCCGAGCTCGACGCTGCCGGCATCACCATTCCCTTCCCGCAGCGCACGCTCGGGTTCCTGCCCTCGGCGACCCTCGACGTGCGGGCCCCGGCGGCCGGCGATGGCGACAGGACCGCCAGCTGAGCGTCTCGGGGAGTCCCATCGGGATGTTCGACAGCGGGTTCGGCGGCCTCACCGTTGCCCGCGCCGTCATCGACCTGTTGCCCGAGGAGGACCTGGTGTACCTCGGCGACACGGCGCGGTACCCCTACGGGCCCCGTCCCCTGGACGAGGTCCGCAGGTTCGCCCACCAGATCGCCCGGTTCCTGGTCGAACATCACGGCGTCAGATCCGTGGTGGTGGCGTGCAACACCGCCTCGGCGGCCGCCCTCGACGAGCTGCGCGCCGAGCTCGAGGTCCCGGTGCTCGGGGTGATCGAGCCGGGCGTGCGTGCCCTGGTGTCGGCCACCCGCAACGGGCGGGTGGGGATCATCGGCACCGTGGGCACGATCGGCTCGGGCGCCTACCAGCGGGCGGTGGCCGCCACCGGCGCCGACGTCGAGCTCCGCTGCGCCGCCTGCCCGGGGTTCGTGGAGTTCGTGGAGCGGGGCGAAACAGGATCGGACCAGGTGCACGTCCTCGCCCAGCGCCTCCTGGCCCCGCTGTGCGAGGCGGGTGTGGACGCCCTGTTGCTGGGATGCACCCACTACCCCTTCCTCGCCCGTACCATCAGCGACGTGGTCGGGCGGGAGGTCGTGCTGGTGTCCTCGGCCGACGAGACCGCCTTCGAGCTCCGTTCGCTGCTGGGAGACCCAGCCCCCGTCCGTGGTTCGGCGACGGCCGCCGGCCGCCATGTGTTCCTGTCGTCCGGCGACATCGGGTGGTTCGAGTCGCTCGGTCGCCAGCTGCTCGGACCCGAGCTCGGGCGTGTCGAACAGGTCTCGTGGACGTGAGCATCGCGCTGACGGTGCTGGGGTGCTCCGGCTCCTACGCCGAACCCGGAGGAGCGTGCTCGGGTTACCTGGTCCAGGGCGGCGGAGCGTCGATCTGGCTGGACGCCGGCCCGGGCACCCTGGCCAACCTCCAGCGCCATCTCGACCTCGACTCGCTCGACGCCGTGATGCTCACCCATGCCCACCCCGACCACTGGGTCGACGTCCTGCCCTACCACAACGTCGTACGCCACATCCGGCCCCGCACCGGTGTGGTGGTCCTGTCTCCCCCCGAGGTCCGGCGCCTTGCCGCCGAGGTCAACGGGCGGCTCGGGCCGGCCTTCGACTGGACCGAGGTCCACTCCGGCGACTCGGCCTCGGTGGGCGGGCTCACCCTGTCGTTCTCCCGCACCGATCATGGCCCGGAGACCCTCGCGGTGCGGATCGAGGCCGACGACGGTGGGTCGTTGGGCTACTCGGCCGATACCGGGCCGGAGTGGTCGCTCGAGGAGCTGGGCCAGGGGGTCGACCTCATGCTGTGCGAGGCGTCCTTGGCCGCCGACCAGGAAGGGCGGACCAAGCACCTCACGGCCGCCCAGGCCGGCGCCTCGGCTCGCGCCGCCGGCGCCCGGCACCTGGTCATCACCCACCTCCAGCCCGGCGTCGACCGGGAGCGGTCGCGGGCGGAGGCGACCGAGGCCTTCGGGCTCCCCGTCGACGTCGCCGCCGTCGGCGCCAGCTACGAGGTGGCGCCGTGACGGCGCCGACGACTCCCGGACGCCGTGCCGACGGGCGGGCCGACGACGAACTGCGTCCGGTGCGCTTCGAGCGCGACTTCACCGAGCTCCCTGCCGGCTCGGTGCTGGTCTCCTTCGGGCGCACTCGCGTGCTGTGCACCGCCTCGGTCGACACCGACGTCCCCCGGTGGCTGCGGGGCAGTGGCCGGGGGTGGGTGACGGCCGAGTACTCCCTGCTCCCGGGCTCGACGGGCGACCGGGTGCCTCGGGAGGCAGCGAAGGGCAGGTTGAGCGGCCGGACCCAGGAGATCCAGCGCCTCATCGGCCGTTCGCTGCGTTCGGTCACCGACCTGACGGCCATGGCCGAGCTGCAGGTGGTGGTGGACTGCGACGTCCTCCAGGCCGACGGGGGGACCCGCACGGCGTCGGTCTGCGGAGGCTACGTCGCCCTGCACGATGCGCTCAGCCGATTGGTGGCCGCGGGTCGGCTACCGGCCCACCCCATGACCGATCCCTGCGGGGCGGTGTCGGTGGGCGTCGTCGACGCCGTCCCGGTACTCGACCTCGACTACGCCGAGGACTCCCGGGCCGGGGTCGACATGAACGTGGTCATGACCGGCAGTGGCCGCTTCGTGGAGGTGCAGGGCACCGCCGAGGGCGCGGCCTTCTCCCGTACCGAGCTCGACAGCCTCGTCGACCTGGCGGCGGGAGGCATCCGCCAGATCCTCGAGACCCAGGCCGAGGTGCTCTCGGAGCCACCCCCGCCGCGCCGGTGAGGATCGCCCTCGCCACCGGCAATCCCGGCAAGGCGGCGGAGATCGCCGCCGTGCTGGCACTGGTGGAGGGCCTCGAGCTCCTCCCTCGCCCCGAGGACCTTCCCGAGCCCGAGGAGGACGGCCCCACGCTGCTCGACAACGCCCGCATCAAGGCCGAGGCGGTGATGGAGGCCACGGGGGAGGCAGCGGTGGCCGACGACACCGGACTGGAGGTGGTGGCCCTCGGCGGCGCGCCGGGCGTGTACACCGCCCGCTACGCCGGCCCCGGCGCCACGTTCGAGGACAACATCAGGCGTCTGCTGAGCGAGCTCGAGGGCATGGCCGAACGGCGGGCTCGCTGGCGGACCGTGGCCCTGGTGACGCTGCCGGGCGGTGGCGAGATCGTGGGGGAGGGGACCTGCGACGGGCGCATCACCGAGGCCCCCCGGGGAAGCCGCGGGTTCGGTTACGACCCCGTGTTCGTGCCCGACGGCGGTGACGGTCGTACCTTCGCCGAGCTCGCTCCCGAGGAGAAGAACGCGGTGTCGCACCGGGGGCGGGCGTTTCGGGATCTCGCTGCCCGACTGGCGTCCCGGGCTGGGTGAGCCCGCCGGAGGGCTGCCCCCTGCAGTGATCGCCGGGGTGGCGTACGGTTGGCAACATGGACCGCATCGAGTCGTGCAACAGCCTGTGGCTGCTCGACTCGACCGTCATGCAGTTCTGCCGGCTGCCCCGCGGCACCGACCCCGCCAACGCGGTGTCCGCCCCGTGGCAGCGCTACTACGCGCTCGAGGATGAGTCGGACACAGGCGCCTTCCGGGTGGCCCTCGACGCCCGCCGCACTCGGTGGCTGGCGTCGTGGCGTCACGCCGAGCCGTGTGCTCGCTGCAGCGACGACCGCACGCGGGAGGTGGTGATGCCGCCGCCGGGCACCGTGGGCGTCGGCACCTCGCCCTCCCGGAGTGCCACGCAGGGCTGAACCTCTCCGTCCTACCCGCGGACGGATCGGACGCCGATCAGTCTGGAGCCGGGAAGGCCGTGGTCGACAGCAGCGCGTTCTCGGCCTGGCGGGAGTCGAGGCGGGTGTGCTGCACGACCACCGGCACGTCGCTCTCGATCACGCTGGCGTAGTCGGTGGCCAGTGGCACCGGCTCCGGTTCGGTCAGGTCGTTGAAGCGGACGTGGGTGGTGCGCCGGGCGGGGACCGTGACCCGGTACGGGCCGGCCGGCTCCCGGTCGGAGAAGTACAGGGTGATCTCGACGGAAGCGTCGTCGTCGGAGGCGTTGAGGATGCAGGCGGTCTCGTGGCTGGTGAAGTCTGGCTCCGGGCCCGTGCCCCACGACGGGATGTACCCCTCGGCGATGGCCCAGCGCCGGCGCCCGATGGGGGCGTTCACGGCTGCGGCACCACCTTGACGGTGGAGTCCCGGGTGCCCGGCAGGTCGGTCTCGGCGGCGTGCATGTCGGGCTCGGCTACCCCGGGCAGGCGTCTCGGCAAACCTGGCGCCCCGGCCCCGGCCCCCGCCTACCCTTGAGCGCAGCCACCTGGCCGACGTAGCCCAATTGGCAGAGGCACGACGTTTAGGGCGTCGTCAGTGAGAGTTCGAGTCTCTCCGTCGGCACGAGCCGCGCTCGTCGGGAGGCGGCGGCGGCGCCAGCGAGCCGGTGGCAAAGGTGGGCCGAGCTGCCGGCGGGTCTACGGTTCGCGCCGTGGCCGACCGGGGTGGTGGCACATGATCGAGCCGCTGGCGGGCCACGCTCTTCTGCTCGTCATCCTCCAGTTCGCGCTGCTGTTGCTGACGGCGAGGGCCCTCGGCGAGGTCGCGGTGCGGTTCGGCTGGCCCTCGGTGGTGGGCGAGCTCACCGCCGGCCTCGTGCTCGGCCCCAGCCTGCTCGGCGCCGTCGCGCCGGGGGTCTTCGAGTGGCTGTTCCCGCAGGAGCCTGAGCAGTTCCATCTCCTGGAGGTCATCTCCTGGCTCGGCGTCATCATGCTGCTGATCCTCACCGGGCTGGAGACCGACGTCCGCCTCATCGCCCGGAAGGGCAAGGGGGCCGCCCTCATCTCCGCCGGCGGGATCGCCATCCCGTTCGTCACCGGGTTCGCCCTCGGGTTCGCGCTCCCCGGCGACTTCATCGCCCGGCCTGACCAGCCGGTGGTGTTCGCGCTCTTCATCGGCACGGCCATGAGCATCTCCGCCATCCCCGTGATCGCCAAGGTGATGATGGAGATGAAGGTGATCCGGCGCGACATCGGCCAGGTCACGCTGGCGGCGGGGATGATCGACGACACCGTGGGGTGGATCCTGCTGTCGGTCGTGGCCGGCATGGCGGCGGGCGGCGGTGCGAGCGCCGGCACCGCCGTCAAGTCAATCCTCTCGGTGGCGGCCGTGCTGGTGTTCGCCTTCACCGTGGGCCGGCGGCTGGTGCCCGCGACCATCCGCTTCGTCGACAACCGCGTCGGCGGTGACGCGGTGAAGATCACCACGCTGATGGTGATGGCCCTGGCCTTCGGGTCGCTGACCCAGGCCCTGCACCTGGAGGTAGTGCTGGGCGCCTTCATCGTGGGGATCCTCGTGGGGGAGGTCAAGCGCTTCGACCACCACGCCCGCCACTCGTTCGAGCAGCTGACCCTCGCCGTGTTCGCCCCCGTGTTCTTCGCCACCGCCGGGCTGCGGGTCGACCTCGGTGCCCTGTGGGACCCCAAGGTGTTCGCCGTGGCCCTGGTGGTGCTGGCCGTGGCCATCGTCGGCAAGTTCGCCGGTGCCTACGCCGGCGCCCGGCTGAGCCGCCTGGGCCGTTGGGAAGCGCTGTCGCTCGGCGCGGGGATGAACGCCCGCGGGGCCCTGGAGATCATCGTGGCGACCATCGGCCTCAGCCTCGGGGTCCTGACCGAGGAGATGTACTCCATCATCGTCGTCATGGCCATCGTCACCTCACTCATGGCCCCGCCTCTGCTGCGCTGGACGCTGGGCAAGGTGGAGATGGGCGACGAGGAGCGGGAGCGCCTGGAGGCCGAGGAGCGCCAGCGGAACAGCTTCGTGGGCAATCTCAAGCGGGTGCTGCTGCCGGCGGCCGGACGTCCGAGCACCCGCCTGGCGGCCCGGCTGGTGGATGTGCTGGTGGCCGGGCAGGACGTCGAGGTCACGACCATGTACGTGCGCCGGGCCGGCGAAGGCGAGGGCGAGGGCGAAGGCGAGAGCGAGGCGGACAGCGACGGCCAGCGCGACGGCGACGAGGCCGAGGACGCCCTCACTCAGATCGAGGGCCACCTCGACCTGCTCAAGTCGCATTTGCGCCGCATCGTCCGGGAGCGGGCCGAGGACGACCGCTTCGGTGCCGTGGCCTGGCCGAGGCGGCGCAGGGCTACGACCTCCTCGTGGTGGGCACGACCGGCGAGCGCCGACGGAGCGACGGCCAGATGTTCGGCGGGGCGGTCGATGACCTGGTGCAGGAGGCGACCTGCCCGGTGCTCGTGGTGCGGGCCGCCAGCAAGGACGCGGAGTCCGGCGATGGCGACGAGCCGGCCGAGCGAGCCGAGACGAGACCGCTCCGGCGGGTGCTGCTGCCGGTGACCGGGGGCGAGGTCGACCGGGCCGCTGCCGAGGTGGCCTTCATGCTCGCCTCGCAAAGCGAGGCGGTCGTCGACGTGGTGCACGTGGTCCGCGGCGGCGAGCTGCAGTCCCGCATCAGCGACGAGGAGACCACTCGCAGCGCCATGCAGGTGGGTGAGGAGCTGGTCGACTCGATCGCCGAGCTGGGTCATCACCTGGGCGCCACCGTCCACACCCAGGTCATCGTGGCCGACCACGAGGAGGAGGCCTTGGTCGAGCGGGCTCGTGCCGGCGTCGACTTGATCGTCATGGCGGCCAGCCGCGCCCCGGTGACCCAGCGCGCCTTCTTCGGCCACCACATCGACCACGTGCTGCGTCACGCTCCCTGCCCGGTGGTGGTGGTCAGCCCTCCCTGACCGGGTCCGGCGCTCGCCGTCGTCCCGGCACCGGTGCGCCAGCCCGTGCCTTCGCTCGCACGGGCGGTAGCCTGCCCGCCATGGAGCTCCCCACCCCCAGCCCGCTCGTTCCCGCTGCCAAGGAGTCCCAGGGGTGGTCCCCCCAGGGCGAGGTGTTCAACCGGCTGCTCCAGGAGCGGATCATCGTGCTGGGCAGCGAGATCGACGACACCGTCGGGAACCTGGTGATCGCCCAGCTGCTGTACCTCGAGGGGCAGGACGACAGCAAGGACGTCTGGCTGTACATCAACAGCCCCGGCGGGGTCGTCACCTCGGGCATGGCCATCTACGACACCATGCAGTTCATCAAGTGTGACGTGGCAACCATCTGCATGGGCCTGGCCGCGTCGATGGGGCAGTTCCTGCTGTGCGCCGGCGCTCCCGGCAAGCGCTACAGCCTCCCGCACGCCCGGATCATGATGCACCAGCCGTCCGGCGGGGTCCGGGGCCAGGCGGCCGACATCGCCATCCAGGCAGAGCAGATGGCCTACACCAAGCAGATGATGGCCGAGCGCATCGCCGCCCACACCGGTCAGACGGTCGAGCAGATCGAGGCCGATTCCGACCGCGACCGCTGGTTCACCGCCGAAGAGGCCCAGGAGTACGGCCAGATCGACCACGTGATCTCCAAGCGGGGCGAGTCCGGCAGCTGACGCTGCGGAGTCCGCCAGGCGGAGCAGCCAACGCCGCTGGTCCAGCTCCGTGCAACGGGCGCCGGCGGATTATCGCCGGCGAAAAGTATGGCGTCACAGGGTCTCGTCATACTGAAGGCCGTGAACGTGGTGGACGGGTCGCTCGTGCTCAGCCCCAGCGACCTGGTCGACTTCCTGGCCTGCGGGCACCTCACCCGGCTCGAGCGCCAGGTGGCGGTGGGCCAGCTGCCCCGACCGGAGCACGACGACCCCGAGGGCGAGGTGTTACGCCGCCGGGGCGACGAGCACGAGCGGTCGGAGTTGGCCCGCCTCGTCGCCGAGGGACGCAGCGTCGTGCGCATCGAGGGCGCTCGTCCGGCGGGCGACCAGCTCCGAGCGGCTGCGGCGGCGACCGCCCGGGCGATGGGCGCCGGCGCCGAGGTGGTCTACCAGGCCACCTTCTTCGACGGGCGCTGGCGTGGGCACGCCGACTTCCTCGTGCGCGTCGCCACCCCCAGTCGCCTGGGGCCGTGGAGCTACGAGGTGGTCGACACCAAGCTCGCCCGCCGGCCCACGCCCGAAGCGCTGCTGCAGCTGTGCGCCTACAGCGAGCAGGTCGCCCGCATCCAGGGCACGTGGCCCGAGGCGATGGTGGTCGTCACCGGCGACGGCGAGCACCATCGGCACCGGGTGACCGACGCCCTGGCCTACTGCCGGGTCGCCGTCCAGCGCGTCGAGCGTGCGGTCGGAGCGACAGGGCCGGCGCCGTACCCGGATCGCGTGGAGCTCTGCGAGCGCTGCACGTGGGCTCGGCGCTGCGACGCCCGCCGCCGGCGCGACGACCACCTCTCGCTCGTCGCCGGCCTGCGCAGCGACGTCGCCGCCAAGCTGACCCGCGCCGGTGTGGGCACCGTGGCCGACCTGGCGGCGTTGGCGCCGGGTTCGCCGGTACCCGGCTTGCGTCAGGGCAGCCTCGACCGGCTGGGCGAGCAGGCCCGGCTCCAAAAGGCGCAGGAGGCCGACGGGCGGGTGCGCCACCGCCTCCGCCTACCCCCGGAGGACGACCGCGGCCTGGCCCTACTGCCCCCGCCGTCGCCCGGCGACCTGTTCTTCGACATCGAGGGTGACCCGTGGGCGGGCGACGGCGGGCTCGAGTACCTCTTCGGGGTGGTGGGGCGCGCGTCGGACGACGCTTCGCCGGCGTACACCGGGTTCTGGGCCCACTCACCGCCTGAGGAGAAGGCTGCCTTCGAAGCCTTCGTCGACCTCGTGGTGGCCGGCCTGGCCGACGACCCCGACCTGCACGTGTACCACTACGCGCCCTACGAGGTGACCGCCCTCAAGAAGCTGATGAGCCGCTACGCCACCCGGGAGGCCGAGGTCGACCGGCTGTTGCGGGGGCGGGTGTTCGTCGACCTCTACCGAGTGGTGCGCCAGGGCGTGCTCGTCTCCCAGGAGGGCTACGGGCTCAAGAAGCTGGAGCCGCTGTACCTCGCCCCCCGGCAGGGGGAGATCAGCGACGGCGGTTCGAGCATCGTGGCCTACGAGCAGTGGCTGGCCTCGCCACGGCCCTCGATCCTGGAGGCCATCCGGGCCTACAACGAGGAGGACTGCCGCTCGACGCTGGCTCTGCGGGACTGGCTCGAGGACCGGCGGGCCGAGCTGGAGGCGCTCGATGGACGCGAGCTGTCCCGGCCACTCCCGGTCTCCGGCGCGCCGTCGACCTCGGTGGCAGAGGCGGACGCGCGCACGGCGGCACTGGCGGCCGCGCTCACTGGCGGCCTCCCCGACGACCGCACCCACGACGACAGCGAGCAGCGGGCCCGGCGCCTCCTCGCTGAGCTGCTGGGCTGGCACCGGCGTGAGGCCAGGTCCGAGTGGTGGGCATGGTTCGACCGGCTGGCCCGCTCCGACGACGAGCTCACCGACGACCACGAGTCCCTCGCCCCGCTGGCTTACGAGGGCATGGTGGGGGAGGTCGATCGGTCCTGGGTCCACCGCTACCGGTTCGAGCCCCAGGAGCACAAGCTCCGGGTGGGCGACCACCCGGTCGACCCCCGCACCGGGAAGCCGGCCGGCGAGGTGTCGGGCCTCGACCCGTCCGCCGGCACGGTCGACCTCAAGCGGGGCAAGGGGTCTGCCGCGCCGCATCCGCGGTCCCTGGTGCCAGCGCCCCCGCTCGACACCACGTTGCTGGGCCAGGCGGTCGCCCGAGTAGGGAAGGTCGTCGCTCGTACCGGCACCGATGGCGCCCCCACCCGACCGCCGGCTGGTCACGGCGTGGCGCTCCACCTCGTGGCCGGTCAGGTGCCGGCCATCGCCGGCCACCCTCCGGGCCAGCCACTCCAGCAACCGGGCGAAGCGTCCGTGGACGCCGCCCGCCGGCTCGTGCCCCGCCTGGCCGGCGGCTACCTGCCCGTGCAGGGGCCGCCGGGGTCGGGCAAGACCGTCACCGCCGCCGCTGTCATCGTCGATGCCGTCCGCCACGGCCGGCGCGTGGGCGTGAGCGCCCCCAGCCACCACGCCGTGGCCAACCTGCTCGACGCCGTGTGCGAGCGGAGCTCGGCAGAAGGGGCCGGGGTACGCGTGCTGCAGCGCACGAGTGGCGGGGGCCGGGCCTGCGCTCCCCTCGTCGAGGCGGCCGGCGACAACGGCCGGGTCCTCGCCGCCCTCGACGCCGGCGAGGTCGACGTGGTGGGGGGCACCCCGTGGCTGTTCGCCCGCGACGACCTGGCCGGCACCTTCGACCTCCTCGTGGTCGACGAGGCCGGGCAGTTCCCCCTGGCCAACGCCGTGGCCGTGGCCGGCGCCGCCGACAACCTGGTGCTGCTGGGCGACCCTCAGCAGCTGGCGCAACCGTCGCGGGGCATCCACCCGCCGGGCGCCGGCGCATCGGCCCTGGGCCATGTGCTGGGCGACGACGACACCCTCCCGCCCGAGCGGGGGCTGTTCTTGTGCCGCAGCTTCCGCATGCACCCGGCGGTGTGCCGGTTCGTGTCCGAGATCGCCTACGGAGAAAGGCTCGGGGCCGACCCCACCTGCGAGCGCCAGCTGGTGGACGAAGGCCCGGTGGTGGCCGGTGCCGGCCTGCGGTGGCTCCCGGTCACCGCCAGCGGCAACCGCACCCGCTCCCCCGAGGAGGCGGCGGCGGTGGCCGCGGTGGTGACGGCACTGCTCGGACGGCCCTCCAGCGACCGCCACGGTCACCGGCGTCCGCTCACCATCGCCGACGTGCTGGTGATCGCCCCCTACAACGCCCAGGTGGCCGAACTGCAGTCGGTGCTGCCGGCGGGCGCCCGGGTGGGCACGGTCGACCGCTTCCAGGGGCAGGAGGCGCCCGTCGTCGTCTACTCCATGGCCAGCTCCTCGGCCGACGACGTGCCCCGGGGGATCGACTTCCTCTTCAGCCTCAACCGCCTCAACGTGGCGGTGTCCCGAGCCCGCACGCTCGCCGTGTTGGTGTGCAACCCGGCGCTGCTCCACACCCGTTGCCACCGCGTCGAGCAGTTGCGGTTGGTCAACGCCCTGTGCCGCTTCGCCGAGTTGGCCGAACGGGTCGACACCGGCGTCGTGCGAGTGTGACCTGATTGCCCACTGCGACCTGGGGTGCTGGCGGTCGTCGGCGCTAGGTTGCTCGCATGGCGCAGAACGTGGCCCAGAAGCTCATCTCTTCCCACCTCGTCGAGGGCAACGTCGCCGAGGGCGAGGAGATCGGCATCCGCATCGACCAGACGCTGACCCAGGACGCCACCGGAACCATGGTCATGCTCGAGCTGGAGGCCATGGACCTCCCGCGGGTCCGTACCGAGGTCTCGGTCCAGTACGTCGACCACAACCTGTTGCAGGCCGATTACAAGAACGCCGACGACCACCTGTTCCTGCGCAGCGCGGCGCAGCGGTTCGGGCTGTGGTACTCCAAGCCCGGCAACGGGGTCAGCCACCCGGTCCACCAGCAGCGCTTCGGCGTGCCCGGCAAGACCATGTTGGGCTCCGACAGCCACACCCCGGCGGCGGGGGCCATCGGGATGCTCGCCATCGGTGCGGGCGGGCTCGAGGTGGCCATGGCCATGGCCGGTCAACCGCTCTACACCAAGATGCCGGCGATCTGGGGCGTGCGCCTCGTCGGCGAGCTGCCCGAGTGGGTCAGCGCCAAGGACGTCATCTTGGAGATGCTGCGCCGCCACGGGGTCAAGGGCGGCGTGGGCAAGATCCTCGAGTACCACGGGCCCGGCCTCGAGGGCCTGAGCGCCATGGACCGCCACGTCATCGCCAACATGGGAGCCGAGCTCGGCGCCACCACCACGGTGTTCCCGAGTGACGCCGAGGTCCGCCGCTTCCTGGAGTCCGAGGAGCGGGGCGGCGACTGGGTGGAGCTGGTGGCCGACCCCGGTGCCGGCTACGACCTGGAGGAGGAGATCGACCTCTCCACGCTGGAGCCGCTCATCGCCAAGCCGTCCAGCCCCGGCAACGTGGTGCCCGTCCGGGAGGTCGCCGGGCTCGAGATCTACCAGACGGTGCTGGGCTCGTCGGCCAACCCGGGCCTGCGCGACCTGGCCGTGCCGGCGATGATGGTGAAGGGCCGCCAGACCCACGACCGGGTGAGCTTCGACATCAACCCGGCCTCACGCCAGACCCTGGAGACGCTCGCCGGCGAGGGGTACCTGCTCGACCTCATCGCTGCCGGCGGCCGCATCCACCAGTCCGGCTGCATGGGGTGCATCGGCATGGGGCAGGCGCCGGCGACCAACGAGATCAGCCTGCGCACCATGCCCCGGAACTTTCCCGGTCGCTCCGGCACCAAGGAGGACAAGGTCTACCTGTGCAGCCCGGAGACGGCGACCGCGTCGGCGCTCACCGGCGTCATCACCGATCCGCGGACCCTCGACATGCCCTATCCGCGCTTCCGCCCGCCGACCAAGAGCTACGTCAACAGCGCCATGCTGGTGCCGCCCCTGCCGGGCGACGACAACCTTTCGGTGGAGTTGGTGAAGGGGCCCAACATCGCCTCGCTCCCCGAGTTCGACGTGCTGACCGACCACATCACCGGGCCCGTCCTGCTCAAGATGGGCGACGACGTCTCGACCGACGAGATCCTTCCGGCCGGGGCCCAGGTGCTGCCATTCCGCAGCAACATCCCCCGCATCGCCGACTTCGCCTTCTGGCAGGTCGACGACGGCTACAGCGACCGGGCCCTGGAGGTCAAGGACGCCGGCGGGCACCTCCTCGTGGCTGGTCACAACTACGGCCAGGGATCGAGCCGGGAGCACGCGGTGCTGGCGCCGCGCTACCTGGGGCTGCGGGCGGTGATCGCCCGGTCCTTTGCCCGCATCCACTGGCAGAACCTGGTCAACTTCGGCGTGCTGCCGCTGACCTTCATCGAGTCGTCCGACTACGACTCGGTCGAGGCCGGCGACGAGTTGCACCTCGAAGAGGTGGCCGAGCGGGTGCGGGGAGGGCTCGACCTCACGGTCGACAACCGGACCAAGGGCACGTCGTTCGCCGTGGACCACGGCCTGTCGCCTCGCCAGGTCGAGGTGATGCTGGCCGGCTCGCTGATCACGCTGCACCGCCGGCGGTCCGCCGCCGCCGCCCCCTGAAGCCCTTCTCTCCCGCACGGTGGCGGTCGCACCGCCACCACCTCAGGCGGCTGAGCCGGCTCGTTCGGAGTAGGCGGCCTCGGCCCGCTCCCGCAGGTCGGCGACGGCGTGCTTGAGCCCCTCCGGGTCCTTGTACAGCGCGCTGCCGGCCACGAGGATGTTGGCGCCGGCACCGGCCGCCCCGGCGATGGTCTTCGGGCTGATGCCACCGTCGACCTCGATGTCGACGTCATGCCCGCTGGCGGCGATCATCTCGGCGACCTGGGCCACCTTGGGCTCCATGGAGGCGATGTAGGCCTGGCCGCCGAAGCCCGGGTTGACCGTCATGACCAACACCATGTCGAGCAGGTCGAGGACGTCGCGCACGGCCTCGGCCGGCGTCGAGGGGTTGAGGGCCACGGCCGCCTTTCCCCCGCAGTCGGCGACCATGGTGAGGGCCCGGTGCAGGTGGATCGTCGACTCGGCGTGGAGGATCACCAGCTCGCAGCCGGCCTCGACGTAGCGGTGGAGCAGCTCCTCGGGGTGCTCAACCATCAGGTGCGCCTCGAACGGGACCGATACGTGGGGCCGTACGGCGGCGATCACGTCGGGGCCGAAGGTGAGGTTGGGCACGAAGCGCCCGTCCATGACGTCCCACTGGATGCGGTCGACCCCGGCTTCTTCGAGCGCGACCGCCTCCTCACCGAGGCGGGAGAAGTCGGCAGGGAGCACGGACGGGACGATCTCGACAGTGGCCATGGCCAAATCATAGGCTCACCGCCACTAGCCTTGGTCCCGGCGCTTGTGGGCAAAACCGCGGTGCCTCATCCGGGGGGTACCGCAGTGTCGAACAGCGAAAGCATGGCCGACGCTCGCGATCTCACCCTCTGGAGCGATGCCGCCCTGGTCGTTGCCATCGGCCGTTGGCGGGAGGACGCCCTGGCCGAGGCGTACCGGCGCCACGCCGGAGCCGTCTACGCCCTGGCCCGGCGCCTGCTCAACGATCCCACGCTCGCCGAGGAGGTCGTGCAGGAGGTGTTCCTGCGCCTCTGGGACTCGCCCGAGAAGTTCGACCCCGAGCGCGGGTCGCTCCGGTCGTACCTGCTGGCCCAGTGCCACGGGCGCTCGGTCGACCTCATCCGCTCGGAGCAGTCGCGGCGCAACCGGGAGCTGAAGGACCACCGCCAGCAGGCCGAGGCCGGCTACGACATCGAGCACGAGGTCTGGGACCT
>DASZDK010000073.1:0-20564 GCA_035942035.1 Acidimicrobiales bacterium
GCGCGATACCAGTCACCATGGCGCTCGAGCGTGAGGGCGACGTCTGGTCGGTCTGCCGAGCGGAGATACAGAGGGAGGAGGAGCTGGATGTGACCATGATGGAACTGAGGCACGGCGACGCGGTAGCTACGGCGGGCCAAGCGGATGCTGTGCTTCACGGCACCGTCGAGCGCATTGCGCGTTGCCAGTGGCACGGGTTGGTGGTCGGGCTGGTTGCCATTGTTGTTGTGCGCCAGGGCACCGCCGGCATCACCGGCTGCGTGCTGCGATCGATCGAGCGGTACGCCGTCGGTGTCCACCCGACCTCCCAGCTCCACCGGGAACCGATGGAGGTTGTTCCGGAGGATGTGGTCGATGTTGGGCTCGACATGGAGAGCCGGGTCGAGGACGAGCTCGCCTGGGTCGCTCCAGTACGACGCCATCTCCGGCAGGGCCCGGAAGACGGTGAGGATCCGATCACCGCTGCAGGCCCAGGACGCCAGACTCCACTTCTTGTTGGTCCCGGAGACCCGGCGGCTGGCGTCATAGTTCTCGTTGGTGGTGAAGACACCGAAGATCTCCGCTTGGTCCGGCGTCAGCAGACCCGTGTTGAAGCACGCCCGATCCGACACCTCCGCCACCCGGCCGAGCTCGTGGACGCGAGCCAGCGTCTGGCGCACGTAGCCGTCGAGGACCGGGAGCGGGTGCTGCTGGGGCACCGCCACGTAGTCCCACCGCTCACGCTCTGCTCGTGCGGCAAGATCCTCCAGCCGGGCGTCCCAGTCGGACACTTCCGCGAAAGGGAAGCTTCTGACCATCGTGGTGCAACGGCTGGTGATCGGAGGAGCAGGGATCATGCTCTGTCGGGTTTCGGAACTCCGCCTGCCGCCCTTGAGGCCCGCCTCACGCCCGACCGAGGGCGTCGGCCACGGTGTGCAGCACCAAGCCGGCGAGGCCGCCGACCACGGTGCCGTTGATGCGGATGAACTGCAGGTCCCGGCCGAGGAGCAGCTCGAGCCGGGTGGAGGTCTCGTCGGCGTCCCAACCGGCCATGGTGGCGCTCACGAGCGACGAGATCTCGTCCCGGTGGCGCTCGACGGCGGAGCTGACCGCGGTCTCGGCGGCCGCGGTGATCCGCTCCTGCAGGGCGGGGTCGTCGGCCAGGCGGTGGCCGACGGCCAGCACCGCCTCGGCGACCCGCATGCGCAGCCGGGAGCCGGGGTCGTCACGCTGCTCGTGCAGCACCCGGCTCAGGTCGGCCCACACCGTGCGGGTCCAGCCACGGGCGTCCGGATGGTCGAGGACGCCGGTGACCGCCTCGTCGACCTTGGCTGCGGTGGCGGGGTCGTGTTGCAGCTTGGCGGCCAGCCGGAGAAGCCGGTGGTCGACGGTGGTCCGCAGCTCGTGGTCGGGATCCTCGGCCACCGACGCCAGCAACAGCCGGACGCCGTCGAGCAGCCGGTCGAAGACCCGGCCTTCGATGGCGCCGGGGAGCCACCAGGGGGACGACTCGGCGAACCGCTGGCGAAGGGGCTCACGCTGCTCGTCGAGAAGGGTGACGGCACCGCGGAGCCCGGCGTCGACGAGCGGACGGTGTCGCTGGTCACCGACGGCCGCCTCCAGCGCCCGACCGGCGATCCGGCCGAACGGGACCGACCGCACCGCCTGGTCGATCTCGTCGTGCAGGAGCCGGTGGAGGTCGTCGTCGCCCACCAGGTCGACGGCGCCGACCAGCCCGTCCACCACCGTGCCGGCGACGGTCTCGGACGTACCTGGCTCGGTGAGCCAGGTCGCCGTCCGGCGTGCCACCTGGGCGGCGCGGACCCGCTCGGCGATGACGGCGGGGCTGAGGAAGTTGTCCCGCACGAAGGCGCCGAGCGTCTCGGCGAACTGGTCCTTGCGCCGGCGGATGATGGCGGTGTGGGGGATGGGGATGCCCAGCGGGTGGCGGAACAGCGCCGTCACCGCGAACCAGTCGGCCAGGCCACCGACCATCGAGCCCTCGGCAGTGGCGATGGCGTAGCCAACCCACGCCGCCTCCGACGGCTGGACCGCCAGGGCCACGAAGACGACGGACACCGCCACCAACAACCCGGTGGCCCGCCGCTTCATCTGCCCCAGTTGTGCTGCCCGCTCCTCCTCCATGGCCGACAGCGCGGGAGAGCGCCGTGGCCCCCGCGTCGAGACCGGTGGTGCGGTCACGGTCGGCGCAAGCTCAGCGAGGCGTGGAGGAGACGGGCACGAGCGGCGTGGTGGCGTGCCGGTCCAGGCCGGCGGTGCGCCGGCGCCCACGCCGGCCGGTGAGGGCGAACACGACGGCGAACAGGGCGGCGCCGACGAGCACGATGGTGGGGCCCGACTGGACGTCGAGGTGGTAGCTGAGGTTCATGCCCACGAAGCCGGTGACGGCGCCGATGCCGGTGGCGAGCAACAACATGCGGCTGAACGAGTCGGTGAGCATGCGGGCGACGGTGGCGGGGATGACCAGCGTGGCGGCGATGAGGGTGACGCCGAGCACCTGCATGGTGGCGAGGATGGAGCCGGCCAGGGCCAGCATCAGCAGGGCGTCGACGCGGGCGGTGCGCACACCGGACGCCTCGGCCACCTCTGGGTCGAAGGTCGTGAACAGCAGCTGCCGGTAGCCGAAGAACACCACCAGTCCCACCAGCACGGTGACGGCGAGGATGGCCCACACGTCCTCGGGCCCCACGCCCAGGATGCTCCCGAACAGGGCGGCCTCGAAGCTGCGGCCGGCCCGGCCGAAGAGGGCGAACAGGGCCAGGCCCAAGGCGAACGAGGCGGTGGTGATGACCCCGATGGCGGCGTCGGCGCCGATCACCCGGCGCCGGGTGACGCCGTTGATCATCAGGGCGGAGGCCACGCCCCACACCCCAGCGCCGAGGGCGAAGTTGACGCCGAGCAGGGCGCTGGCGGCGAAGCCGCCGAAGATGGCGTGTGACAGGCCGTGGCCGATGTAGCTCATGCCCTTGAGCACGACGTAGACGCCGACCATGCCGCACAGCGCGCCGGCGAGGGTGGCGACGATCAGCCCGTTACGGAAGAAGTCGAACTCGAGCGGGCGCAGCAGCTCCTCCACCTCAGGCTCCTGTCTTCCGGAGCCGCACCACGTTGTCGGCAGGGGCGTACCGGTCGAGCACCACCGGCATCCCGGCGTGCTCGAGGATCTCCATCTTCGCCCCGTAGGTGCGCTCCAGTACGTCCGGGGTCAGCACCTGGCGGGGGCTGCCCTCGCCCAGGACCTCGGTGTTCAGGCACACGACGTGGGGCAGGTGGGCGGCCATGCCGTTGAGGTCGTGGGTGGTGAGCACGATGGCCAGCCCGTCGCCGTGCAGGTCCTCGAGGAGGTGGAGCACGTCGTGGCGGGTGCGGACGTCGACGCCGGAGGTGGGCTCGTCCATGAGCAGCAGCTCCGGCGCGCCCAGCAGGGCCCGGGCGATGAACACTCGCTGCTGCTGGCCCCCTGAGAGGTCACGGATGTGACGCGCCGCCAGCTCCTCGATGCCGAGACGACCGAGGATCCTCCGCACTTCGGCCTGCTCGCTGCGGCTGCGCCAGGGGAGGACCCGTCCGTGGGTCCGAGCCATGAGGACGCACTCGCTCACCGTGACGGGAAAGCTCCAGTCGACCGCCTCGACCTGGGGCACGTAGCCCACACGGAGGCCCGGGCGGCGCCACACCGTCCCGGCGCTGGGCTCCACGCTGCCCAGCAGCACCCGCAGCAGGGTGGTCTTGCCCGATCCGGACGGCCCCACGATCCCGCTGAACTGCCGGGCGGTGACGGCCAGGTCGACGCCCGCCAGCACCGGGTCGCCGCCGTAGCTGGCACTGACGCCGGCCAGGCGCACCAGCTCGGTGGCACTCGAAGGCGTCACTGGGGGTACCTCGCCGTGTCCGGCGCCACCGTGCGCAACTCGACCGCCTCCAGGGCGGAGGCGTCGCCGCCGAGGGCCTCGGTCATGGTGATGTAGTTGAACCGCATGAGGCCGAGCCACGAGTGCTCGGGGTCGCCCGGGTCGCCGGGGAGGTCGTCGTCACGAAGCTCGTCGACGTAGCGGACCCCCGTCTCCCGGCCGATCTGCTCGAGCACCGGGCTGGGGAACACCTCGGAGCCGAAGATGGCCCGGACACCCCGCTCCTCGATCTGATCGATCAGCTCGACCACCTCGGCCGGAGTGGGGTCCTCGAAGTCGGAGACCTGGATGGCTCCGATGACGTCCCAGTCGTAGGTCTTTGCGAAGTAGGCGTAGGCGTCGTGGTAGGTGAGCAGCTCCCGCTGGGGGATGGTGGCGAACGACGCCCGCATGGCGGCATCGAGCTCGTCGACCAGCTCGTCGAACGCCGCGTAGTTGGCGGCGTAGTGGTCGGCGTTGCCCGGGTCGCGCCCGGACATGTCCTCCTTGACGATCTGGGCGTAACGGCGGGCCAGCGTGGGATCGGTCCACAGGTGAGGGTTGGGCTCCCCTTCCTCCTCGGGGAAGGAGGCGTCGTAGACGTAGCGCTCCGGGGAGATCGTCTGGCCTCCCAGCTCGACCATGGCGGCGTCGGGGCGGAGATGCTGCTCGGCCAACGCCTGGACCGGCTCCTCCAGCCCCAGCCCGTTCAGGTACACCACGTCGGCCTCCGACAACAGCTCGGCCACGCTGGGGCGCGGTTCGAAGGTGTGCGAGTCGATCCCCTCCGGGACGATGCCCTGCACGTGGGCCCGGTCGCCGACGATGCCGGCGACGATGCTGGTGATGGGCGCCACCGTGGTTGCCACCTTCAACCGGTCGTCTCCTTCGGCAAAGCCCGCCTGGCCGCCGCTGGCCCCACCGCAGGACACGCCCAACAGGCCGACGACCACGGCGAGGGCCATGGCTGCGCTGGTCGTGCGCACCCTCACTGTTCGTACGCTAGCGCCAACCCGGATGCAGCTGCGACCAGCTCGCAGTAGCGGCACCGGACCGGGATAGCCTGTCGGGATGGCGGCGGCCGACCGGTTCGAGGAGGTGCTCGCCCTCCTGCGGGCCCATGGAGGCCGGGTCACCGCCCCCCGCCGGGCCATCCTCCGGGCCCTCATCGACCACGCCGACCACCCCACCGCCGAGCAGTTGACCGCCGACGTGCAGGTTGGCCACCCAGAGACCCACGAGTCGACCGTCTACCGCTTCCTCGACGACCTCGAGCGCCTGGGCGTGATCGACCACGTGCACCTGGGGCACGGACCGGCCGTCTACCACTTCGCCGACGACACCCACCACCATCTCGTGTGCAAGGCCTGCGGCCTGGTGGTGGAGGTACCTGAGCGGGCGCTGGAGGGGCTTCGGCGCCGGTTGCGCAGCGACTTCGACTTCGAGATGGAACCCCGCCACTTCGCCGTGCCCGGCCGGTGCCGGGCGTGCGCAGAGTCGACGAAAGTACCCTCGTAGGCCTGCCCGGGCGTTCATCGGCGCCCGTCACCGTCCACCATGAAGGGGAGAAGCGATGAAGGTCACCGACCCGGTCTGCGCCATGAGCATCGAGGACAGCGACGCCGTGGGCCGCGCCGAGCACGACGGCACGACCTACTACTTCTGCAGCGAGAGCTGCCAGGAGGAGTTCGTGGCCAACCCGGAGGACTACGCCGACTGATGGCCGCCTTCGGCGCCGCCCTGACCGTCGTCGTCGCCGGCGCCGTCGCCGTGCTCGTGACCCGCTGGCTGCGGCTGGCGCTGGGCCCCGGGGCACTGACCCCGCCGGAACAGGCCCCGTTCCTCGGTGGTGGCAGCGTGGAGACCCACGCCTGGAGCCGCTACCACGTGCGCTACTACGCCATGGCCCTGCTGTTCCTCGCCTTCGACATGGAGATGGTGTTCATGTACCCGTGGGCGGTCGTGTTCGTGGAGGAAGGCGTGATCGCCCTCATGGAGATGCTCATGTTCATCACCATCCTCGTGCTCGGCATCCTCTACGCCTGGCGGGAGCGGGCCCTGGGGTGGGCCTGACCTCGGGCCTGGCCCGGCTGGCCCGGCGGGCGCCCGTACCGGTCTTCCCGGTCGTGGGCGCCGGCGGGCGCCGTGCCGCCACCGTGCTGCCAACCCTGGACGGCATCGAGGTGGTCACCACGCCGCGGGCGGCGGTGGTGCTGCTGGTGGTCGGGCGGGTGACCCGCGCCCTGCTCGCCCCCGTGCTCGCCCTCCACGACCAGCTGCCCGGGCCCCGCGCCGCCGTCCAGTGGCGGGTCGACGGCGGCGGCGACGGGGACGGCGATGACCTCGCCGGCGTCCTGCCCGGGCTGGTCGCAGCTCCGCCGGGCGACGGCGAACAGCTCCGCCGGCTGATGGGTGAGCTGGTGTCGGGCGCTCGCACGTCGAGCCCGCCGGCGCTCCCCCCGGTGGAGCCGGCGGCGTGGCGGGGGGTGGGGCCCTACGGCCAGGGCGGGACGGGCATGACCGGCGGCGTGCCCTACGGACGGCCGATGCCCGGCTGGGCCGACGACCGGGACGGGCTGAAGCTCGACCAGCTGAAGCTGCGCCTCGGGCCCGCCTTCCCCCCCTTCCCGCCGGGGCTGGTGCTCGACCTCGAGGTCCAGGGCGACGTCCTGCAGACGGCGGCGGTGGGCGACAACCCGTTCGTGTCCTGGCCCGGCGACCCTCCCGTCACGGTGACCGACAGCGTCGAGTTCGCCGCCGCCCGAACCGAGGCCGTCGCCGTGGCCGACCTGGAGCTGGCCCGGGCCCGCCACCACCTGGTGTGGCTCGCCGGCGCCCTGCGCCACCACGGCCTGGCCGCCCGCGGCGAGCGGGTGCTGCGGTTGGCCTCGGGCCTCACCATCGGCGACGCTGCCGCGGTGCAGGCCCTCGCCCGCTCCGTCGTGCGATCACGGAGCCTGGCGTGGGCCACCGACGGGGTGGGCGTGATGTCCGGGGACGGGCTGCCCGCCGGGCCGGTGGCCCGGGCCGCCGGCGACGTCCGGGACGCTCGGGTGGCTGACGACGCCTACCGGGACCTCGGTTTCGAGCCGGTCACGGACGCCGGCGGTGACGCCCGTGCCCGCCTGCGCCAGCGGGTGACCGAGGTGGTCCAGGCCCTGGAGCTGGCCGAGCGGTGCGGGGACCGGCGGCGGGAGCCCGGGGGCGCGGTGGAGGGACCCCGGGGCACGCTTGCGGCCGGCGAGGGTGAGTCGACACCGTCGGCGGCCCTGCTCGAACGTCTGCCCGACCTGCTGGCCGGCCAGGAATGGGGCGACGCCGTCACCACCGTCGTCAGCCTCGATCTGGACCTCGAGGAGGCGGCCCTCGGCGCCGGTGCCCCGGTGGGCACGTGAGCTGGTCGGCCCCGCTGCCGGCGCTGGCCCTGGTCGGGGCCGTGCTCACCGCCGGTGCCGGCGCGCTCGCCATGCTCGACCACCTGGTCGGCGCCCGGACCGCCGGACGGCCGGTGCGGCTGCTGGCGGCTCTCGGCCAGCCCGTGGCCCGCTCGGCGCTGCTGCTGCTCACCCGCCGAGCGACCACGCCCCGCACCGACGCCGCCGCCTGGGCCCTGGCCCCGGCGGTGCTCGTGGGCATGGCGGCGGCCGCCGTCGCCGCCGTGCCCTGGGACCGGGGAGTGGCGGTGGCCGACGTCGACGACGGCATCGTGCTCGTGGGCGCGGCGTTCGCCGTGGTGATGGTGGGGGTCTACCTCCACGGGTGGGCGGCCAACTCGCCCCTTCCCCTCCACGGCGGCTACCGCTTCGTGGCCCTCGCCCTCTCCTACGAGATGCCGCTGGCGCTGGTGCTGATCGCCGCCGCCCTGCCGGCCGAGTCGCTGTCGATCGGCGCCATCGTGGAGTCGCAGGCGGGGACGTGGAACGTGGTGCGCCAGCCCCTCGGCCTCCCTCTCTACCTGGTGGCCGGGGCCGGCCTCGCCTTCTGGGGGCCGCTGAACGTCCCGGACGCCGGTGACCTGGGCGGAGGCACCGCCGCCGAGGTGTCCGGGCCCGCCCGCCTGGCCTGGGCGGGAGCGCAGGGGGCGGTGCTCACCGCGGTGGCCGTGGTCGGCGCCGGCGTGTTCCTCGGCGGCTGGCACGGGCCCCTCCTGCCCGGGGCGGCGTGGACGGCGCTGAAGGCCCTGGCCCTGCTCGCCCTCCTAGCCGGCGCCCGGCACCGCTTGGCGCGCGTCCGCCTGGAGCGGTTCGTGGTGCTGGCGTGGACGGTGCTGATCCCCCTCGCCCTGGTCGACGTGTTCGTCTCCGGAGCGCTGGCCCTGTGAGCCAGGGACCGCTCGCCGACGTCGCCTTTTGGGTGTTCGGCCTCGCCGCCGTGGTCGCTGGCTGGCTCGTGTTCCGGACGGACTCCATGGTGCGGGCCGCCTACTGGCTGTTCGCCTCGTTCGTGGCCGTCGGCTTCATCATGGTGCTGCTCGGCGCCCGGTTCCTCGGACTGGTCCTGGTGCTGATGATGGCCGGGGAGATGACGATCATGGCCGTGTTCATGGTCATGTTCATGATGAACCCGGCCGGGCTCAACCCCATGACCATGGTCCACCAGCACCGCACGGCGATCGTCGCCGGGGTGGTCGCCTTCGCCGGGCTGGCCGGCGTGGGGCTGGTCGCCGACTTCCCCGACCGCCCGGTCGCCGCCTCGGCCGAGCCCACCGCCGAGCTGGGCCGGGAGCTGCTGGGTGACTCCATGCTCGTGTTCGAGACGGCGGGGGTCACCCTGCTGGCCACCATGATCGGCGCCATCGCCCTGGCCGCCAAGCGCGGCCGCTTCGGCGACGCCACCACCGGCTCGGCTGCCCCCGAGCTCGACCCCGCACCGCCGCCGGAGGCCGAGGAGGGCACCGGGCACGACCATCACCACGGCGCCGGCGGCGGGAAGGAGGCCGGCTCGTGAGCCTGCCGGCGCTGCTGGTGGTGTCCGCCGCCCTGTTCGGTGTCGGCGTCTACGGCGCCCTGTCGCAGCAGACGTTCGTGATGATCATGATGGGCCTCGAGCTCATGCTCAGCGGCGCCATGCTCGCCGCCGTGGCCCTGTGGGCGGCAGCCACCGGCGGCAACCCCAAGGGCCAGCTGCTCACGGTGGTGGCCATGACGGTGATGGCGGTGGAGGCGGCCATGGGCTTCGCCCTGGTCATCGGGATCTACCGCATCCGCCGGGCGGACATGACCGAGAAGATCAAGCGGCTCCGCGGCTGATGGCGGAGTCGCTGCTGGTGGCCCTGCTGGTGCTCGTGCCCCTGGCCGGGGCCGGCGCCGTGCTCGCCGCCCGCCGGCGCTCACCCGGAACCGTGGCTGCCCTCGCCCTCGCCCCCACCGCGGCGGCCCTGGTGCTCGGCACCGCCGCCGCGGCGGTGCAACCGACCACGACGTGGCGGTGGGGCGGCCAGCTCGAGGTCGGCCTGGCGGTCGAGGGCCTGGCCCGGGTGATGGTGGTGCTGGTGCCGGCCGTGGCCCTGCCCGTGCTCGCCTACGCCGGCGGCAACCGGCGTGACGACCCTGGCCTGCCCCGCCTCCTCGCCCTGCTGGTCGCCTTCGTCGGCGCCATGCTGGCCCTGGTCGCCGCCGCCGACCTGCTGACCCTCCTGGTGGCGTGGGAGCTGGTGGGCGCCTGCTCGTGGGCACTCATCGGCCACGACTGGCGGGACGCCCGCAACCCGCCGGCCGCCCTCCAGGCCTTCCTGACCACGCGGGTCGGCGATCTGGGCCTGTTCGCCGCCGCCGGCATCACCGTGGTGGCGGCCGGCAGCGCCCGCTACGAGGCGCTGGGCGCCCTCACCGGGTGGCAGGCCTCCGCCGTGGGCGCCGGGCTGCTGCTCGCCGCTGCCGCCAAGTCGGCCCAGTTGCCCTTCTCGCCGTGGCTGTTCTCGGCCATGGCCGGGCCCACCCCGGTGAGCGCGCTGCTGCACTCGGCCACCATGGTCGCCGCCGGCGCCTACCTGCTGGCCCGGGCCGTGCCCGAGCTGGCCGGCGCGGGCTGGCTCTCGAGTGCGGTGGTCGGCCTGGGCCTGGCCACCGCCGTGGCCGGGGGCATCGTGGCCACCGTGCAGGACGACCTCAAACGGGTGCTGGCCGCTTCCACCTCGGCCCAGTACGGGCTGGTCCTCATTGCCGTCGGTGCGGGGTCGGTGGCCGCCGCCGGTGCCCATCTGGTCGGCCACGCCGCTCTCAAGGCGCTGCTGTTCCTGGCCGGGGGCATCGCCGTCGACGCCGCCGGCGGCGGCCGCCTGGGCACCATGCGCCTGGGCCGCGCCCTGCCCCTGCCTGCGGTGACCTTCGCCGTCGGCGCCCTGGCCCTGGCCGCCGTCCCGCCCCTGGGTGCCGCCTGGTCCAAGGAAGCCGTGCTCGCCGCCGCCGTCCACCACGGGGCGTGGGCCGGCACCGGCGTGGTCGTCGCCGGGCTCCTCACCGCCGGGTACGCCGGCAGGCTGGCGCTGCTCGCCTACGGGCCCGGCCGGACGACCGAGCGGCCGCACCCGCCCCCGCGCTCGGAGAAGGTCGCCGTCATCGCCCTCGCCGGCGCCACCGTCATGCTCGGTGTGGCCTGGCTCCCGGGAGCGGGCGACCTCGTCGAGGGCCTCACCGGTGGGCGCCTGTTCGAGAGCACGCCTGGGGAGCTCGCCGTGTCGGTCACCACCGTCGCCGCCGGCCTGATCGCCGTCGCTGTCCTCGATCGCCGCCGCCGCCTGCTGGCCCTCGGCCTTCCTGCGACCGTGCGCGCCGGTGCGGCGGCGTGGCTGGGGCTGCCGGCGCTGGCCCGGCGGTCCGTGGTCGACCCCACGCTGGCGCTGGCGCAGGCCCTGGCTGCCGCCGACGACCGGGTCATCGACGCCGGCGTCCGCACCGCTGCCCGGGTGGCCGCCGGATGCTCCCGGGCGCTGTCGTGGTGGGGCGAGCGGGGTGTCGACGGCGTCGTGCGCGGCACCTCCGCCACCGCGGTCCGCCTGGCCACCGCCTCCCGCCGCGGCGACGAGCGGGGCGTCGACGGGGCGGTGGAGGCCCTGGCCCGAGGGACGGGCACCGCCGGCCGTCACAGCCGCCGGCTCCAGACGGGCCTGGCCCACCAGTACTACGTGCTCGTCGCCCTTGGCCTGCTGGCGGCCCTGGTCGTGGCCGCAGTAGGGAGCTGATCGTGCTGACCGCCGCCATCTTCGTTCCCGTCGCCGGGGCCATCATCCTGCTGTTGGTGCCGCGCCTGTCCGAGCGCGCCACCCGCCGCCTGTCCCTGGGCCTGGCGGCCGTGCCCCTCGTGCTCCTGGTGGCGGCGTGGGCGCGCTTCGACGGCGGCTCCGGCTTCGACCTGGTCGAGTCGGTGCCGTGGATCCCCTCGCTCGGCGTGGCCTACACCGTCGGCGTCGACGGCGTCTCCCTGCCCCTGGCCGCCATGTCCGCCCTGCTGTTCGTGGTGGCCCTGGCCTACCCGGCCGACCGGCGCGGGCGCCCCCGCCAGTACGCCGCCGCGTTCCTCTTCCTGGAGGGCGCCTCCCTCGGCGTGTTCCTCGCCCTCGATTTGTTCCTCTTCTACGTCTTCTTCGACGTGAGCCTGGTCGGCATGTATTTCCTCATCGCCGTCTGGGGCCACGGCGACGCCCAGCGCTCGGCGCTCAAGTTCTTCCTGTACACCCTGGCCGGGTCACTGGCCATGCTCCTCGCCATCCTCGGCCTGTACCTGTCGTCGGAGCCCCGCACCTTCGACATGGCCGAGCTCATTCGCCAGCAGCCGCTGGGAGCCAACGGGCTGCGCAGCGTGCTGGTCTTCCTCGGCTTCGCCGTGGGCCTCGGGATCAAGACGCCGATCGTGCCGTTCCACACCTGGCTCCCGCCGGCCCACGTGGACGCCCCGGCGCCGGCGTCGACCATCCTCGCCGGCGTCCTGCTGAAGATGGGGACCTACGGCTTCGTCCGCATCGTGCTGTCGATGATGCCGGACGCCTTCCAGCGCTTCTCGACGGTGGTGGGCGTGGTGGCGGTGGTGAGCATCGTCTACGGGGCGCTGGTGGCCCTGGCCCAGACCGACCTCAAGCGCATGATCGCCTACTCGAGCGTCAACCACATGGGCTACGTGATGCTGGGGCTGGCCGCCGCCGCGGCCGCCAGCTCGGGTGACGCCGACGCCCGGTCGCTGGCCCTCAGCGGCGCCACCCTGGAGATGGTGGCCCACGGCCTCATCACCGGCGCCCTGTTCCTGCTCGCCGGGTCGGTGTGGGCCCGGGGTGAGACCTACGACATGGATTCGTTCGGCGGCCTCGCCGCCCGGGCGCCGGCCATGACGGGCGCCGCCACGCTGGCCGCGTTCGCCAGCCTCGGCCTACCGGGATTGGCCGGCTTCGTCGCCGAGTTCCAGATCTTCGCCGGCACCTTCGCCGTCCAGCCGGTGCTCGCCGCCGTCGGGCTCCTCGGCATCGTGCTCACCGCGGCGTTCTTCCTGCGCATGCTGCAGCGGGTGTTCCTCGGTCCCCTGCCCGAGCGGTGGGTGTCGTGGCCCGACCTCGGCCGCACCGAGGTGCTCGCCCTGGCGCCCCTGCTGGCGCTCACCGTGGCCATCGGCGTGGCGCCGGCGTGGGTGCTCGACGTGATCGAGACCACCGCCTCGGCCCTGGTGGGCCCGTGAACGGCATGGACGGCATGGGCGGCATGTCGATGCCGGTGGGCGACGTCACGCCCGAGATCGTGCTGGTGATCGGCGCCGTGGTCGTGCTGGTCGTCGCCCTGTTCGCCCCTCGGTCGGCCCAGGGCTGGTGCGCCGGCCTGGCCCTGGCCACCGTCGGCGTCGCCGGCGTCGCCTCGGCGGTGATGCTCGGCGGGACGCAGACCACCACGTTCTTCGACACCTACGCCGCCGACGACACCGCGGCGTGGGCCAAGCTCGTCGTGCTCGCCGTCACCGCCGTGGTCGTGCTGCTGTCGCTGGAGTGGTTCGCCACCGACGCCCGCGGCGGCGAGTACCACAGCCTGCTGCTGCTGTCGGCGCTCGGGGCCGTCGTGCTCGCCGGCGCCGCCGACCTCATGGCCCTGCTGCTCGGCGTGCTGCTGTCGTCGGCCACCGGGTACGTCCTCGCCGCCTTCCACCGCAGTGACGCGCGCTCCGGTGAGGCCGGCATCAAGTACTACCTGCTCGGGGCCTTGACCAACGGCGCCATGGTCTACGGAGCGGTGCTGCTCTTCGGCCTCGGAGCCACGACCACGTTGCCGGGCCTGCGAGAGGCGCTGACCGGCACCGATCCGGTGGCCCTGGTCGCCGCCACCGGCCTGGTGGTGCTGGGGCTGGCCTTCAAGCTCGGCGCCGTGCCCGCCCACGCCTGGGTGGCCGACGTGGCCGACGGCGCACCTGCCCCCTCCGCCGCCTTCCTCACCGTGGCCCCCAAGGTGGGCGCCCTCGTCGCCCTCGCCCGGCTCGCCGTCACGCTGCCCGAAGAGGCGGTGGGCTGGCGGCCGCTGGTGGCCGTCCTGGCCGCCGCCACCATGACGCTGGGCAACCTGGCCGCCCTGGGCCAGGACGACGTGCGCCGGCTCCTCGGCTGGTCGGCGGTGTCACAGTCGGGCTACGGGCTCATGGCCGTGGTGGCCCTGGGCCGCAGCGAGCTGGCCGTGCCCTCTCTGGTGTTCTTCCTCGCCGCCTACGCCGCCGCCAACCTCGCCGCCTTCGGCGTGGTGGTCGAGCTCCGAGGCCGGCGCGACCGGGCGTCCTACGCCGGGCTGGCCACCGCCCGGCCGGTGCTGGCCGCCGTGCTGGTGCTCGGGCTGCTGTCCCTGGTGGGCGTGCCTCCCCTGGCCGGCTTCGCCGCCAAGGTGGCTCTCTTCGGCGCCGCCGTCGACGCCGGCTACACGTGGTTGGCGGTCGTGGCCGTGGCCAACACCGTGGTCTCGCTGGCCTATTACCTCCGGGTCATCGCCCCGGCCTACTTCGAGCCGCTGCCGGCGCCGGTGCCGGTGCTCGGGCGCTGGGCCTACGCCGGGACGCTGGCGGCCACCATCGCCGTGGTTGCGCTCGGCGTCGCCGCCGAGCCCCTGCTCGGCGGCGCGGCGCCCGCCCGCCTGCTCCCCGGGTGACCCCGGAAACGATCGATGTCGTGCGAGGGCGCCGGCGGCGCGAGCCGCCTGGCGTCCGATGGCAGGGGGGTCAGGCCCCGCTTCGGTAGCGGTTCAGCATCCCCCGCACGGTGCGAAGGAGGCTGGCCAGGGCCGGCATCGATCCTTCGAGCTGCTGCTCACCAGACTCGGTGATGGAGTACACCCGCCGGGCCGGGCCGCGCTCGGGCGTGCTCCAGTAGGAGCTGACCAGGCCCTCGTCGGCCATGGTCCTCAGCGAGCGGTACAGCCCACCCGTCGTGGGCGGGACCTCCACGCCCAGCTCGGCGAGGCGGCCCATCAGCTCGTAACCGTGGCTCTCCTGCTCACGGAGCAGTAGGAGGATGGCTGGCCGCAGCAAGCTGCGGGAGCGCACCTCCTCCGGCTCGTGGCCGTTGGCCGCCGCCGGGCTCACCGGGGCAGACATGGCCTGCTCCGGAGAACCGCCGACGTCGGCGTTCCGATAGTCACGACTGACCCAGCTCGGACAGCCGGCGCTCGACCGACTCACGAAGCTGCTTCAGCTCGGCGATCTCCCGGTCGGTGCTCTTGGCGGTGGTGCCGCAGCACTCGCAGCCGCAGCCGCAGGGCTCGGCGGCCTTGGTGACCTCCGTCATGGTGCTGCAGCCGCACTGACATGCCTGTTTAGAAACACTCACGGTGGTTTCCCCTTTCGATGTTCGGTCGTCTTCCGATCTGGATGAGAGTGCTGCCGCACTGCCACCCGTCGCCGTCGGCGCCGGGCAGGTGCTCGTCGAGCATCTGCTCGATGTCGTCGCGCAGGCGTTGCAGGACGGCCATCTCCTCGGAGAGCTCCGCCACCCGTTCCTCCAACAGCCGCTTGGTCCGTCCGCAGGGGCACAGGCCCTGCTCGCGGATCTGGAGCAGTTCCCCGATCTCCTCGAGACGGAGGCCGAACCGCTGGGCCCGCTTGATGAAGCGGACCCGGTCGGCGGCATCGTCTCCGTACAACCGGTAACCCGCCGGACTGCGAGCCGGCTCCGGAAGCAATCCGATGCGCTCGTAGTACCGAAGGGTGTCGGTCGAGGTGCCCACCTGGCTGGCGAGCTTCGACACGGTCAACTGGCTCACGAAGCCAGCCTATGGGTTGGAGTCAACTTCAAGGTCAAGCCTTCTTCAGAGATTTCTCGGGCTTTCTCCTCATATTTCGTGCCGGTAAGGAGAGATCCCATCTAGTTACGACGCCTCTACCCTCGAAATGGTGCAAATAGACGCCTTCCAAGAGCTCATGGCCCGCACCTACGGCGAGCGCGACCGACGGCGGGGCAGGGCGGCATCGTTGGCGTGGCTGGTGGAGGAGGTCGGCGAGTTGGCCCGCGCCGTGCGCAAGGGCACCGAGGCCGAGCAGCTGGCCGAGGTGGGCGACGTCTTGGCCTGGCTGGCCTCGATCACCGACCAGCTCGGCCTGTCACTCGACGAGGCCGCCCAGCGCTACGCCAGTGGTTGCCCCCGCTGTACGGCGCTGCCGTGTCGCTGCCCGTGAGCGGGGGCGCTCAGGGACGACGAGCGAGCAACGCCTCGGCGATCTGCACGGCGTTGAGCGCCGCCCCCTTGCGGAGGTTGTCGCCGGCCACGAAGAGTGACAATCCGTGCTCGACACCCGGGTCTCGCCGGATGCGGCCCACGAGCGTGGGATCAGTACCGGCCGACCGCAACGGGGTGGGCACCGCCGCCACCTCGACCGCCGGCGCGCCAGCGAGCAGCTCGGCCGCCCGTTCCGGCGACAGCGCCCGCTCGAACTCGGCATTGATGGCCAGGGAGTGCCCGGTGAACACCGGGACGCGCACGCAGGTGCCGGACACGGCCAGGCCGGGCAGGCCGAGGATCTTGCGGCTCTCGTCACGGAGCTTCTGCTCCTCGACGGTCTCGCCGCTGCCGTCATCGACCAGGTCGCCGGCGAGAGCCACCACGTTGAACGCCACCTGCTCGGGGAAGACCGTGGGCGTTGGCACGCTCACCGCGGCGCCGTCCCACGCCAGGGCGGCAGAGCTCTCCGCCCCCTTGCGCACCTGGTCCTCCAGCTCGGCGATGCCGGCCAGTCCCGCCCCGGAGACCGCCTGGTAGGTGCTGATGACCAGCCGGCGCAGCCCGGCCTCGTCGTGGAGGGGCTTGAGCACGGGCATGGCCACCATCGTCGTGCAGTTGGGATTGGCCACGATGCCCTTGGGGATGCGGTCCAGTGCCGAGGCGTTGACCTCGGGCACCACGAGGGGGACCTCAGGGTCCATGCGCCACGCCGACGAGTTGTCGATCACGGTGGCGCCGGCGGCGACGAACCGGGCGGCGAGGGCGCGCGAAGCGGTGGCGCCGGCGGAGAACAGGGCCAGGTCGAGACCGGCCAGGTCGGCGGTGACGGCGTCCTCCACCTCGATCTCGCCGTCCTGCCAGACGAGAAGGCGTCCGGCCGATCGGGACGAGGCGAACAGGCGCAGCCGGTCGATCGGAAAGCCGCGCTCGGCCAGGACCGACCGCATCACTCCCCCCACCAGTCCGGTGGCCCCGACGATCCCCACGTTGACGCCCATCGGCCGCAGGCTACCGGCCGGCCGCCGGCTCAGACGACGGGTCGGTCGAGCTCGAAGGCGGCGTGGAGCGCCTGCACCGCCTGCTCGACCTGCTCGGCACGCACCACGCAGGTGATGCGGATCGACGAGGTCGAGATCATCTCGATGTTCACCCCGGAGGCGGCCAGCACCTCGAAGGCCTTGGCCGACACGCCGGGGTGCGACTTCATTCCGGCGCCGATCAAGGACACCTTGGCGATGCCGTCGTCGCCCAGCACCTCGACGGCGCCGAGCTCGGCGGCCCGTTCCTGGCACGACCGCCGGGCCAGCTCCAGGTGCTCGCAGGGCACGGTGAAGGAGATGTCGGTCCGGCCTTCGGCCGAGATGTTCTGCACGATCATGTCGACCAGGACGTCGTGATCGGCCAGCGCCCGGAACAGCAGGGCGGCGATGCCGGGGCGGTCGGGGACGCCCTGCACGGTCACCTTGGCATCACCGGTGTCGTGGGTCACTGCCGTGACCACTGCCTTCTCCATCGACGGGTCCTCCTCGCGTACCCAGGTGCCCGGCTCCCAGGTGAAGCTCGAACGAACGTGCAGGGCCACACCTTGGCGCCGGGCGAACTCCACCGAGCGCATGGCCGGCTTCGGGCAGCCGGTGGCGGTCATCTCCAGGAGCTCCTCGAACCCCACCTGGGCCATGCGCCGGGCCGAGGGCACCACTCGGGGATCGGCGGTGAACACGCCGCTCACGTCGGTGTAGAGCTCGCAGGCGTCGGTGCCCAGCGCCGCGGCCAGCGCCACCGCGGTGGTGTCGGATCCGCCCCGGCCGAGGAAGGTCACGTCGCGCGCCCCGCTCACCCCCTGGGCGCCGCCGACGACCGGCACCCGCCCCGCCGCCAGCGCCTGGCGGATCCGCTCCGGGCGGACCTCGACGATCTTGGCGTTGGTGTGGGTGCCGTCGGTGAGGAAGCCGGCCTGGCTGCCGGTGAAGCTGTGGGCCTCGACTTCGAGGTCGTGGAGGGCCATGCACACCAGAGCGGTGGACTTGCGCTCGCCGGCGGTGATGAGCATGTCCATCTCCCGGCCCGGACGAGACCGCGACACCTGGCTGGCCAGGTACAGCAGGTCGTCGGTCTCGTGGCCCATGGCGCTCACCACCACCACCACCTCGTCGCCTCGGCGCCGGGTGCGGGCGATGTGATCGGCCACGGCCCGAATCCGGTCGGGATCGGCCATCGACGACCCACCGAACTTCTGAATGACCAGTCCCATGGCCGAGCGGACGCTACCAGCCGTTAGGTTTGCCCCCCATGCCCACCGAGAAGCGTCGCCGCCAGAAGGAAGGGCGCCAGGCCCGGCTCGCCGCCCAGCAGGCCAGCCGGCGTCGGGCGCAACGCAAGCGCCGCCTGGTCACCGCGGTGGTCGTGTCGCTGGTGGTCTTCGGCCTGCTGCTGCTCCTGTCGGGGAACGGGGACGACCCGGCGGAGCACGACGTCGCCACCGGCGAGGGCAACGGCGCCTTCGAGTACGGCACCGGCGAGTGCCCTCCCGAGGCCAAGCCCGAAGAGCCCGTCCGCCAGTTCGACGACGCCCCGCAGCGCTGCATCGAGGAGGGCGTCGACTACGCCGCCGTGCTCACCACCTCCGAAGGCGAGATCACCGTCGACCTGCTGGAGGACACGGCGCCGGGCACGGTCAACAACTTCGTCGTGCTGGCCCGCTACGGCTACTACGACGGGACCCTGTTTCACCGCGTCATCCCCGGCTTCGTGGTCCAGGGCGGGTCACCACCGGGCGTTCCGGCGGGGACGGGCGGCCCGGGCTACACCATCCCCGACGAGCTCCCGGCCAGCGTCGACGACTACACCGAGGGCTCGGTGGCCATGGCCAACGCCGGCGCCGACACCGGCGGCAGCCAGTTCTTCATCTACCTCGGCCCCAACCCGCTGCCCGGTCCCAAGTACTCGCTCTTCGGGAACGTGACCGAGGGCCTGGAGGTGGCCAAGGCCATCGAAGACCTGGGCTCGCCCAGCGGTCAGCCCCGCCAGGAGGTCACGCTCGAGTCGGTGGAGATCGTCGAGCGCTAGCTCCGGGGGCGGGCCGCTCAGCCGGGCAGGACGTCGAAGCCCGCCTCGGCGCCGTCGACGAAGACCCGCACCGCGCCCTCCCCCTCGGCCCGCCACGTGCCGTCGGGATCGCGCACCAGGGCAGTGCGCTCCGCCACCGCGGCCACGGCCAGGCCTCCGCTGGCCAGGTCGAAGGTGCGGTGGTGGGCGGCGACCACGTCGGGCTCGGCGTGAGCCAGCACGGCCAGGTTGGTGACCAGGCCCAGTCCCACGGTGAAGGCGCCGCCCCGGGGATCGACCATGGGGTCGCACAGCACCATGGCGCCGGCGGACGAGCCGGCGACGACGGCGCCGTCGTCCCACGCCGCCCGGAGCGCCTCCCACACCGGGGTGCCCTTGAGCACCGAGCGGAGGTGGAGGGGCGAGCCCCCGGAGAGGTAGACGAAACGGGCCCCGCGGACAGTGGCGGCCTTGTCGGGGTCGATGGCGTCGCTGCGGCTCAGCACGTCGAGGCCGCGCACCTTGCCCCCCAGGCCGTCGAACCAGGCGGTGGCGGTGGCCACGGCGTGGTCGGGGCGCTCGTAGGCGGCGGCGGTGGGCAGGACCAGGACCTCGTTCCCGCCGCTGGCGTCGAGCAGCGTCCGGTCGAAGGTGCACCCTTCGTGCCACTCGTCACCGCCGACCAGGGCCAGCGGCCCGCTCAAGGGGACAGGACCGGCACGGCGAGCACGCTCGTACGGTAGCGGGTGCCCGCCCAGGCCCCAGACTGGTCGGGTGCCACGCACTCGAGAGCCGGACGGCGTGCAGTGGGACTTCCCGCCGGCCGGCGCCGCCGACGAGGACGGTCTGGTCGGGGTGGGCGCCGACCTGGAGCCGGCCACGTTGCTCCACGCCTACCGATCCGGGCTGTTCCCCATGCCCATCGGCAAGGGCCGCCGGGAGCTCCTGGCGTGGTGGTCGCCGGACCCCCGCGGCATCATCCCGCTGGACGGCCTGCGGGTCAGCCGGTCACTGCGACGGGCGTGCGGGCACTTCGAGGTGAGGACCGACACCGCCTTCGAAGCAGTCATCGACGCCTGCGCCGATCCCAGCCGTGACGGCACCTGGATCTCCCCGGCGATCCGCCGGGCCTACCTGCGGCTCCACCGGCTGGGATGGGCCCACAGCGTGGAGGCGTGGGGCCCGGACGGCCTGGCCGGTGGCCTGTACGGCGTCGCCGTGGGCGGCCTGTTCGCCGGGGAGTCGATGTTCCACCGCGTGACCGACGCCTCCAAGGTGGCCCTGGTCGGCTTGGTCGGCCAGCTCCGCTCCGGCGGGGGCGCACTGCTCGACGTGCAGTGGACCACGCCCCACCTGGCCTCGCTCGGTGCCGTCGACGTTCCCCGCACGCACTACCTGGAGCTGCTGGCGGACGCCGTGCGCCGGCCCGAGCCCGAGGCGTTCCGCCCCCTTTGCCGGTAGGGCGCGTGCGCCGCGCGGACCTACGCTAGGCGACCTGCGAGCTGACCCCCTACGACGACGCCAGCGTCGGCGGCTACGGCAGCGCTTCTCCGGAACACGCTATTTCCACCTCTCTCAAGGCGATGCGGCGACTACCTGAACCAACGTGCGGTGGCGCTCCTACGCGACCTGAGCGGACCCACTCGCCCCAGGCGGGCTCCGTGGGGCACCCTCGCCTCTTCCGAATGCAGCGTCTCGGAGGCCCACTCTTGCCCCCCCCGAAACGGAAAACCGGCTCTACGCGATGAAGCGTGGGGCGGGGTGACGCCGGACCCCCGGCCATAGATCCACCACCAAGGCCACGGGCCTCGCCATTCTGCGGCTGTTCGACGGCTGCAGAACAGGAGGCCCCTGACGGTGAAGCACCGTAGCGAGGGCGCCACCGCGTTGCTCGGCATGCCCGGGTTCGTGGTCGGCGCCCAACTCGAGGTGGACGGCGAGATCTGGCTGCACGTGGAGACGA
>DASZDK010000074.1:0-4940 GCA_035942035.1 Acidimicrobiales bacterium
CGCCGTAGCTTGCTGCGCTCCTTGGCTGCCTTGGCCGGCACCACTTCGGTCCCCCGGTCCCGGCACCGGGCCCGGTAGGCGTCCTCCAGCACGGCACCGAAGGCGTCGGCGTGCTCGCCTCGCAGCACGGTGAACCGGAACGGGCGGAGCTTGCCGTGATCGGGAGCGCAGGCGGCGGCCTTCAGGATGGTCCGCAGGTCGGCCTCGTCGGGCGCCGGCTCGACCAGGCGGGCGATCGAACGCCGGGAGCAGATGGCCTCCAAGACGTGCACGACCCGCCCTACCAGCCTCGCCCCACCCACTCGGCGAGGTGCGGCCGCTCCTGCCCAATGGTCGTATCGGCCCCGTGCCCGGGCAGGACCAGCGTCTCGGCCGGCAGCGAGAACAGCTTGTGCTCGATCTGGGCGATGATGGTGGCGAAGCGCGCCGGGTCGCCCTGCGTGCTGCCGGGACCGCCCCGGAACAGCGTGTCGCCGCTGAAGACCAGTGGCGACCCCTCGACGCGGAAGCACATCGACCCGGGAGTGTGGCCGGGGGTGGCCATGGCGTGTACCCGCAAGCGCCCGACCCCGAGCACCGACTCGTCCTCCAGGAGGTCGTCGTGGGCGGGGAGCATGTCGGCGTCGGCGGCAGAGACCGCCACCTTGTAACCGGCCTCCCGCACGGCGGGCACGGCTTGGACGTGGTCCCAGTGCCCGTGCGTCTGCACCACCGATCGGACGTCGAGCCGCCGGCACAGGTCGAGCACTCTCTCGGGCTCGTCGGCGGCGTCCACCAGCACGGAGTCGCCGGTCCGGCGGCACCGCAGCACGAAGACGTTGTTGTCCAGGCGCCCGACCACGATCCTGTGGACCTCGGCCTGGTCGTCCTCGTAGTGCAACGTGTCCATGGCACCCGAGGGTACCGGCGGTCCTCTCGCCTACCGGCGGGCCGGCGATGGCTCGTAGTCGGTGCAGCGGAGGTGGTAACGGGCTTGACGGTCGGCGCCTACCAGCGCCTCGGGCAGGCAGCGCACGACGACGGCCGGGTCATCGAGGAAGTCCTCGATGGCGAACACGTGGCCCGAGGACAACCGGACAGCGCCCTGCGACCCGTCGAGGACGGCCCACAGCTCCCGGTACTCGTGGGCCACCACCACGTCGGGGTACCGGCGTACCCGTCGCCGGGCGGTCCGGTAGCTGTGCATCAACTGCTTGTCGGTGTCGGTGAGAGCGAACTTCGTCCCCCAACGCAGCGACACCCGCACGCAGCCGGGGGTTGGCTGGTGGAGTTGCACCGTGACCTCGTGCAGCGGCTGGCGGCGGATCTCGGGAGCCTGCCGCTCCAGCGCCCGCAAGGTCTCGGCCAGCGCGCTGCTCGCCGGCAGGAGGGCGTCGACCCGCTCCGTCGCCGTGCGCTCCTGGCGGACGCGGGCCTGTTCGGCCGCTGCTCTCTGGTGCTCCAGCTCGCCCAGGTCGGCCTCCACGCTGCGGCGTCGCTGCTCTTCGATCCTCCGCCGGGCCCGTTCGATCTCGCTCCCGCGCTGCAGCGACAAGTCGGCAACCCTCCGGTTCGACATTGGGCGGCGCCGACGCCGGGAGGGCCTCTCCCGGCGCCGGCCGCCGTGGAGCGATTGGACCCCAGGGTCGTCGGCTGGTCAATAGCGACAAGTCGCAGCTAGTGGAGACGGCTGGACCACAGGCACCGTCGTGCCCGGCCGCCGAGGCGCCCATCGGCGCCCGGTACGCTGCGATCATGGTCGTGGTGATCGCTGCGGTGGCGCTCGCCGCGGTGTTCGCCATCGCCGCGGTGGCCATTGGCCGGGAATCGACGCGGCTGGCCGCCGAGCCGCCCCGGCCGGTGTTCGACCTCGACGAGGCGGTCGACTGGGTGGCCGGTGAGATCCCGTTCGACGTGGCCGCCGTGCTCAGTCACGACGACGTACGCCAGATCCTGCAGTGGAGCCTGGCTCACCTCCGCTCCCGGGCCCTGTCCGGCAACGGGAGCGACCCCGCCGCCGTCGGTGACAGCATCGTCGTGGGCGAGGAGGAGAGCGTGGAGTACGTACTCGACCGGGCTCGGGCGGCCGGTTCCAACTACTCGCGGGCACAGGTGAAGGCCGTGCTCGACGCCCAGCTGGCGTACCTGCAGGCCATCGGTGCCGCTGGGCCAGCCAGCCCCGAGGACGTCGTCGACGAGTGAGCGCCGGGCTCAGGGACGCGCCTGGTGCTCATGGGGGAAAACCCCTGACAGAAACGCGCGGCGTGGCTACCATGGCAGCACCAGAGAAAGGAGGTGGTCCAGCTGAGCAAACCGTGTAGGACCCTGGAGGTGGTTGGCCGCTAGAGCGGGCAGCCGGACCACCTGGCGAGTTCTCGCCAACCACCCCCGATCCGTGCGGCCAGGATGTGGTCCACCTGGTGCACCAAACGCCTGATCGGGCGAATCGGCAAGATGTGCGAGGGGAGCGCTTCGGCGCTCCCCTCGTCGCGTCCGTAGGCGGGGCGACCGGCGCCGGTCCAAGCGCCGGACCGGGCCGTCGTCCGGCCTGGTCCGCGCGACACCGGCCCAGGCGGACTTGGTCGCGTTTGTCGCTTTCCCGCCCGGGGTACCCGGAGTCGACGGGGGGAGGGCGGGGATGGACAAGTGGGCGCGGAGCGGGTGGTTTCGACGCGTCGGTCGGCGGTGAAACGGCGGATGATCGCTGGCCACCCGGTGGGTGCAGTGGGTCTGGGTGCCATGCCACTGTCGGCCGAAGGCAGGCCACATCGACGGGACGCGATCCGCACCGTCCACGCCGCCCTGGACGCGGGGGTCACGCTCATCGACACCGCTGACGCCTACTGCACCGGCGCCAGCGAGATCGGCCACAACGAGCGCCTCGTCGCCGAGGCGCTCCGGTCCTGGGGTGGCTGGCGGGAAGAGGTGCTGGTGGCTACCAAAGGCGGCCACGTGCGAGGGTCCGACGGGTCGTGGCTGCTCGACGGTCGTCCCGAGCACCTCAGGGCGGCGTGTGAGGCTTCGTTGTCCGCCCTCGGCGTCGAGGTGATCGATCTCTACCAGTTCCACCGTCCCGACCCAGCGGTTGCGTTCGCCGACTCAGTGGGGGCGATCGCCGAGCTACGGGAGGAGGGCAAGGTTCGCCTCGTTGGCCTGTCGAACGTGACGGTGCACCAGATCGAGGAGGCGAGCGAGATCGTCGCCGTCTCGAGCGTGCAGAACGAGTTCTCGCCGGCGTTCCGCTCGTCGGCGGACGAGCTGGCCCACTGCCGTCGGCGTGGCATCGCCTTCCTCCCCTGGAGCCCCCTCGGCGGCATGGGGGCCGCTGCCATGCTCGGCTCGAGGCATCGAGCGTTCGCCGACGTGGCCGTGCGCCATGGCGTGTCGCCGCAGCAGGTGGCGTTGGCGTGGGCACTGGCCCACGGTGAGGTGGTGATCCCCATCCCCGGTTCCCGCCGGCCGGCGACGATCCTGGACAGCGTCGGGGCGGCGGATCTGGAGCTCGACGACGACGACCTGGTGATACTGGGAATGGCAGCGTGACGACACGGGAGCCCATCGAGATGGTGGGCGCCTTCGAGACGACCTACCTTCCCGGCCACGACCGGGACGTCGCCGAGACGACGGAGCACGACCTCCGTTGGCGAGAGGATCTGACGTTGCTGGAGGCCGCCGGCGTCAGCCGGCTCCGGTACCCGGTCCGGTGGCACCGCATCGAGGCACGGGAGGGCGAGTACGACTGGAGGGCTACCGACGAGGTTCTCGGCCACCTCCACGACCGCGGCATGCGGCCCATCATCGACCTCGTCCACCACACGAGCTACCCGCGCTGGCTCCGGGGCGGCTTCGCCGACCGGCGCTTCGGTGACGCCTACCTCCGGTTCGCCGAGGCCGTCGCCCGTCGCTACCCGTGGGTCCGCGAGTACACGTTGTTCAACGAGCCGTTCTCCACGCTGTTCCTCGCCGGGCACGAGGCCATCTGGCCTCCGTACCTTCGTGGCGTCGAAGGATTCATCGAACTCGTGGCCAACGTCCTGCCCGCCGTCGCCGAGGCGAGCCGGATGTACCGGGCACTGCTGCCGGAGGGGCGCCACGTCTACATCGACACCTGCGAGCACCACTACGCCGGTGACCACGCCGCGACCGGGTACACGGAGATGGCCAACGACCGCCGGTTCTTCGTGCTCGACGTGTTCCTCGGGTCGACACCGCCCGACAGCCTCTTCGTCCCGCTCGTGTTGGAGGCTGGCGGTGAGCGGCTCCTCGACATCGAGCCTGGCCAGATCGACGTCCTGGGGCTGGACTACTACGCCCACTGCCAGTGGCAGTTCCACGGTGATGGCAAGGGTGGCGTGGTCCCCGCCTCGACGCCCATCCCGCTGGCGACGCAGATCGTGGAGTACTGGGAGCGCTACGGGCTTCCGTGCATGCTCTCGGAGACCAACATTCGCGGCTTCGCCTCCGATCGCGCCACGTGGCTCAAGTACACCCTGGAGCAATGCGAGCTGGCGGCCGCCGCCGGCGTGCCGTTCGAGGGCTACTGCTGGTTCCCGTTCGTCGACTCCGCCGACTGGGACTCGTTGCTGTTCCGCTGCGAGGGGAACATCGACCCGGTCGGCGTGCACTGGCTCGACGAGCGGCTCGACCGGCGGGCGTCATCGATGTCGCGTTCGTATGCCCTCGCCGCCACCGGCGTACCTGCCGCGGACCTGCCCGCTTATCGCTTCCAGGAGCCCGTCGCCACCTGGCTGCAGGGCTACCTCCCGCACATGCAGCACTGGACCTGGCAAGCGCCCCCGCCCGGTGAGCTCTGCTCCAACAACACCCCAGCAGAAGCCCGAATCGAACTGAGGATCGTCGATGGACCGTGATCTCGTGGTGTTCTCCCACCTGCGCTGGACATGGGTGTGGCAACGCCCGCAGCACCTGGTGTCGCGGGTGGGCCGTGGCCGAAGGGTGTG
>DASZDK010000075.1:0-3045 GCA_035942035.1 Acidimicrobiales bacterium
GACGAACTGAAAAGCGCGAGGTCACCGGATCGACGCCGGTCCCGACCACTGCAAAGGCCCGCTTCACAGGGGGTGCGGCTCTGGCCGGCGCTCTTCACGAGCTCGACGATCCCGCGGGGGAATCCGCAGCGGGTTGTTGGGAGCTTCCAGCACCTGGCTGGATCCACCACGTTGAGTGGTTTCCGAGCGGGCCGAGGCAGGCGGCGCCAGGTGGCCGTCATGGGCGCGGTCAGGAGCCGCTCAGTACTTGCCGGGGAGAGGGCATCCAGACCGAAGTCGACGGGAAGCTGCTGCCGAGCGACTCGTAGGGACTAGCGAATCCATTGTGCGGATGAGCACTGTTTGAGGTACGCCTCGGCGAGGACGCGCAGGGCGTAGAGGTGGCGAAGCGCCGGTATGTCGTGCACGCGCGCATCGACTCAATATCGAGGTGTAGGAGCTTCGCTGCCGCGCACGGTCGGCGGACGCGACGAGGCCCCGACGCACGAGCGCCGGGGCCTCGGGAAGGCTTGTTTTAACGGGTCCTGAGACGTCAGCGGTTCCGGCCGGGGGCCCGCTCTGACGGGCTGCCAGTGTCGCGGGGGCACTCGTTGGCGCCGGGCTCCGTGTTGCCGGGCTTCAATCGCCCTTCCTGGCCGAAGTAGGAGAAGCCCGGCGAGCCGTCCTCTACACAATGCGCCGCCGAGGCCGTACCGGCCCCGGCGATCGTGAAGCCGCCGAAGAGGGTGGCTGCGGCGATTGCGATCCGGATCTGCTTCTTCATGTATGTCTCCTCGAGATGGGTTTCTGCGGACGCTCTCGTCCACCCTCCTATGCAGCGACCGGCTGCTACGTCACAAAGGAACTCCGGAGCTTCTCGAACGCTCAGCGCTCGAAGAGCTCGATGTCGGCTCTGAGAACCTCGGGGCCGCCGGGCAGCGGGTCGCCGTCGCCCGGCTCGGCGGTCACGCTGAGCTCGGGGTAGAGCTCGGGGTTCACCGCTGCGGTGAGGTCGACCCGGGAACGGCCCTGCTCGTCGGGGTGGAACGTCCCGGCGGAGATGCGGTTGGGTGAACGGGGCGTGTCGCCCGGGCCGACGAACCAGACCTCGTAGAATTCCCCCTTCGGCAGGATGGCCAGGTCGTCCGTCCGGAGCTGCACCACGCGGCCGATCCCGGTGAGAACCCCGGTGACCTCGGCGGTGGCATCGCCGTCCGGCGCCTGCAGCGTCGTCTCGAACTCGATGATGCCCTTGGCGAGGAGATCCTCGCGCCCCGGCTCGTCGGAGCCCCGGAGCAGGGTCCCGCCGAGGACGAAGGCGGCCACGGCCGCGGCGAGGGCAGCGATCGGCCCGATCGTTCGCCTCGGCAGCCGGCGCACCGGCGTCGGGCGTACCGCCAAGCCGCTCGAGGCGCGCTCGGCGACTGCGGCCCGCAGTGCCTGCACCCGCTCATCATCGATCGGTCGCGGCTCTGGGCGCAGCGCGGTGCGCAACTGGTCGAGGAGGTCGTCGTCAGTGGCCACCGGACGCTCCCTGGAATCCGAGGCGGAGGCGACCGAGCGCCCGCGATTGGGCCATGCGCACGGCCCCGGCCTTACGGCCGAGGACGGAGCCGACCTCGTCGGCGCTCAGGCCCGCGACGACTCGTAGCTCGAGCAGCTCCTGGTCGTCGTCTGGCAGCTGGTCGAAGGCGGCCCGCACCTCGGCCAGCTCATCCCGGCGCACGAGGCCGTCCAGCGGCCCCGGCACCGGCACCTCCGGAGCGTGGCTCCCGTTCGTCCTCCCGGCCTGGCGGTGCGACTCCAGCACGACGTTGCGGAGGATGCCGTAGAGCCACGCGTCGAAGCCGGCACCCCGCCAGGTGAAGCCGCTGATCTTTTCGAGGGCTCGGAGCATGGTCTCGCTGACTGCGTCGTCGGCTGCGGGGTCGGATGTCAGGCGCCGCCTGGCGTAGGAGAACAGGCGCGGGTGGCTCCGCCGGTAGATGGCTTCCCAGGCGTCGGGGTCGGCGGCGACGGCGCGCGAGACGAGCGCACGGAGCGCAGCTTCGTCGAGCTCCTCGTCACCGTGCTGGCCGAAGCTGGCCATCCCGCTCCCCTTGGGTCCGCCGCCCGGCAGATGCCTTGCTCTACGGTGTCCCTACGGCGCCGACGTCCCGACCGGACGAGATCCGGTCGGGACGCACGAGCCGCATTCGGGACTAGTTCCAGGAGTAGGACCCGTACGAGTTGCGGTCGTCGTCGCTATACGAGGCGGTACCGTCCTCGCTCCAGTCGATGCGGATGCTGTCCTTGTTGCGCTCGTCGTCACCTGAGCTTTGGGCGGTGCTACAGCACCATGTCCGACGGGACCCTCACGCCCACGAACCACGACGGGATGGGGGCATTTCGCGACGGCGACCTCCTGCGTCTGGTGCGCAACCACGAGCGCGGCTACGGCACGCCATTCGCCCCGCCGCGGGCCACCTATGACCCCCTGGCGAGCGGCGGGACCACCACCTTGGTGTTCGACCCCGTTGGCGGAAGGCTGATCGAGGACTACGCCAGCTCGAGTGGCACGGTCCGCAACTGCGCCGGCGGCCCGACTCCGGCCGGACCTGGCTCAGCTGCGAGGAGACGACCGTGGTCAACGCGACAACCGCCACGGCTACGTCTTCGAGGTCCCGACTCGAGGACCTGCCGGCGCGTGCCCCTCCGGGCCATGGGCCGGTTCTCCCACGAGGCCACCGCCACCCACCCGGCCACGGGGATCGTCTACGAGACCGAAGACGCCGGGCACTCGGCGCTGTACCGCTATGTCCCCATCGACCCCACGAATCTGGCCGCTGGCGGTGTGCTCGAGGCCATGAAGCTCGAGGGCACGACCGACACGGTGGCATGGACCATGGGAACGAGCGCGGCGGCCGAATGGGTCGTGGTGGAGAAACCTCGCCCGGGTGGGAGCCCGGACGGGTCGGCTGACCCCGGGACACGTGGCCCGCCTACTCGTGGTGGCGAACGCTGGCCTGGCCTCTAGCGTCGTGGAAGCCGGAGACGCCTCAGCACCGGAGAGCTCGTGACCATCGA
>DASZDK010000076.1:0-4169 GCA_035942035.1 Acidimicrobiales bacterium
GCCGGCGCCCCCGGCAGGACTCGAACCTGCGACCCGCTGCTTAGAAGGCAGCCGCTCTGTCCAACTGAGCTACAGGGGCTCCTCTGCCACGGTACCGCTGGCAAGGCGGTGCGAGCAGCGCCGACCCGGGGCCCACGCAGAGGCGCCTCTGGGAGCCGATAGGATGCCTGCGGCCACGGTGGCCGTAGCTCAGTCAGGTTAGAGCGCCGCGTTGTGGTCGCGGATGTCGGGGGTTCGAATCCCCTCGGTCACCCTTCACGCTGGTCCGATCCGGTTTTGGCCGGGCGGGCCGGTTGCGCGCCTCTAGCTCAACGGCAGAGCAACGGACTCTTAATCCGCAGGTTCTGGGTTCGAATCCCAGGGGGCGCACCATCGCAGCACCGGTCGGCTGCAACGTGGTCGGGGTTCGTCCAACCGAGGCCATGGAGAACCTGCAGCCCATGCGGAATGCCAGTCTCCCGCCACGAGCACCACCCAGTCACCGCTCTCGATGATCACCACGCGCCAGCCGATGTAAGCCCCGAAGCTTGTCCAAGTCGGCGACATGCTCCTCGTCGTCCAGGGGCCTGAGCCTCACGATCGCCCTGGGGCACCTCAGCGCAGCTGTCGTAGCGAACGCCGACGGCCAGGCGTAGCGAGTGGCGCCCTGCCCTCCGTCACACGGTACGGCCGGTCGAGAAGCTCGAGCAGGTACCGCAGGGACTCCCGTCCGGCGGCCTCCTCCCACCGCCAGAACCCGGCGGGATGGCGGGCGTCGCCGAAGGAGTACGTGAACTCGCCCGACCCTGTTGAGCGATGTCGGCGGGAAGGCAGGGGGTTGCGCGACCAACGAACCGAGGCGACGTGGCTCGAAGGCGACCCCACCGGTGAGCTCGGCGGAGTCTCGGCGCGGACACGCCCCCGGCGGGGCGGGTCCGCCGGGGGCGTGTCGGTGGAACGTGGAACGGCTGAGCGTCAGCTCTGGCCTACGGCCTGAGCCTCGATCTCGATGGTCACCTTCTTGCCCACCAGCACGCCGCCGGTCTCGAGCGCCTGGTTCCAGGTGAGCCCGAACTCCTCCCGGTTGATCTGCGCGGTGGCGGAGAAGCCGAGGCGCTGGTTGCCCCACGGGTCGACACCCACGCCCTCGAAGGTCAGGTCGAGCGGCACCGGCCGTGTCACGCCCTTGATGGTGAGGTCGCCCTCCACCCGGTAGCGCCCCTCGCCGTTCGCGCTGAGCCCCGTCGAGCGGTAGGTCATCTTCGGGTGGGCCTCGGCGTCGAAGAAGTCGGGGGCGCGCAGGTGACCGTCGCGCTGCTCGTCGCGGGTGTCGATGCTGGCGACGTCGATGGACACGTCGACCGACGACCCGACCGGATCTTCGGCGATGCTGACCGTGCCGGAGTAGGAGGCGAACCGGCCGCGGACCTTGCCCATCATGTGGCGGACGGAGAAGCCGACGTGGCTGTGGGACGGGTCGAGCTGGAAGGTCCCGGGGGTCGGCAGGACGATGCCGTTGACCATGCGGGTCGACTCGGTGACGTTCGTCTGGGCCATCACGGGTCTCCTTGGTGTCGAGGGGCTTAGTTGCGTGTACAAGTACTATACCCGAATCCCTTGCGGAAACAACTAACCACCCGTAACTTCGAGGGCGATGCCCGACCCACTCGACGACGACCGCCTGACCCTCGCCGGGCTCCTCATCGAGAGCTCCGTCGGCTTGCGCTCCCAGTTGGGGCGGCGCCTCGAGGACGAGTGCGGGCTGTCGCTGCAGTGGTTCGATCTGCTCATTCGCCTGGCCCGATCTCCCCACCACCGTTTGCGCATGGCGGAGCTGGCGGCGCAGACGGTGCTCACTCCCAGCGGTCTAACCCGCGCCGTCGACCGGCTGGAGGAGGTCGGGCTCATCGAACGCACGGCCTGCCCGAGCGACCGCCGCGGGGCCTTCGCCGTGCTCACCGACGAAGGGCTCCGTCAGGTGCGGACCGCGGTGCCCGCCCATCTGATCCACCTCGAGGAGCACCTCACCGGCGTGCTGTCCGAGTCGGAGCGGTCGCAGCTGAAGGAACTGCTGCGCAAGATACGCGATCATGTCAACCCTGATGCCCGTCCTTCCGGCGAACTCCGCCAATTTCCACAGCCATGAGCGCCGAGGAGGCGGGGAAGGGTTGCTGCCGTGACGCTCGACCACTACGTGCCGGCTCCCCTCGCGCCCATTCCCTCGCCGCGAGGGCCGGTCAGCGCCTACCTCCTCGATCATCTGCAACGACCACCGCACCCGCTTCCCGCCGCCCCCATCGCCGAGGACGACCCGCTCGTCGGTGAGGACAGCCAGCTCGCGCTCTACTGCTGTTACGAGCTGCACTACCGGCCCATGGCGGGCGTGGCCGACGCCTGGGAGTGGGAGCCGTCGTTGCTGGCTTTCCGTCAGGGCCTCGAACGCGCCTTCGAGGAGCGCGTGCGCGACGAGGTCGGACCCATCCGCCATCCCGACGACATCGGCTCCGAGTTGCACCGACTCATCGCCGAAGGTGGTGGGCCGTCCCTGTCCGCCCATGCTCGTGATCGCGCCGGTCTGGCTCAGCTGCGGGAGCTGGCCGTGCACCGCTCGGCCTACCAGCTCAAGGAGGCCGACCCCCACAGCTGGGCGCTCCCGCGCCTGTGGGGACCGGCGAAGTCGGCGATGGTGGAGATCCAGTGCGACGAGTACGGTCACGGCGTCGAGGGACAGGCTCATGCCGAGCTGTGGGCCATGGTGATGGAGGCCCTGGGCCTCGAGAGCACCTACGGCGCCTACCTCGACCTGATCCCGGGGGTCACCCTGGCGACCACCAACCTCATCTCCCTGTTCGGGCTGCACCGCCGCTGGCGAGGTGCCCTCGTCGGCCACCTGGCGGCCTTCGAGATGACCTCGGTCACGCCCATGACCCGCTACGCCGAGGGCCTCGCCCGGGTGGGTGTGGGCCCCGAGGGCCGGCGCTTCTATGACGTGCACGTGCAGGCCGACGCCGTGCACGAGAAGGTGGCGGTCTCCCGCCTGGCCCGTGGGCTGGCCGGAAGCGAGCCGGCCCTGGCGCCTGACATCGCCTTCGGAGCGACCGCGCTGATGGCCGTCGAACGCCGCTTCGCCTCCCATGTCCTCGATCGCTGGGCGGCCGGGGGAACCTCCCTGCTGGCTTCCCTCCCGGCGGTAGCCTCCTGCCCGGCGGGGTGACCGGCGGGCCGGGGCCGTCCCTTTCCCTCACCTACGTCCTTCCCATCCGTCGGTGGCAGCCGGCGGACGACGACGAGCTCGACGCGTACCTCTGCTGGCTGGCGAGGCAGGTGGAGGTCGTCGTGGTCGACGGGTCGGCGCCGGCGCTGTTCTCCGCTCACCACCGGCGTTGGGGGGCGGTGGTGCGCCACCTGCCCGTCGACGCCAAGCTGACCGGGCGCTACGGCAAGGTCAACGGCGTCATCACCGGTGTCCGGGCCGCCGGCCACGAGCGGGTGGTCGTCGGCGACGACGACGTCCGCTGGACCCGCCCGGATCTCGAACGCGTCGCCTGCATGCTCGACCATGCCGACCTGGTGTGCCCCCAGAACTACTTCGACCCGTTGACCTGGCACGCCCGCTGGGACACCGCCCGCACGCTGGTGAACCGAGCAGCGGGGATCGACTTTCCCGGCACCCTCGCCGTGCGGCGATCGACCTTCCTCCGGGCCGGCGGCTACGACGGCGACGTGCTGTTCGAGAACCTCGAGCTCATCCGCACCATCCGGGCCGTGGGCGGGCACGCCGTGAGCGTGCCGGACCTTCATGTCCGCCGCCTGCCGTCCACGGCTCGGCACTTCTGGTCGCAGCGGGTCCGCCAGGCCTACGACGACCTGGCCATGCCGGTCCGCCTGGTGGGCGAGCTCGCCGTGGTGCCCCTCGTCGTGTCGGAGACGGCACAGGGCCGGGCTCGCCCCCTCGCCCTCGGAGCCACCGCAGTCGTCGCCGCCGCCGAGGTGGGGCGCCGCCGCGACGGTGGCGCCGCCGTCTTCCCGGCGTCGTGCTCGTGGCTGGCGCCGGTGTGGCTCCTGGAGCGCGGAGTGTGCATCTGGGCGGCGTTGGCGCTGCGCGTGCTGCGAGGCGGGGTGCCCTATGCCGGAACGGTGCTGCGGACCTCAGCCCACCGCGAGGCGACACTGCGCCGGCGCCTGGCCGG
>DASZDK010000077.1:0-36386 GCA_035942035.1 Acidimicrobiales bacterium
TGAGCGGCGCAGAGGGGAACGCTTGGGACGGCTGTCCCAGCTGCATGGGGGGTGTGTGTGGACAGTCCTGTGGTGCGACGTGTACCTCGCCCGTCGCCTGCGGCGCTGGAAGTTTCTGAGGGCGCCCCTCGCCCCATCGACGGCTGGTCGGACGATCCCCGGTGGTATCAGCAGGCGGTGTTCTACGAGGTCTTCGTGTCCGGCTTCTACGACGCCAACAACGACGGCATCGGCGACTTAAAGGGCCTGATCGCCAAGCTGGACTACCTGCAGTGGCTTGGGGTCGACTGCCTGTGGCTCCTGCCCTTCTACCAGTCCCCCCTACGGGACGGCGGGTACGACATCTCTGACTTCTACACCGTGCTTCCTGCCTACGGTGATCTCGACGACGCCCGCCGCCTCGTCGAGGAGGCCCATCGGCGGGGCATCCGCGTCATCGCCGACCTGGTCATGAACCACACCAGCGAGGAACATCCCTGGTTCCAGGAGTCGCGTCAGGACCGCGTCAACCCCAAGGCCGACTGGTACGTCTGGGCCGACCACGACCGAGGTTGGCCGGAGGCCCGCGTCATCTTCGTCGATACCGAGCGGTCCAACTGGGCCTGGGACAGCCAGCGCCAGCAGTACTACTGGCACCGCTTCTTCAGCTTCCAGCCCGACCTCAATTACGCCAACGTCGAGGTGCAGCAGGCCATGCTCGACGTCGTCACCTTCTGGTTGGAGATCGGGCTTGACGGGCTCCGCCTCGACGCCGTTCCCTACCTGTGCGAGCGCGACGGCACCAACGGCGAGAACCTGCCGGAGACCCACGCCTTCCTCAAGCGGCTCCGCGCCGAGGTGGACGCCTCGTTCCCCGGGCGGGTGCTGCTGGCCGAGGCGAACCAGTGGCCGGCCGACGTGGTCGACTACTTCGGCGACGGTGACGAGTGCCACATGTGCTTCCACTTCCCCCTCATGCCCCGCATGTTCATGGCCGTGCGGCGCAACGAGCGCTTCCCGATCTCCGACATCCTCGCCCAGACGCCCGCCATCCCCGAGGGTTGTCAGTGGGGCGTCTTCCTCCGCAACCACGACGAGCTCACCCTCGAGATGGTGACCTCGGACGAGAGGGACTTCATGTACGCGCAGTACGCCAGTGACCCGCTGATGCGTTGCAACGTGGGGATCGGGCGCCGGCTCGCCCCGCTGGTGGAGAAGAACTGGCCGGTCGCCCAACTGTTGCACGCCATGCTCCTCTCGCTGCCGGGCAGCCCCGTGCTGTACTACGGCGACGAGATCGCCATGGGCGACAACATCTACCTGGGCGACCGCGATGGTGTCCGTACGCCCATGCAATGGACTCCCGACCGCAACGCCGGGTTCAGCGCCGCCGACTTCGCGCAGCTATACCTCCCACCCCTGGTCGATCCGGTCTACGGCTACCAGGCGGTCAACGTCGAGGCTCAACAGCGCGACCCCAGCTCGTTCCTCCACTGGGTGCGGCGGCTCTTGCAGGTGCGAAAGCAGCACCATGACGTGTTCGGCAGGGGTTCGTTGACGTTGCTGGAGGTCGAGAACCGGGCCGTGCTCGCCTACGTCCGCCAGCTGGGCGACGAAGTGATGCTGTGCGTGAACAACCTGAGCAGCGTGGCCCAACCGGCTGAACTGGCCCTCCAGGACTTCGTAGGGAGGGTTCCGGTCGAGCGTCTCGGCAAAACGCCTTTCCCCCCAGTGCACGAGGGGCCCTATGTGGTCACCCTGCCCGCTCACGCCTTCTTCTGGTTCAGGTTGGAGAGTGCTGAGGGCCAACCTGGGCAAGGAGTGAACAATGGTCGCTGACGAGCAGGGTGCTCCTCCGCCCCGCCCCATCGATCTCGAGCGACTCCTCGCCGGCGAGCACAGCAACCCGCACCGCCTGCTCGGGCTCCACGACGGGCAGATCCGGGCGCTGCGCCCCGATGCCGTCGCCTTGCGGGTGCTGTTGGCCGGCGGCGCCGAGATCGACATGGAGCGGACCCACGACGCCGGCCTGTGGGTGGCAGAGGTGCCTGCTGCGCCGGCCGCCTACCGGTTCGAGATCCGACATGCCGGCGGCGCCGTGGTGATGGACGATCCCTATCGCTTCGAGCCCACGTTGGGCGAGCTCGACCTGCACCTGCTGGGTGAGGGCAAGCACCGCCGGCTCTGGCAGGTGCTGGGAGCTCATCCCCGCCAGGTCGACGGCGTGACCGGTACGTCCTTTGCTGTCTGGGCGCCCAACGCCCGGTCGGTGCGGGTCGTGGGCGATTTCAACTCCTGGGACGGGCGTCTCCATCCCATGCGTTCGCTCGGGTCTTCCGGCATCTGGGAGTTGTTCCTCCCGAGCGTCGGCGCTGGGGCGCACTACAAGTTCGAGATCTTGACCGGCGCCGGCCATCTGACGCTCAAGGCCGACCCCGTCGCCCTCGCCGCTTCGAAGCCCCCGGCTACCGACAGCATCGTGGCCGGCTCGTCCCACGAGTGGAGCGACGAGCAATGGCTGGCCCGGCGCGACTCCGAGACGAGGCTCGACCAGGCCGTCTCGATCTACGAGGTCCATCTCGGGTCGTGGAAGCGCGTCCTGGAGCAGGATCAGCGACCGCTCACCTACCGTGAGCTCGCTGAGGAGCTTCCCGCCTACGTCGCCGACCTGGGCTTCACGCACGTCGAGCTGATGCCGGTCGCCGAGCATCCCTTTGCCGGGTCCTGGGGGTATCAGGTGACCTCCTACTTCGCCCCGACGGCCCGATTCGGCTCGCCCGACGACTTTCGGGCGTTGGTCGACGCCCTCCATCGCCGGGGCATCGGCGTGATCTTGGACTGGGTGCCGGGGCACTTCCCCAGGGACGATTGGGCCCTGGCCCGCTTCGACGGTACCGCCCTCTACGAGCACGAGGACCCCCGCATCGGGGCACACGAGGAGTGGGGCACGCTGGTGTTCAACTACGGGCGCCGGGAGGTCGCCAACTTCCTGGTCGCCAACGCCAGCTACTGGCTAGAGGAGTTCCATCTCGACGGCCTGCGGGTGGATGGTGTGGCCTCCATGCTCTACCTGGACTACGCCCGCAAGGAGGGCGAGTGGATCCCCAACCCGTCGGGCGGCCGGGAGAACTTCGAGGCAGTGGCCATGTTGCGCGAGCTCAACGAAGTGGTCCATGAGGCCCATCCCGGGGTCATGATGATCGCCGAGGAGTCGACTTCGTGGCCGGCGGTGTCCCGGCCGACCGATGTCGGCGGCCTCGGCTTCGGTTACAAGTGGAACATGGGCTGGATGCACGACACCCTGGAGTACTTCTCCCAGGACCCGGTCCATCGCCGCTATCACCACGACGAGCTGACGTTTGGCCTGCTCTACGCGTTCACGGAGAACTTCGTCCTGCCCTTGTCCCACGACGAGGTGGTCCACGGGAAGGGCTCGTTGGTGGACAAGATGCCCGGCGACCGGTGGCAGAAGGCGGCCAACCTACGAGCGCTGCTGGGATGGATGTGGGCGCATCCCGGCAAGCAGATGCTCTTCATGGGCGGTGAGATCGCGCAGTCGGAGGAGTGGGATTACGACTCGAGCGTCGACTGGCACCTTCTCCAGTATCCCGAGCATTCCGGCGTGCAGACCCTTGTCCGCGAGCTCAACCGCTCTTACCGCTCGGAGCCCGCGCTGTGGGAGCGCGACTTCACGTCCGACGGCTTCCGGTGGTTGGATGCCAGTGACGTCGAGTCGAACGTGTTGTCATTCCTGCGCCTCTCGGCGGACGGGACACGTGTTGTCGTTTGCATCGCCAACCTCTCCCCGGTCTCCAGGTCCGCCTATCGCATCGGACTCCCGAGCGGCGGCCCTTGGAGGGAGCTCCTCAACACCGACGCCGAGCGGTTCGGGGGCGCAGGCACGGCGACCATGGACGGCCCAACTCTGGCCAGCGACGTCGGCCTGCACGGCTTCGACCATTCAGCGGAGCTGACCCTGCCACCGCTCGGTGTGGTGTGGCTGTGCCCCGGGGGCAATAGCGACACCACCTAGGTCGTTCTCGGGCTGTTCACACCGGGAAGTGCTCCCCGGCCCCGCCGGGATGGCGCCGGCAAAAGACCGTGTACTCGACCGCCAGCCCCACCACCCCAGAGGCTCCGACGCCGTCAAGCACGCGCCCGGCGCTCGCATCATCGTTTCGCTGCGGGCCGATGGGGAGAGGCGCACGGTCGCCCTGGAAGTGCACGACGACGGTCCCGGCTTCGATGTCGGGGCCGTGACATCCTCGGGCGGCCTCCAGAACATGGCCGACCGGATCGATGCCCTGGGCGGAGTCTTGTCGGTGGAAAGCGTGCTTGGTGGCGGGACTTGGATTCGTGCCGAGGTGGAGGAGATGGCCGAGGTCACGGACATCAGTAGTCGGGAAGCGACTCCTTGAGGTACACCAGAACGGCGGCCACCCGTCGGTTGACGTCTGACTCTTCGGGTAATGCCAGCTTCGAGAAGACGACGGCGATCCGTTTCTCCACCGTGCCGACGGCGAGCGAAAGCTGCGAGGCGATCCCGCTGTTGCTCTTTCCCTCTGCCATCAACCTCAGCACGGCCAGCTCGCCTGCGCTGAGCTCGGACACTGGCGACCCTGGTTTCTTCGATCGGCGGTCGAGGAGCGTCTGAAGGATGCGAGATCAAGCACGGAGCCACCGGCGGCCACCTCGCGCAGCGCCCTCACGAGCTGGTCGACATCGCCCACGCGGACCTTGTGGAGATATCCGTATCCAGCGACGCCGCGCTCGAGCAGAGCCCAGACATAGCCCTCGTCTTCGTGCTGACTGAGAACCATCACCCCGGTATCGGGCAGTTCGCGCTTGATGACATGGGCGGCGTCGATGCCCTCCATGGAATGGGTGGGAGGCATCTTGATGTCCATGAGCACGACATCCGGCTGGAGCCGCCTGGTCTCGGCGAGAACGCTGTCGTAATCGGAGGCTTGTCCGACGACGTCGACGCCCGGCACCTCATCGAGAAGGCGTTTCGTCCCTTCGCGCATCAGGTACTGGTCCTCAGCGATCAAGACCCTCAATCGGGACTCGCTCGATTCGGCCTAGGCGACGACGTTAGCGACGGTGACGGCGTGACCCGCTGAAACGGTGGGTCGCTGTCGCCAGCTTGTTGGGGATTCGGATCATGTGGAGAGCGGCGGTCGCACCCGCAGGGCGGTGTGACGTGCGAGGACGTCGAAATCCGTGTCGGTGTGCAGCACCGGGACGTCGATGCGAATGGCGAGTGCTGCAATGAGGCAGTCGATCAACTTCCGGACGGTCTCACCCCTGCGGCGACAGGCGCGGTACAGCGTCGCTGCCTGCTCGTAGTCCGCCGGCTGCGTTGCCACCACCGACGCCCTCGCCAGCAGCCGGCGCAAGTCGTGAAGATGGCGTTCGTCTCGGGCGCCGGCGAGGAGCTCCATGCGGATCGGTCCACACGTAGTGATGTCCCCGTCGAGCAGCTGGTCCACCTCGGCACAAACTGCAGTGCCGGTGTCACGAAGGAACTCCACCCACGCCGAGGTGTCGACGAGGATCACCCGGCGCGGGTGGTGCGCATCTCGTCGAGATCGCCGTCCCAGCCTGAGCCACGAAGCCGGCGAGCGGCGTCGACGTCGAGGGGCTCAGCCGCCACGGTACGCAGCGCGAGATTGACCGCAGCCCGCTTGGACGACAGGTGGTACCGCTCCATGACGGCCCGGCAGGCCTCCTCGTCGATGTCAATGTTGGTTCGAGCCATACACCAACGATACACCGACGCCGACCCCCCCTCGCCATGGCGCTCGCATCGTCGCACACGCCGAAAAGCGGCGCTCAGGCGGTGCGCTCGACCTGGCCCAACTGCCGAGAGCCGGGTCCGGTGCCACCCCGGTGCCTGGATCGGCCCGGTGGCGAGCCGTCAAGGCAGATCTTTGTGACGACCGGGTGCCAGCACCTCGACGCTGACGCCGAGTACCCGGTAGCTCTCCAGTGCCCGACGATCGAGCGTCGCCAGTGCGAGCCCGTGCTCGACCGCTGTGGCGCCGACCAAGGCGTCGTACACGGAGCCGCCGGCGATCTGGCCCTCGCCGAAGCGGGCGAGCAGCTCGGTGGCGCCCTCGGGCGACAGGAACCGGCTCTCGCGGAAGTTCGCCGTTATGAAGCGGGCGACGACGGCGGGGGGACGCCGAGTCGGCGGAGGCAATCGCGTGAGGACCGAGAAGGTCTCGAACGCGGCGTGACCGGCCAATCCCAGTCGTCGACGGTCGAGGCTCTCGATGGTCGACGGAGGGACTCGTGATCGCCGACCACCAGGGCCACGGCCTCGCTCGTGTCGACGAGGATGTCGGGCCCCCTACCGGTGATCGGCATCGCGCAGCGCCTCGACCTCGTCGCTGCTGATGGAGATGCCTGACGGCGGAATCACGAGCCGCCCGTCATGTTCCTCGACGCTCTCGGCAGTGACGGGCTCGACCCGGAGGGCGGTCCCGTCGGCGCTGAGCTCGACCTCGCCCGGTCGCAGCCCGAGCCGGTCCCGCAGCGGCTTGGGGATCACCAGCCTTCCTGCCTTGTCGATGGTTGCCGCATACCATGAAATTACCAATCCGAGCACGGCTCGCCCCCTTCCCGTCTGGGTCCGGCTGCACAAGGCGTTCACGTCCCTGCGGTCCCGCCTGGCCGCCGGCTTCGATCCGCACCTCGACGCCCACCGGCGGATCGAGCAGACCGGCGCCTGCTCGGTGACCTCTCACCGGCAAACCCTTGGTCCTCCTGATCTCGAGCGCGGTGCAGGCGCCCGGACGCGGGCGTGGCTGTCCGCCACTTCGGAACCGGGCGGTGCCCCCGGACGTCTGACCTTGCGTCAGTACGCCACCGAGGGGAAATCCGATGTCGCTGTATCGAGCCGTTGTGTCCGTGCTGGTCGTCACCGTCGCCTTGCTCGCCACCGGGCCGCCTGCAGAGGCCTGCGGCGGGTTGGTGGGGAGCAACGGCACGATCCAGCTGGTGAAGACCACGACGCTGGCGGCGTTCCATGACGGTGTCCAGCGCTACGTCACGTCGTTCGAGTTCAGCGGGGAGGGTGAGGAGCTCGGCTCCATTGTGCCGTTGCCCGCGGCCCCCACAGAGGTGGAGCGCGGCGGTGACTGGACGCTGCAACGCCTGGCCCGAGAGGTGGCGCCGGTGCCGCGAGAGGCGTTCCTGCGATCCTCGGACCAGGCAACGGTGGCCGAGGGCGCCCGCGTACTCCTGGAGGCGGAGATCGACGCCCTCGACATCACCGTCCTCGAAGGCGGAGGCGACGAGGTCGGTGCATGGGCGGCAGCCAACGGCTTCTTCCTGACGCCCGACGCGCCCGAGGTGCTCGACTTCTACGCCGAGCGGAGCCCGATCTTCATGGCGGCGAAGTTCGACGCCTCGCGCGCCGCGGAGCTGGGCCAGACGAGCGGCGACGGCACGCCGATCATGCTCACCATCCCGACCGACCAGCCGTGGGTGCCCCTGCGGATCCTCGGCCTCGGCTTGGAGGGCGACCGGTCGGTGGAAGCCGATGTTTTCGTCCTCACCGACGACAAGCCGGAACTGCTTGCCGGTGGCCCGGGGCTCACCCTGGCCCGCGACGAGCCGGCGTCGACGCCCCTGCTCGACGACCTCCGCTCCGACAAGGGCATGGAGTGGCTGCCCGAGGACATGTGGCTCAGCTACCTCCAGCTCGAGGCCCCGGCCGGCGAGCTGGACTACGACCTCGCCATGTCCATCACCGAGGGACGCTCTCCCTCGCCCAGGGATGCCGGCATCGAGGTCCTGGGGGAAGCCGGGCGCATCCTCCACGGGAGCGACCGGGCCTGGTGGCCCCTCTTCGCCGGACTCGGCGCCGGCGCGGGCATCGCCGTCATCGGGCGCCAGCGGTGGGCGGCGCAGAGAGCGGAGATGGCGACATGACGCGGCGGTTGGCCTTCGTCCCGATCGCCTTGGTCGCCGCTGCGGTCATCGCTGCGGCCGGTTACGCGGCCCTCCAGGCAGGCGCCTCCCCTGCTGACGGCGAGGCGCTCGGCCCCGGTGAGGTCTCCGTCGAGCTGGGCATCGAGCACAGCCGCTTCAGCTTCGGCCACCTCCAGGTGCGCCCGGGTACCACCGTGCGCTTCGACGTCCGCAACACCGACCCCATCGCCCATGAGCTGATCATCGGCGACGACGGTGTGCACCGGCGCCACGCCAGCGGCACCGAGCCGTTCCACCCACCCGTCGCCGGCGAGCTGTCGGTCGGGGCCCACGAGACAGGGTCGACGACCTACACCTTCGCCGAGCCCGGCACGGTGGTGTTCGCCTGCCACCTACCCGGTCATCTCGACTACGGGATGAAGGGCAACATCGTCGTCACCGACGACTGATCCCGGGGGACGTCGGTGACCAGATCGGCGTGTCCCCCGGGACGTCCACCTCATCCTCGCTGAGCCGGCTCGGGCCGCTGCCCGTCGGACGAGCTCTTGCCGTTCTCCAGGAGACGGCCGAGGGGCGCATCGATGGCCGGCTCGGGAATGGGTTCCGGCGCGACCGTCACCGGCTGGTCGGCACGACCCACCCACGCGTAGGACAATCCGACCAACAGACCACCGCCGACGATGTTGCCGGGGACCGTCCATGCCAAGTTGCGCCAAAGGTGGCCCCAGGCGGCGTGGTCCTGAAAGATGCCGAGTCCGAACACCGTCATGTTGGCGACCGAGTGCTCGAAACCCGATGCGATGAACGCCAAGAGCGCCCACCACAGCACCACCAGCTTGGCGGTGTCACTGCGGGTCCGTCCCGCCATCCACAGGGCCAGGCACACCAGGGCGTTGCAGAGCACCGAGCGCCAGAACAGCTGGGTGCCGGTAGCCAGGTTCTTGGCCTCCACCGCCCCTGCGATCAGCGCCTCGGCAGGCCCCAGCTTTCCGGCGGAGCCAGCGGTGCCGAGGGTTCCGCCGGCGTGAACCATGGCGGCGAAGCCAATGGAACCGATCAGGTTGCCGACGAGAGACGCCACCCAGACCGCCATCAAGCCACCGAGGCCGATGGCGCGGGCGGAGAGGCCCTGCAGCATGTACATCACGTTGCCGGTGAAGAGCTCGGCGCCGGCGAAGACCACCAACGTCAGGGCCACCCCGAACACCGCGCCCTGGACCAGCTTGCCCGCCGGCGCGTTCGCCGCCACGAAGGGACCGGCCACGCTGGCCAGCAACACGACGGCCACCCCCACGTAGGCGCCGGCCAGCGCGGAGGCCGCCAGGTAGCGAGGCAGGCGACGAACCTGCATCGCCTTGGTCCGGGCAAGGGCGGACGACTCATCGAGTGCATCGGGGATGGGGATGGGCACGGTTCTCCTCCTGCGTGTCGAGGCGCGCTCGAGACGGGGCATCTCGGCTCGCTCGTCACCGAAGCTACGGTGACCACATTGCCGGCCGAGGTGGGCGCGGTTACCGGCGCTGAACCATTTGCTGACAGCAACGTGGCAGCGATCTCATGGCGAGCTGCCATCAGGTGATGAGCGACCTCTTGCGCCCTCGGCGTCTCGCTCGGCCTGCCTCTAGGTGCGGGCCGCATCTTGTTTCATCGTGGTGACACTCGGGAACCTCTAGGCGTCCAGCTGCGACGGGCTGGCAGGACGAGGAGAAGAAGATGGCCGATCAGACGTGCCCGGGATGCGGCATGGAGCCAAGCGTGTGGAAGGGCAACGGCGGCCGGGGTGTCGTCAAGGACGGCAGCACCTACTGCTGCGAGGAGTGCTCTGAGGGCACGGGCTGCATCTGCGGGTGACCAGTGAACGCCGTTGAGTGGCCATAGGAGGACGTTGATGTCGAGTACCGAGGTTCTGATCGGTGACGGGCCGGACACGCCGGCAAGGAGCTATCGGGCCCTGCCTCGCCGCTCCACGCTCATGGTCACCTTGTCCGTCGTGGTCGTCGCCGTCATCGCCTGGTTCTTCACCCTCCGGATGGCCGGCTCGATGTCCGAGATGGTCAACGGCCTGGGCCAGGTGGGGCGACGGATGCCCAACGAGATGGGCATCGGGCGGTTCCTCTTGATGTGGAGCGTGATGATGGTCGCCATGATGGCCCCCGCGGTGGTTCCCGCAGCCTTGGCCCATCGGTTGGTGCTGCGGCACCGTGGGGAGAGCGCCGTCTCCAGCGCTGCCTTCGTCACCGGCTTCCTGGGGGTGTGGTCGGTCGTCGGCGTGGTCTATCTCCTGCCCTTCCTGTGGTTCCGTGGGCTTGCTGCCGACGCCGCCGACTCGTGGTGGCTGCCGGTTGTGGCCGGCTCGGTCCTCGTGGTTGCCGGGGGCTACCAGTTCAGCCGCCGGAAGGCCCATTGTCAGGGAGCGTGCTGTGCCCCGGTGATGCTCGCCCTGCACAACGATGCCGGCACAGGGCCGGCGAGCGCACTACGGACTGGGGTGGACCACGGCATCCACTGCCTCGGCTGCTGCTGGGCGCTGATGGCGGTCCTGCTGGTCGTCGGCCTCATGAACATCGTGTGGATGATCGCGCTGTCACTGCTCTTCCTGGTCGAGAAGCACTCGCCCAAGGCGTTGGCCTTCGGCCGGGTCCTCGGCGTCGCCCTGGTCGTCCTCGGCGTTGCGGTGATGACCCAGCCCGATCTGCTGCACAAGGTCTCCGGAGCCGGCACCGAGGGGCCGCCGCCCATGGAGATGCGTTGACCGGCGCCGACGATGACGTAGACGTCCACCGCAGGACGATGACAAGAGGACCACCATCCTTCACCGACTCGCTGACCCGTACACCCAACCCAAGGAGGTAGTGCCATGGCCACTCAGCGGGCCCAGCTCATCAGCACCCACCCAGGCCCGTTCCCGATGGACGAGAACACGCTGATCGACATCATCGACCGGATCTACGAGTGCGGAAAGACCTGTACGACCTGCGCCGACGCGTGTCTCGGCGAGGACGATCCCAAGGGTCAAGCGGCCTGCATCACCAGCTGCCAGAACTGTGGCGAGGTCTGCATCACCACCGCCAGAGCGCTGTCTCGGGTCACCGGCTTCAACCCGGACACCATCCGGCACCTCGTGGAGGCATGCGAGCAGATCTGCCGGATCTGCGCCGATGAGTGCGCCAGCCACGGCGACGCGATGGACCACTGCAGAAGGTGTTCGCAGACCTGCCGCGACTGCGCCGATGCATGCCGCTCGTTCCTTCAGGAGCTCCAGGCGGCGTAGCCCTCGGACGCTCGGCCGTGCCTCCGATCAGGCGGGTTCCGTGCTGGCGGCCGGTACCGCCGGGTCGGCGTAGAGACAGGCGCTGGGATGGCCGTGCCCGAACCGGTCGACCAGCGCCGGCTCGTCCTCGGCGCACCGCTCCTGAGCCTTGAAGCAGCGGGCCCGGAAGTTGCAGCCGGAGGGTGGGCGAGCGGGGTCGGGGAGTCCGCCTCGCAGGATGATCCGGTTGCGCCCTCGCCGGGTGGGGTCGGGCACGGGTATGGCCGAGAGCAGCGACTGGGTGTAGGGGTGCGTCGGGTTGCCGTAGATGGCGTCGCGGTCGCCGATCTCCACGATCTTGCCCAGGTACATCACGGCGATGCGCTCGCACACGTGACGCACGATGGACAGGTCGTGGGCGATGAACAGGTAGGCCATGCCCAGCTCCTTGCGGAGGTGGTCGAGGAGGTTCACGATTTGGGCCCGGATCGACACGTCCAGCGACGACACCGGCTCGTCCAAGATCAACGCTTTGGGGGAGAGAGCCAGGGCCCGGGCGATCCCGATTCGCTGGCGCTGCCCGCCGGAGAACTCGTGGGGGAATCGGCGGGTGTGGCTGGGGTCGAGCCCCACCAGCTCGAACAGCTGGGCCACCCGTGCCGGCCCGCCGTGGCGGTACTGGCGGTGCACCCGCAGCGGCTGGGCGACGATGTCGCCGGCGGTCATCCGTGGGTTCAACGAGGCGAAGGGGTCCTGGAACACGATCTGGAGCTGCCGGCGAACCGGCGCCAGTCGCCGCCGGCGGTGATGGCTGATGTCCTCGCCCTTGAACAGCACCCGTCCGGCGGTCGGCTCCAGCAGCCGGACCAGGGTTCGGGCAAGGGTGGTCTTCCCGCACCCGGACTCGCCCACCAGGCCCAGAGCTTCACCAGGTCGAAGCGAGAGGCTGACGCCGTCCACGGCACGGATCGGGGGCCGGCCCCGCCCTGTGGGGAACCACGTGGCCACGTCCTCGGCCCGCAGTAGTGCTCCGTCCTCGGAGGGAGAGACTTCGGTCGCCGGCGCCGGCCGGCGGAGACGGACGTACCCGCTCACCGGCGAGCCGCCGTCTCGGGAGGGGCGGCCAGGGGCGTCTTCGCCAACTCCTCGGAGAAGTGACAGGCAGCGCGATGGCCCTCGCCCACGTCGGCCAGGGCGGGTACCTCCACCACGCAGCGAGCTCGCCCCTGGCGCAGGCCGCACCGGGGGTGGAAGGCACAGCCCGCCGGCGGGTCGACCAGGTTGGGCGGTGCGCCGGGAATGGCCGGCAAGGGCTGGCCCTCGAGCTCGAGGCGGGGCAGGCAGGCCAGGAGGCCGGCGGTGTAGGGGTGGTGGGGAGTGCGGAAGATCGCGGTGGTGTCGCCCGTCTCCACGACCCGGCCGGCGTACATGACCACCACCCGGTCGGCCATCTCGGCGATGACGCCGAGGTCGTGGGTGATCAACACGATGGCCGAGCTCGTCTCCTGCTGCACCTGCCGCAGGACGTCGAGGACCTGGGCCTGGACGGTCACGTCCAACGCCGTGGTGGGCTCGTCGGCGATGAGCACCTTGGGGCGGTGCGCGATGGCCATGGCGATCATGGCTCGCTGGCGCATGCCTCCCGACCACTGGTGGGGGTAGGTCCGGGCCCGCGCGCCGGCGTCGGGCACGCCCACCAGCTCCAGGAGCTCCACTGCCCGGCCCCAGGCAGCCTGACCCGAACGTCCTGCATCGTGTGCACGCACCGCCTCCGCCACCTGGTCGCCCACGGTGTAGGCCGGGTGCAGCGAGGTCATGGGGTCCTGGAACACCATGGCGATCTCCTTGCCCCGCACGGACCGCAGCTCCCTCGGGCTCAGGCGCAGCAGGTCCCGCCCTTCGAGGACGGCCTCGCCGCCCACCACCCGTGCGGGTGGACAGGGCAGGAGCCCGAGGGCAGCCATCACCGTGACCGACTTGCCGCAGCCCGACTCGCCGACCACGCCGAGGGTCTCTCCGGGGCCGACGTCGTAGCTCACCCCCTCGACGGCGTGCACGGTGCCTTCGGGAACGTCGAACCGGACCACCAGGTCGCGGATCGACAGCACTGGATCGTTGCGTTCGCTCATCGTGAGCTGCCCAACACGTCGGTCAGGGCGTCGCTCAGCAGGTTGAGTCCGAGCACGGCGACGGCGATGGCCAGGCCCGGGAACACCGACATCCACCACGCCACCCGCAGGAAGCGCTGCGCCTGGCTGGCCAGGTACCCCCAGCTCACCACGTTGGGATCCCCCAGCCCGATGAACCCGAGGCTGGCCTCGATCAGCAGGACCTGGGCCAGGATCAGCCCCAGGAACGCCAACCCTGCCGGGAGGGCGTTGGGCAGGATGTCCTGCACGACGATGCGCGCTCCCGAGGCACCGCTGGCCCGAGCTGCCTCCACGAACTCCCGCTCCTTGAGCGAGAGCACCTCCGAGCGCACGACGCGGGCCAGCAGCGCCCACGACGTCAGGCCGAGAACCAGCACCAGCAGGCCCAGGCCGGCGCCGAAGAAGGCGATGACCACGATGGCGAGGAAGAAGCGGGGGAGCACCTGGAACAGCTCGGTCATGCGCATCAGCAGGTCGTCGGTCCAGCCCCCGAGGTAGCTGGAGATGGTGCCGATCGCGACGCCGATCACGAGCACGAGCACACCGACCAGGCCGACCACCACCAACGAGGTGCGGGCGCCGAAGATGACGCCGCTCAGCAGGTCGCGCCCGAGGGCGTCGGTGCCCATGGGATGGGCTCCCGAGGGAGGCGACAGCGACGGGCCCACCACGGCGAAGGGGTCGAACGGGGCCAGTACGGGCGCGAGCAGCCCCACCGCCACGACGGCGCCGGTCAGGGCGATCCCCACCACGCCCGCCGGCCGCCGGAGGAGCCGCCGCACGATCCGCCGGCGGGAGGTGGCGACTGCGGCCCCGAGCCGGACCGCAGGCAACTCGGTGCCGGCGGAGGCGTCGACGTCCCGGTCGAGGGAGGTGGCGTCGGGGCCGGTGGGCGCGCTCAACGGTAGCGAACCCGAGGATCGAGCCAGCGGTAGGCGAAGTCGGTCGCCAGATTGGCCAGCACGACGGCGAAGGCGACCACCAGGAAGATGCCGAGCACCACGGGGGTGTCTCGAGACTGCAGGGAGTTGAGCAGCAGGCGCCCGAGGCCCGGCCAGCCGAAGACCACCTCGATGACGACGGCACCGGACAGCACGTGGCCGGCTCGGCCCCCGATCACGGTGGCCACCGGCACCAGCGGCCGCCGGAGGGCGTGCTTGAGCATCACCCGGCGCCCGCTGAGGCCCTTGGCCCTCGCCGTGCGGACATGGTCGCTCGCCAGCTCGTCGGCGAGTCCCGCGCGAGTGAGGCGGTACACGGCTGCCAGCTCCTGCGACGCCAGCACCACGGCTGGCAGGGCGAGGTGGTGAGCGATGTCGAGCAGTGCCGCCAACCCGCCGGCGTTGCTTCCCGGGCTTCGCATGCCCTGCACCGGGAACCATCCGGTGCGCAGGGCCAACAACAAGATGGCCAGCTGGCCCAGCCAGAACACCGGCGCGGCGTACACGGCCAGGACGGTGCTGCTGACGGTGGTGTCCCGCACGCCGTGGGGCCGGGCAGCCACGTAGACGCCGAGCAGCACGCCGCCGATGCTCGACAGCGCCAGGGCGGTGGCACTCAGGAGGATGGTTGCAGGGATCCGCTCGGCGACGATGTCGGCCACCGGGCGTCCCTGGAGGTAGGACGTGCCCAGGTCGGCCTGGAGCACCCGCCCCGTGTAGGTCAGCAGCTGCTGGGGGAGGGGCTGGTCCAGGCCGAACTTGGCGCGGATGAAGGCGTAGTACTCGGCGTTACCGCTCTCGCCGGCCAGCGCCAGCACCGGGTCGCCCGGCGCCAAGTGGATGAGGAGGAAGCCGATGAGCAGGATCGCCGCCGCCGTGGGCACCACCTGGAGGAGGCGCCACCCGACGTAGCGCAGCGTCACTGCTCACAGAACGCTGTCTCGGCGAAGTGGCCTGCCTCCCCGAAGCCCTGGCAGTCGGTTGTGTACGCACGGGTGGAGACCGTCTCCACCAGCCAGAAGTAGGGCAGCTCCTCCACCACGATCTCCTGGATCTGCTCGTAGATCTCGCTGCGGTCGTCCAATTCGACGGTGGTGATGGCCTCGTCGAAGAGGCGGTCGACCTCGGCGTTCTCGTACGCCGCGGCGTTGGAGAACGGGACGGGACCGATGTTGGAGGAGATGTACATGCGGCGCACGCCGATCTCCGGGTCGGTGCCGTTGCAGTAGGAGATGACGTTGGTGTCGAAGTCCCGCTCCTTGAACACCTTGTCGGCGAACACGGGAGGCTCCAGTGCCTCCAGGCTGACCTCGGCGCCGACGTCGGCCAGCTGCGCCCGGACCAACTCGCCGTACTGCGAGAACGTGGGGAAGCTGAGGAACTCGAAGGCCAACGGCGTGCCGTCGGGGACGCCCTCGACGCCCTTGGCGGTGCGGGTCCCGCCGTTCTCGCGCACCCAGCCGGCCTCCTCGAGCAGGCGTTCAGCCTCCGCTCGGTCGAACGTGGGCATGTCCAGGCCCTCGGCGTGGCCGAACGGGATGCCGCTGTGGATGGGGGCCTCGGCCACCCTGCCTTGATCGAACTCGACACGGGTGAGGAACTGCTTTCGGTCGAGGGCGTGGGCCAGCGCCGTCCTCGTTTCGACGCTCTGGAAGATGGGCCGCTCGAGGTTGAAGCTGACGGTCATGATGCAGTTGGCACCGCCGGGGTTGACGCTGGTCTCGAGGAACTCGAAGTCGCCGCTGTCCTGCAGCCGGCTGAGGTCCGGTCCCGGCACCCCGAACAGCCAGTCGACCTCGCCCGACTCGAGCGCGATTACCTGATTCCCCTCCTCGGGGATGACCCGCAGCACCACCTGGTCCAGGTACGGAAGGCCTTCCTTGAAGTAGTCCTCGTTGGCGTCGAGCACGATCTCCTGGCCCGGGTCGTAGGACCCGAACTGGAACGGCCCCGTGCCCACCGGCTTCAGGTTGGCGGGGTTCTCCTGTGGGTCGGTCCCCTCGTAGACGTGTTGGGGAATGATGGGCGCCTCGGTCACGTCGAGCTGTTGGAGCAACGGGGCGTAGGGCTCGGTGAAGCGGAACTCGACGGTGTGGTCGTCGGGGGTCTCGATGGACTCGATCGCCGAGCCCACCGAAGCCTTGGTGCGGGCGTGGAACTCGAGCAGGACCTCCTCGAAGCTGTACTTGACGTCGGCGGAGGTGAAGGGCTCACCGTCGTGCCAGGTGACGTCGTCACGCAGCTGGAAGCGGTAGAGCGCTCCGTCCTCCTCGATGTCCCACGACTCGGCCAGCTCGGGGACGGGCTCCAGCTCGGGGCTCAGCGCCACCAGCCCGTTGAACATCAGCTCCGAGGCGGTGTGGACGGCCCCGCTGGTGGTGATGGCCGGGTTCAACTGCCCCGGGTCGGAGTCGATCGCCGCCACGACCGTCCCTCCGCGAACGGGCTCGCCCGAGGTCGTGGTCGTGGTCGCTGGTTCCTGCGCATTGCCGCCATCGTCGGAGCCGGGACCGGCACAGGACATGGCCACCAAGCTGAATACCAGCACGATGACGAGCGCTCGAGCCTTCATGTGGTGACCCCCTTGTCGATCGGCGCCGCCCCCCGGCGCCAAAGCAGCAGGATGCTAGCGGCGCAGGTCGAGTGATGCCCTGCGCCGATCACCGTCCGGGCAACCCCATTCGCCGGTGGTCAGCCACGTGCCCCGCTGATGGGTGTCAGCAGGCTGTTGTCATGACCTCCGAACCCCGATGGCGGCGATCACGTCAGCGCTGCACCAGGGGATGCTCCATTTCGAGAGGGTCGAGCGCCGGTTTCAGGCCGGCCGCCCGAGCGGCGTCGACGACCCCGTCGATGACGGCCCGCACCGCCGGCCGGCCGACGCTCGCTCGGCGGTACGCAAGCTCGATGGTGCGATGGAGGGTCTGTGCGAGGTCACGGACGGCGACGCCGGCGGGAACGTCGATGAGCCCGAGGTCGGGTACCAGGGCCACACCGGCCCCACCGGCCACGAGCCGCAGGGTGGCGGGGTAGCCGTCGACCTGGTGACGGATCACTGGCTCGAACCCGGCTTCGCGACAAGCCTGCACCACGCAGCGCCCGCAGCTCATGTGCGCCGGCGAAGCCACGAACGGACGGTGGCACAGCGACGCCAGGTCGACCACCGGGTCGGCCTCCTCTGTCACCGGGACCACGAGGCGGAACTGCTCCCGACCGAGCACCAGGTACTCCAAGCCGTCCTCTCGGGGCCCCGGCGCGTGGGGATAGTCCAGGACGAAGGCGAGATCGACCTCGCCCAGCCGGAGCGCGTCCGGCACCTCGTCGGGGTCGAGCTCACGGGACCCGACCACGAGGTCCGGGTGGCGGTGAGCCAGCAGGGCGACGACGTCGGGGATGAGCGCCGACGCCACCGACTCGAACACGGCCAGACGCACCTCGCCGCGGGGGCCCGCAGCGACCTCCTCGAGTGCGGCCTCGGTGGCCTCGACCCTGGCCAGGATGTCGTCGGCGTGGCGCACCAGCTCCCGGCCCACGTCGGTCAACCGCACGCTGCGTCCGACTCGCTCGAGTACCGGAAGCCCAGTCGCCCGCTCCAGCGCGGCCACCTGCTGGGACACTGCGGAGGCGGTGTAGCCGAGAGCGTCTGCCGCCGCTGCGATGGTTCCCCGAGCGGCGATCTCACGGATGGTTCGCAGCAGGCGGAGGGTGAGCTCCATCACCGGGACGATAATCCCGATGCATAAGTAATGCTAAGGGGTATGCGGACGAAGACTTCGCTGGTCTTACGGCCGGGCCCGTGTCACGGTGACGCCATGTTCGATCTGTGGTGCCCCACCTGCGGCCTGACCTTCCTGGTGGGCCCGCGCCGCCTCATCACCCAGGAACACCAACCGCGGTCCCGTCGGGCGCGCGCGTTGCCCGAACGACCACGTCACGGTGGTCGAGTTCCACCTCCCGGCTCCAGCAGCGCAGGACGCTCCCTGCCCGGGGAGCGCGGCGTAGACCGACCGAACGTGGTTGGGCGCTTACGGCGGGCTATTCGTGGCGGGACAGGCTGTCGCCGATGAGCCAGAACATCGGCGGCCACAAGCCGACGAACAGCGCCCGCCGCTCGGCGTTGCCCCGCTCGTCCTGGTCGACGGTCTTGGCCCTGATCCACAAACCGATGCACAGCCCGATGCTGGCCAGCGACGTGGCGTAGCAATGTGAGCTGCGCAGCGGGCTTCGCCGGAGGACCGCTGCCACCATGGACCGCCAAAGTACAAGGTTTGGACGAATCGGTACGAGCCAAGAATGAGGCGGTGCCGGGCCCGCAGTCGTTCGGTCGCAACCTCGCCACCACCGTGGCGTGGCCGTTCGGCGTCTCTCTCACCTCCTGGGACTACATGTGGCGGACCACCCCGCTGCATCGGCGTGAGCTTCCCGGGACGCAGGCCGACGACGCCGGGCCGGCCCTGCCGATTGGCGTCTCCCGCCAGGAGCTGCAACCGGCCGACGCCGGCGTCGGGCCCCTGTTCCACCGCCGGTACCGCGTCCGGATACGCGAGGCGCAGCTCGATGCCCGAGAGCTCCTCGCTCGCATCACCGCGGATCCCAACATCGTGGCGCCGACGGAGTTCGCTCGGTTCGCCAAGGTGCACGGGGACGAGGGTCCGATGCGGGTGGGCGACGAGTACCTGGTGCGCATGCCCGGACCGTGGAACGGCCCCGTGCGGGTGGTGGCCCGCACGCCGACGTCGTTTCGGCTCGCCACCCTGCAGGGGCATCTCGAGGCGGGGCAGATCCAGCTCAGCGCCACTGATGACGACGGGGGCGAACTGCGCTGCACCATCGAGTCGTGGGCACGCAGCGGCGACCGTCTCTCACTCTTGCTCTACAAGAACTTGCGCATGGCCAAAGAGGTCCAGCTGCACATGTGGACCTCGGTGCTCGAACGGGCTGCCCGTATCGCCGGTGGCCGTCTGACAGGCGGGATCGACATCGAGACGCACCGTGTCGACGAGGTCGGGGGCGACCGGCGGCCGCTCGCCGACGCCGGCGCCAGGCGGATGCTCGACGAGCTCCACGGCAAGGCGCTCAACTTCGAGCTCGACGACCGCAGCGGGTTCACGCCGCAGACCGGCTGGAAGGTCGACGAGTACTGCCAACCGCTGCCGCCCGAGCCGCCCGGCGACGCCGTTCCCGGCGGCAGCTGGGAGATCGCTCGGGATCTCATGCGGAACTACGAGTTTGCCGACCCCGCCATCGTCCGGGCGGTGTACCACCGCGAGCGGCCGCTGGAGGAGCGGGACATGCTGCTGGAGGCGCGCATGTTCGGGCTGCGCTTCCGCTTCGGGGTGCGGGTCGGCGGCGTGCGCGACGAGATCCGTGACATCGACGGCCGGCAGGTCCGGGTGTGGGGCTGGAACTACCGCACGTTGCAGGGCCATCTGGAGATGGGGCAGATGGACTACGAGGTGTGGAAGTGGCTCGACACCGGCGACGTCGAGTTCCGCACGTGCCGTTTCTCGCGCCGGGCCAGCGTCGGCAACCCCGTCGTCCGCCTGGGCCTGTGGCTGTTCGGACGGCGTCGGCAGGTGCAGTTCGCTCAGCACGCGTGCGAGCGGATGGCCCGCCTGACCGAGGAGGCGCTGGCCGGTCGGCCGGGGTCAGCGGGTGTTCCCCGTGCCGGTGACCTGATCGAGGTAGCGGGACGCTGATGCCGTCCTGGTGTGGGCCCGTTCGTCGTCGCGGGGCACACCGAGCGCGTGTCCGAAGGCCACTGCTGCACCGGCTCCCCTGTGACCAGCAGGAGTCGGTCGGCAAGGAGCTGGCGGCGAGCCCGCCCCGGGGCCGGCCGGCGGTGCAGCGTTTTGGGTCCCAGGGGCCCGAGGACCCTGTGGGTTCGGAACTGCCCCGCTCCAGAACTGACCGGCTCGACCTCGTCAGGTGCCCCGTGCCTTGGCCAGGACCAAGGGTGAACGGCGGCGGCGCCGGCCTGCCGCAACGCGTCGGCGACGACGGCGAGCGTCCATCCCGAGTCGACCAGGTCGTCGACCACCAGGACCGGTTCGTCGGCGAGCGGCTCGGTGATCACAAAGGCGCCGTCGACGTTGCGGAGCTGCTGGAAGCTGTTCTCCATCTCGCTCTGAGGCCTCCCCGGTCGCGACCGACGCAGCACCTCCCGGTACGGCAGCCCGAGGCTGGACGCCACCCGCTGAGCGAAGTCGACGACGAGCTCACCCGACGAGGTTGACGGCACCGAGGTCACCCACGCCGGTGGGGGCGAGGGTTGCCAGCCGCTGACCACCCGTGCCGTGGCATCGATCAGGCCGTCGGGATAGGGCCGGCCGCCGTGCCTGGCCTGGCGCACCACCGAGCCCCACCCCCCGTCGCCGTAGACGCTCAGGGCCCGACCCGTCTCCGCCCGCCGGTCGGCCGGGATCCTCGGTCGAGAGCCGCCCCGGACCCACTGCTTCCGGGGTTCGATGGCCAACTGCGCACCTCGGAGGAAGGCGCCGGCCTCGGCCACGAGCTCGGTCGCCACCGCCAGATCGAGCGGAGCCCCCGTGCAGCGGTCGCAACGGCCGCACGCAGTGGCGGCGTCGTCGTCGAGGAACGCCCGCAGGAACACCATGCGGCAGCCTTGGGTGGCGGCGTAGTCGTGCATGGCCGCCTGCTCGGCTCGCCGCTGCGCCGTGACGGAGCCGACGCGCTGGGCCGGGTAGCTCCACGGCTGCGAGGTTCGGCGCCACCCGCCCTCGGCGTGCTCGACGGCGCCCTCCACGTCGAGCACCTTCAGCATCGCCTCGATGCGACTGCGGCGGGCATTGACGACGGTCTCGAGCTCGCCCATGGACACCGGCTCTGCCCGCTCGGCCATGAGCCCGACCACCGTCTCCGCCTGCTCCCGTGGAGGGAAGGCGGAGCTGATGAAGTGGTCCTGGATGTCGACGTCCTCGTGACCCCGCAGCAGGATCCCATGCGCCGACTCGAGCGCTCGCCCTGCCCGACCGACCTGCTGGTAGTAGGCGATCGGCGAGCCCGGGCTCTGGAAGTGGACGACGAAGGCCAGGTCGGGCTTGTCGAAGCCCATGCCGAGCGCCGAGGTGGCCACGACCACCTTGAGCTCGTTGGCCAGGAGCCGTCCCTCGATCTCGACCCGGTCGTCGTTCTGGCCCTGGCCGGTGTAGGCCACCGCGTCGATGCCCTTGCGCTGCAGCCATTCGGTGAGTCGATGGGCGTCGTTGACGGTGAGGCAGTAGACGATGCCGCAACCCGGTAGGTCGGGGAGCCGCTGCGCCAGCCATGCCATGCGCGTCGCCGGGTCGGGGATGTCGGCCACGGCGAGGTGCAGGGCCTCCCGGTCGAGGGGGCCCCTGGTCACCAGCAAGTCGTCACCGAGCTGGTCGACCACGTCGGCCACGACCCGGTCGTTGGCCGTCGCCGTGGTGCAGAGGACGGGCACGTCCCCGGGCAGGAGGTCGAGCACCTGTCGGATGCGCCGGTAGTCGGGACGGAAGTCGTGACCCCAGTCGCTGATGCAGTGGGCCTCGTCGACGACGAACAACCCGATGGAGTCCACCAGGTCGGCCAACATGGTCTCGCGGAAGCGCCGGTTGTTGAGCCGCTCCGGTGAGATCAGCACCACGTCGACCTCGCCACGGCCGATGCGCTGCTCGATCTCGTGCCAGTCGTCGCGGTTGGTGCTGTTGATGGTGGCTGCCTGCACACCGAGGCGCGTGGCCGCCTCGATCTGGTTACGCATGAGGGCGAGCAGGGGCGAGACGAGCAGTGTCGGACCGGCGCCGCGATCGCGCAGGAGGCGGGTGGCGATGAAGTACACGGCGCTCTTGCCCCAGCCGGTCCGCTGAACGACCAGGGCACGCTGGCGCTCGGCCACCAGCGTCTCGATGGCCGCCCACTGCCCGTGGCGGAAGGTGGCGGCCGGGCGTCCGGTCAGCACCCGGAGCAGGTCCTCGGCTTCCTCTCGCAGTTGCACGTCGGCAACCCTACGAAGGAGCAGCGACAGTCACGGCTCGCTCGCTCATGAGGCCGGCACCTGGCGCCGCTCTCTGCGAAGACGGCGCCTGACTGGTGACCACCGGCCAAACCGTCGTAGAAAGAACGGGTGAGCGACGGCGGGGCGCCCTCTGCGCTGGCGGCCATCGACATCGGGACGAACTCGTTCCACCTGGTCGTGGCCCGTCCGACCACGGCGATCGCCTTCGAGATCATCGCCAGGGAGAAGGAGGTGGTGCGCCTCGGCTCCGGCTCGGGGGACATGAAGAAGCTGGCCCCCGACGCCATCGATCGGGGCATCGCCGCGCTCACCCGCTTCCGCAAGGTCGCCGACATCTCCGACGCACCCATCCGGGCCATCGCCACCAGCGCCGTGCGCGAGGCCCACAACCGTGACGAGTTCGTCCGCCGGGCCCGTGACGAGGCCGGCGTCGACGTCGAGGTGGTGTCCGGGGTCGAGGAAGCCCGGCTCATCCACCTGGGGGTCCTCCAGGACGTGCCTGCCGCCGATCAACGCCTGGTGCTCATCGACATCGGCGGTGGCAGCACCGAGTTCGTGGTGGCGAAGGGGCCGGAGATGCTCGAGGCCCGCAGCCTCAAGCTCGGGGCCATCCGCCTGACCGACCGGTTCTTCCCCGAGGAGCCCATCACCTCCGAGCAGGTGAAGGAGTGCCGCATCCACATCCAGGCCTACCTGGGCCCGGTGGTGCGGGAGGTCGAGCGACACGGCTTCGACGTGGCCATCGGCAGCTCGGGCACCATCCTGAACCTGGCCGAGATGGCCCGCCAGCGCCGGGGCGAGTCCGGCCGCCTGGTGAGCAACGCCGCCTTCACCCGCAAGGAGCTGGGCAAGGTGGTCGACGCCTTGGTCGACGCCCCCACCGCCAAGAAGCGGACCAAGGTGCCCGGCCTCGACGCCAAGCGGGCCGACATCATCGTCGCCGGCGCCCTCCTGCTGGAGGAGGCCTTCGACGCGCTGGGCATCGAGGAGATGACGGTGTCGGACTACGCCCTGCGCGAGGGCCTGGTGCTCGACGCCCTGCAGCGCCAGAGCCCGTCGAGCGTCATCGGCGAGGGCACGGCGGACATCCGGGAGCGCAGCGTGCGCCGCTTGAGCCAAATGGCTGCCGAGGAGGCCGAGCACGTCGAACAGTCCCGACGCCTCGCGCTGGACCTGTTCGACGGCACGGCGGCCATCCACGGCCTCTACACGGCCAGCCGCGAGCTGCTGGCCGCGGCCGCCCTGCTGGCCAACGTGGGCGTCGCCATCTCGCATGAGCGGCACCACCACCACTCGTACTACGTCATCCGCAACGCCGAGCACCTGCGGGGCTTCACCCAGCGGGAGGTGGAGCTGATCGCTCAGGTGGCCCGCTACCACCGCAAGAGTGCGCCCAAGAACAAGCACGAGGCGTTCGCCTCGCTGTCCTCGTCCGACCAGCACCTGGTGCGGACCCTCGCCGGCATCCTCCGCGTCGCCATCGCACTGGACCGCAGCCACGACAACCGGGTCGCCGGCTTCACCGTGGAGTGCTCGCCCGACGCAGTCGTCCTGAAGCTGGAGGTGCGGGGCGATCCCTCGCTGGAGCTCTACACCGCCGACGAGCGCAAGGGCCTGCTGGAGCAGGCGCTCGACACCGAGGTCCGCTTCGAGGTGTGAGCGCCGGCCCCCGGCCGCGGGCCGCCTGCAGGTGGACAGCAGTTCCGGAATCACCGAGCGGCCGGGTAACCGCTCATGGTGGCGGGTAAGTCTGGCTGACAAACCCCCCAAGGAGGCAGAAACGTGGGATTCGACGACAAGGTTTCCAACAAGGCCCAGGAGTTCAAGGGCAAGGGCAAGGAGGCTGGAGGCAAGGCCAGCGACGACCCGGAACTGCAGGCCGAGGGCAAGGCCGACCAGAAGAAGGCAAACCTCAAGGACGTCGGCGAGAAGGTCAAGGACGTGTTCAAGAAGTAGGAACGCGGGCGTCGGCCCCTGGCTGAAGCACCTTCCGCGAAAAGCGGCCATCCTTGTCGTAGAGAGAGGGTCGGGGGCTACAGGAACCGAGCGGCGTCGAGGGCCTCGGAGTTGGCGTGGCCCTCGAGGGCGGCGAGAGCGGACATGCCGGGCGAGCGGTGGCGGCGGATGAAGTCCCAATCGCCGACGAGGTACAGACGGCGGCGCGCCCGGGTGATGCCCACGTTCAGGAGCTTGGCCGCCGACACCGCCCGCCGGGGTCCTGACAAGTCAGCCACCGTCACCCATCGCTCGGTGTCATCCTGCATCAGGTCGAAGATCACGGTCTCGAACTGTCGCCCCTGGAAGCGGTGTGACGTAACGCACTCCACGTCGAGCCCGTCCGTGCGCATCCGACGGGCAGCCCGGACGGCCTGTGAACTGTACGGGCTGACGAACCCGACGTTGCCCGCGCCCTCCGGAAGACCACGGGCGACCGAGGCCAGGAGTTCGAGGCCAAGGGGACTGTGCCAGGAACGGCCATCACGCTGGAGGCCCTTGTCGGCGTGTCGGCTGGTGTCGATCAGCGTGATGGTCGGCCCGTCGGCGCCCGTGGAGATGTGGTGGCTCTGCAGCATCCCGTCGTAGCAGAAGGCGTTGACCACGTCGGCGATCACCGACGGATAGCGGTACTGCAGCCGCAGGGCAACGCATCGGGGGTGTGCTTCTGCCGTCGCCCGGCTCCGGATGCCGGCGAGGTTGAAGACGTCCTGCTCCTGCCACGCCGCAATCTCCTCCTCCTCGGGCGTTGTGGCGTCGTCAGGATCGGCGATCGGTGCGTTCTGTAGGAAATCCCCCACCAGGGCCAGCGTGGAATCGGCACGGGAACCGGCGTACACCACCGACGGGGCGTCTGCGCTGGCCACCTCGTCCAGGATCACGACATCGAACCGGCGCTTGGCCAGCCCCGAGTTGGTGGTCAGGCTGGCCAGCGTGCAGGCAATGACCTTCGCTTCGGCATAGAGCCGGGCACGGGTAGTGCTCATCTCGTCGGCCAGGAGCTCCTCGGCGCGCTTGATGTCGCACGCTTCGGCATCCAACCGAGTCACGATGCCATTGAGCCGGTCGCGTTCATCGAGTTGCTCCAGGACACCTCGTTCTTCGGGCATCGGCCATGATCGATTCCGCACCGGGCACGGCGCTCGCCGCCTGACGGAGGCCTTCCAACGCAGCCGTTGTCTCCGAGATCTCAGCGCGGATGCGCTCGACCCTCTCGTCGAGTTTGTCGTCGGCGACGCCGAGCCTGGCGAAGTCGCCGTCCCTGCTCGCCCGAGCGCGCGCGGCCGCCTCGGCAGCGGCGAGTCTGGCCCGAGCGCCCTGGAGGTGATCGGTGGTGGCCCTGAACCGCCGCTGCGCTCGCAGGACGCTCGCCTCCAGCTCCATGCAGCGGGCCTGCAGCTGGGCGTGCTTTCCGCGCCGGCGGCTGAGGGCCCAACCCCGCCGTTCCCCGCTCTGCGTCATCCGCAGCTGGGACGCCTGTTGATCGAGTTGGAGCGCCCGGTACTCCTCGGAGGCCTCGAGCTGCTCTGCCTCCGCGACCGCCAGGTCACGGGCGGCGTCGTCGCGATGCCGTACGTGCAGCGCGAGCTCCAACGCGAACCCCAGGCGGACCTGTAGGAGCTTTTGATCGTGCTCAAACACGGAGATCTTCTCGGCGGCGGTGACGGCGCGCCGCGCCGCCCGCACTCTGTCGGCATCGACGGCGGTCGTCGCCTCGACGCACTCGACAAGAGCACCCCGGGCCGGATGATCTCGACACCCGTGTTTGAGCGCTCGCCACTCTCGTGACCACTCCGGGGCTGGACAGGGTGGTGGCCACTGGCGGTTGGATCAGCGCTTCGAGGACGTTGTCGACGGCCACGTTGGTGTGCGAGGCGATCAGGACGGAGCGTCCTTGTTCGACCGCGTGTCGAACGGCGGCGGTGATGACCTTCGTCTTGCCCGTGCCCGGCGGGCCCCAGACGAAGAAGGCGCCATCGGTTGTCATCGCACCCAGCGCCTTCTGCTGATCGGGATTCAGGCCCTGATCGGGCGGCAACCACCGGGGAGACCAGCCTCGGAGCTCCACCGGTCCGCCGCTCCACAGCTCTGCCACGAGATCACCTCGCGTGGCCGCCTTCAGCTTGTCTCGCAGCGCCTTGGTGAGCTTGATCTTGACATCGGATCGACAAAAGACGCGCACCATTCTCGCCCCGCCGAGGGCGGCGCGAGTCGCTGGGGGCACCGTGAAGTGAAGCGCCCTGCCGGTGAAGTGGTGCAACTCCAGGGTGTGACGATCTTGGGGGCGTCCGTCGTTGTGGTCAGCATCGACTGCGTAGAACTGTTGCTCGATCCACCGCTCGGTGCGGGTCGTCCAGACCTCGAGCCGGTGACCCGCCGGCGGCAGGGCGACCGGCCCATCGGCGAGCGGGTCACCAGGGCCGTTGAGCGAGAGCTGGCGGAGCGACGCGTCGGCCGCCCGGAGAGCAGCGGCGCGAAGCGCGTCCCAGCTCGTCTCGTCCGGCTGTTGCTCCATGCCGCTCAGAGATTACAACGTAAGGACGACGACCGCACCCACTGCACGTGCGCTACGGCAGTTCAGACGCCGGTCGGGCGGCGCCCCACACCGGCAACGGCACGCGCCGTGTCCGTCGGCCTGGAAGGATCGTTGCGACGTGCTGCACCTACATCGAGCTGAGCGGGCTGACGTCCTCGTCGAGGCGCTGGGGGCCCTGGTGGCCGAGCCCCTGGCCGACCCGCTGGAGACCGAGGTCGTCGCCGTGCCCACGCGGGGGGTGGAGCGGTGGCTCACCCAGCGGCTGTCCGGCCGGTTGGGGGTCACGCCGGGGCGCTCGGACGGGGTGTGCGCCAACGTCGAGTTCCCTTTCCCGGGGAGGCTCGTGGGCGGTGCGGTGGCCGCTGCCGCTGGGGTCGATCGCGATGACGACCCGTGGCTGCCCGAGCGCTCGGTCTGGCCGCTGCTCGAGGTGGTGGACGCCTGCCTGGCCGAGCCGTGGCTCAGCGCGCTGGCGGCGCACCTGGGCGGGACGGGTGCCGACGCCGCCGGCGACGACGACGCCGGCCGACGGGCCCGCCGGTTCACCACCGTGCGCCACATCGCCGACCTCTACGACCGCTACGGGGTGCACCGGCCCGCCATGCTGCGGCGCTGGGCCGCCGGTGACGACACCGACGGCGAGGGCCGGCCCCTACGGGAGGATGCCGACTGGCAGGCGGTGCTCTGGCGCCACCTGCGCCAACGGATCGCCAGCCCCAGCCCGGCCGAGCGCCTCGACGACGCCTGCGCCGTCCTGGGCGATGACGCGTCGCGCTGCGACCTGCCGCACCGGCTCTCGCTGTTCGGCCTGACCCGTCTGCCGGCCAGCTACCTCCAGGTGCTCGACGCCCTGGCGGTGGAGCGCGACGTGCACCTCTTCCTGCTCCACCCCTCGCCGGTGCTGTGGGAGCGGGTGGCCGAGAAGGCTTCCCGCCCGCTCGGGATCGTGCGCCGCAGCGAGGACGACACCGCCGAGGTGCCGCGCAACCCGCTGCTGAGCTCGTGGGGCCGAGACGCCCGGGAGATGCAACTGGTGCTCACCGCCGGCGCCGGCCCGCAGGCTGACCACCACCGCGCCCTGGACATGCCGGCGGCCACCCTCCTGCAGCGCATCCAGGCCGACGTGCGGGCCGACCGCTCGCCGCCGGGCCTCCCGCTACCCGGCCACGACGACACCCGCCCCGTGCTCGGGCCCGCCGACCGCAGCGTGCAGGTCCACTCCTGCCACGGCCAGGCCCGCCAGGTCGAAGTGCTGCGTGACGCCATCCTCCATGTCCTGGCCGAGGACGAGACGCTCGAGCCCCGGGACGTGATCGTCATGTGTCCCGACATCGAGACCTTCGCCCCGCTCATCCACGCCACCTTCGGCGCCGGCGCCGGCGACGTGAACGACGCCGAGGACGGCACCGGCTCCCACGGCGGCGCGGACGCCGGCCTGCCGCGTGCCGGCGAGGCCGGCCCCCCGCCCCGTGCCGACCTGCGGGTGCGCCTGGCGGACCGCTCGCTGCGCCAGACCAACCCGCTGCTGGGCGTGGTGTCCGAGCTGCTGGCCCTGGCCGACGCCCGCCTCACCGCCTCCCAGGTGCTCGACCTCGCCGGTCGGGACCCGGTGCGCCGGCGGTTCCGCCTCGACGACGACGACCTGGCCCGCACCGAGGAGTGGGTCAGCGCCACCGGCGTGCGCTGGGGCCTCGACGCCGGCCACCGGGCCCCGTTCAAGCTCGACCGGCTCGACGCCAACACCTGGCGGTCCGGGCTCGACCGGGTGCTGCTGGGCGTGGCCATGGCCGAGGAGGGCCAGCGGCTGGTGGGCGGCGTGCTCCCCCTCGACGACGTCGACAGCAGCGCCATCGACCTCGCCGGCCGCCTGGCCGAGCTCCTCGACCGACTGCACACCGCCCTGGCCGCCCTCGGCGGGCCGCAGACGGCGCCGGCATGGGCGGCGGCGATCGCCGACGCCGCCGATGCCCTGGCCGCCACCTCCGAGGCCGACTCCTGGCAGCGGGCCCAGCTCGGGCGCCTCCTCGACGAGGTGGTCCACGAGGCCACCGTCGAGGGCGCCACCAGCCCGGCCGAGCTGGCCCTGCCCGAGATCCGCGCCCTGCTCGCCGACCGGTTGCGGGGGCGACCGACCCGGGCCAACTTCCGCACCGGCCACCTCACCATCTGCACGCTGGTGCCCATGCGCTCGGTGCCGCACCGGGTGGTGTGCCTCCTCGGCCTCGACGACGGCGTGTTCCCTCGCAAGACCGCCCGCGACGGCGACGACCTCATCCTCGACGATCCCTACGTGGGCGACCGCGATGCCCGCAGCGAGGACCGCCAGCTCCTGCTCGACGCCCTGCTGGCCGCCACCGACCAGCTGGTGGTCACCTACGCCGGGCGGGACGAGCGCACCAACGCCGAGCGCCCGCCAGCGGTGCCGGTCGGCGAGCTCCTCGACGTGGTCGACCGCACCGTGCGCACCGAGGCCGAGACCGAGGCCGAGCCCGGGCCCGGGCCGGCGTCCCATCCCCACGGACGGGAGCAACCGGCCAGCCACCGGATCGTGGTCCAGCACCCGCTGCAGCCCTTCGACGTGCGCAACTTCACCGCCGGAAAGCTGATCCCGGGCCGGCCGTGGAGCTTCGACGCCGTGGCCCTCGACGGCGCCCGGGCGCTGAGCGGGAAGCCTCCCGACGAGCCGCCACCGTTCCTGGCCGGCCGGCTCCCGCCGGCGACCGGCGACGTGGTCGAGCTCGACGAGCTGGCCCGGTTCGTCCAGCACCCGGTGCGGGCCTTCCTCCGCCAGCGCCTGGGCATCAGCGTGGCCGACTACTCCGAGGACGTGAACGACGCCGTGCCGGTCGAGCTCGGCCCGCTGGAGCAGTGGGGCGTGGGCGACCGCCTGCTGGCCGCCCGTCTGGCCGGCGCCGAGCGCGACACCTGCGTGGCCGCCGAGATCGCCCGCGGCATCCTCCCGCCTGGCGCCCTGGCCCGGCCCGTCCTCGACCGCGTGTGCCCCACCGTCGAGGATCTGGTGGCCGCCGCCACCGAGTTGACAGGCGGGGCCGGCGACCCGAGGTCGATCGAGGTCGCCCTGCCGCTCCCCGACGGCCGGCTGCTGGTGGGCACCGTGCCCGGCGTGCGGGGAACGCTGGCGGCGACGGTGGTCTACTCCCGGGTGGGCCCCAAGCACCGGTTGGCGTCGTGGGCCCGATTCCTCGCCCTCACCGCCGCCCACCCCGGCGCCGGCTTCGAGGCCGCCACCGTCGGTCGGCGGCGGGCGGACGTCCGGGGACGGGCCCGGGTGACCATCGCCCGCATCGCCGCCTTCGACGGCGACCCGGCGGCCCGCCGAGGGCGCGCCCTGGTCGCCCTGGGCCGACTCGTGGAGCTGTACGACCGGGGGATGTGCGAGCCGCTGCCGCTGTACTGCGCCACTTCCGCCGCCCACGCCACCGCCCGGGCCGCCGGCAAGGATTCCAAGGGCGCCGAGGCCGCTGCCCGCAAGGTGTGGGAGTCGGAGTGGGACTTCCCGAGGGAGGACAAGGAGGACGAGCACCTGCTGGTGCTGGGCGGCGCCCGTCCCTTCGGCGACCTGCTCCAGGCGCCGCCGTGCGACGACGAGGAGGGCGAGGGCTGGGCCGCCGACGAGCCCACCCGCTTCGGGCGCTACGCCCGCCGGCTGTGGGACGGGTTGCTGGAGTGCGAGACGTTGGTCGACCGGTGAACGCCGCCAGCGCCACCGTGGCGACCGGGGCCGGGGACCTCGGCGCCGGCGCCGTCCCTGCCTTCGACGTCTGCGGGGTGCTGCCCACCGGCGTCACGGTGCTCGAGGCCAGCGCCGGCACCGGCAAGACCTTCACCATCGCCGGCCTGGCCGCCCGCTACGTGGCCGAGGGCACCCGGCTCGAGCACCTTCTGCTCGTCACCTTCACCCGCATGGCCACCGGCGAGCTGCGTGACCGCGTCCGCCGGCGCCTGGTCGCCGCCGAGCACGGGCTGGCCCGGGCCCTGGCCGGGGTGGCCCCGTCCGCCGACGACAGCGTCCTGGCCCTGCTGGCCACCGGCTCGGCCGACGAGATCGAGGCCCGCCGGCGCAACCTGGCCGTGGCCCTGGCCGACTTCGACGCCGCCACCATCGCCACCACCCACGGGTTCTGCCAGCACGTGCTCAGCGGCCTGGGCGTGGCTGGCGACGTCGAGCTCGACGTCACCTTCACCGACGACCTCAGCGACCTGGTGACCGAGGTGGTCGACGACCTCTACGTCCGCCGCTTCCACCGCTCCCGGGACGTCCCGCCCTTCAGCCGGGCGGAGGCCCAGCGCATCGGCGACAAGGCGGTGACCAACCCCGATGCCGTGGTCGAGCCCGAGGACGCGCCCGAGGACACCGAGCGGGCCATGCGCCGGCGCCTGGCCTGCGCCGTGCGCGACGAGGTCGAGCGGCGCAAGCGCCGGGCGGCGGTGCTCACCTACGACGACCTGCTCACCCGGCTGCGCCACACGCTGGCCGACCACGAGCGGGGCGCCGCCGCCTGCCACCGGCTGCGCCAGCGCTACCACGTCGCCCTGGTCGACGAGTTCCAGGACACCGACCCGGTCCAGTGGGAGATCCTGCAGCGGGTGTTCGGAGCCGGCGGCACGACCCTCGTGCTCATCGGCGATCCGAAGCAGGCCATCTACGCGTTCCGGGGCGCCGACATCTACGCCTACCTCCAGGCCGCGGGAGAGGCGCAGACCCGGGCCACCCTGGGGGTCAACTGGCGCAGCGACCAGGCCCTGGTCGACGCCTACGACGCCCTGTTCGGAGGGTCGAAGCTCGGCCACCAGGGGATCGCCTACCGTACGGTCCGGGCGGCCGAGGCCAACCAGCAGCCCCGCCTGGTGGGCGCTCCCCATCCCCCCGCCCTGCGGGTGCGCATGGTCCACCGGAACGACGGGTTCGTAGGGCTCACCAACAAGGGCTACCTCAACGCCCAGTCCGCCCGGGAGCACATCGCCACCGATCTCGCCTCCGACGTGGTACGTCTCGTCTCTTCGGGGGCCCGGATCATCGAGCGCTCCGAACAGGGCGCCGAGCGCGCTGAGGTCGACGTGCGTCCCGGCCACCTGGCTGTGCTGGTGGCCCGCCACCGCGACGCCGCCCTGGTGCGGGATGCCCTCGACGCCGTCGGGGTGCCGGCGGTCATCAACGGCGCCGGAAGCGTCTTCGCCACCCCCATCGCCGGCGAGTGGCTGCGCCTCCTCCAGGCCCTGGAGCGGCCCACGGCGGCCAACCCGGCCCACGCCGTCGCCCTCACCGTCTTCCTCGGTTGGAGCGCCGAGCGGGTGGCCACCGCCGACGACGCCGCATGGGAGGAGGTCCACGCCCGGCTGCACCGGTGGGCGGGAGTGTTGCGCCGCTCGGGCGTGGCCTCGATGCTCGAGACCATCACCCTCTCCGAGCGGCTGCCGGGCCGGATGCTCGCCCTCCTCGACGGAGAGCGGCGCCTGACCGACCTCCGTCACATCGGCCAGCTGCTGCACGCACAAGCCGCCTCCGAACAGCTGGGCGTGACCGCCCTCACCGGATGGTTGCGCCAGCGCATCGTCGGCACCGCCGACGACAGCGACGCCGAGGACCGAGCCCGTCGCCTGGAGTCCGATGCCGAGGCGGTGCAGGTCCTGACCATCCACCGCAGCAAGGGCCTCGAGTTCCCAGTGGTCTACTGCCCGTACCTGTGGGAGCCGGGGTGGATCCCTGGAGACGAGCCGCCGGTCTACCACGACGCCCACGCCGGTGACCGGCGGACCATCGACGTGGGCGGTCCGGGGCCCGGGTTCTCCCGTCACCAGCGCCAGCACGTGGTGGAGCAACGCGGCGAGGACCTCCGCCTGGCCTACGTCGCCCTCACCCGGGCCCGGCACCAGGCGGTCATGTGGTGGGCGGCCTCGTGGGACAGCCGGAATTCTCCACTGGGTCGCCTGCTGTTCTTCCGTGACCAGGATGGCAACGTGGCCACCGACGGCGATGCCCCACCGGGCGACGACGAGACCGCCGCCGTGCTCCGCCGGCTGGGCGAGCGGGCGCCCGGGTGCGTCAGCGTGGAGCGGAGCTGCCGGGGTGACCGAGTGGCGTGGAGGGGGCAGTCCGATCCCTCGGCCGAGCTGCGGTCCGGCCGATTCGGGCGCCGGCTCGACACGCAGTGGCGGCGTACCTCCTACAGCGCCATCACCGCCGAGGCCCACGAGGCCCACGAGGCACACGAGGCCCACGAGGCCCGGGTGGCCAGCGAGGCCGAGGAGACGGTGGTGTCCGACGAGGCGATACCGACGACGTCGGCCCCTGTAGCGAGCCATGGACAGCAGGCCGACGAGGCCTGGCTGCGGTCGGTTCCATCGCTGCTGGCGGCCATGCCCGCCGGCGCCGAGGTGGGCACGCTGGTCCACGCGGTGCTCGAGCGGTGCGATTTCACCGCCGGCGACATCGACGATGAGCTGGCGGTCGCCATCGTTCGGGAACAGGCCCGGCGCCACGTCGACATCGGCGATCGGGCAACGGTGGTGGCGGGACTGCGGGCGGCTCTCGAGACGCCGCTCGGACCTGTGGTGGGAGAGGCCCGGCTACGTGACGTAGGGCGGAGTGACCGCATCGACGAACTGGCCTTCGAGATCCCCCTCGCCGGCGGCGATTCCCCCACGGCCGAGGTCTCGGTAGAGGAGATCGCCACCGTGCTCCACGAGCACCTCCCGGCCGGAGACGTGCTGAGCGCGTATGGCCAGCGCCTGGCCGACCCTTCGCTGCAGGGCCGGCTGCGGGGGTTCCTCTCGGGCAGCCTGGACCTGGTGCTGCGAATCCCGGGCCCCGAGGGCTGCCCCCGCTTCGCCGTGGTCGACTACAAGACCAACCGGCTGGCCAACGACGGCGAGGAGCTGAGCAGCTGGCACTACCGCCCCGACGCCCTGGTGGAGGCCATGTACCGGTCCCACTATCCGCTTCAGGGGCTGCTCTACACAGTGGCCCTGCACCGCTACCTGCGATGGCGCCTGCCGGGATACCAGCCGGAACACAACCTGGCCGGGATGGTCTACCTCTTCGTGCGGGGAATGGTCGGCCCGGCGACGCCCCGGCTCGACGGCCAGCCCTGCGGAGTGTTCGCCTGGAGGCCACCGGTCGGGCTGGTCGAGGCGCTATCCGGGCTCCTGCACCGGGGCGGGACCGAGCCATGACCACAACCGAGCTCGTCCCCGATGTCGATCCTTTCGACGTCCGCCTGGCGCGCCATGCCCCGGGGATCCTCGGCGAGTTCAACTCCGCCGGCGTGCTCAGCGCCGCCGACGTCCACGTCGCCCTGCGCCTGGGAGACCTCGGCGGCGACCACGACGAGGTGGTGCTGTTGGCCGCTGCCCTGGCCGTGCGTGCCCCCCGGCTCAGCCACGTGTGCTCCGACCTGGCCGCCATACGGGCCACGGTGACCATCGACACCGAAGCTCCCGTCGATCTCCAGGCGCTCCCGTGGCCCGATCCCGAGGACTGGATCCGGCGCCTGTCGGTCCGCCCCTTGGTGGCGCAGGGCGTGGAGGCACCCGGCGATCGTCCGCTGCGCCTCGCCGGCACCCGGCTGTACCTCGACCGTTACTGGCAGGACGAGCGTCGGGTGGCCTGGGACCTACGGGCACGGGCCGAGGAGGCGGCGCTCGGAGTGGACATCCTCGTGCTCGCCCGGGGGCTCGACCGGCTCTTCAATGGGCCAGATCCGGACCATCAGCGCCTGGCCGGCGCATCGGCGCTACTGCGCCGGTTCTCGGTGGTGGCGGGAGGGCCGGGCACGGGCAAGACCACCACGGTGGCCCGGGTACTGGCCCTCCTCCACGAGCAGGCCGACGCGGCCGGCTCGGCGCCTCCTCTCGTGGCGCTGGCCGCTCCCACCGGCAAGGCGGCGGCTCGCCTCGAGGAGGCGGTGCACGACGCGGCGGGCACGCTCGAGGTCAGCGACGATGCCCGGGACTGGTTGCTGTCCACGTCGGCGTCCACGTTGCACCGCTTGCTCGGTTGGCGACCCGGGAACCGCAGCCGGTTCCGCCACGACCGCGGCAACCGCCTCCCTCATGAGTTGGTGGTGGTCGACGAGATGTCGATGGTCTCGTTGTCCCTCATGGCCAGGCTCGTGGAGGCCCTGCGCAGCGACGCCCGGCTCATGCTCGTCGGCGACCCCGAACAGCTCGCCTCGGTGGAGGCGGGAGCGGTCCTCGGTGACATCGTGGGGCCGGCGGCCGACGGCCTCCTGATGCGGCCAGCGGCTCGCACCACGCTGGCAGAGGCGACCGGCCACGAGATCGACGCCGGGGAACCACCATCCGATGTCGGCACCGGCGATGGCGTCGTCGTGCTCCGCCACGTGCACCGCTTCGGGGGCGGCATCGCCGCCCTGGCCGAGGCGATCCGCCGGGGCGACGCCGACGCCACCCTGGCGGTGTTGGGTGACGACCGCCCCGACGTGCTCTGGGTGCCCCTCGACGTGGCAGAGGCGCCGGGGGACAGGGCACTTCGGTCGCTGCAGGCCGCCGCCGTCGGTGCCGGCCGGCGGGTGACCGAGGCGGCTCGAGCCGGCCGGGCCAGGGCGGCGATCGACGCTCTGGGTGACTTCCGGCTGCTTTGCGCCCACCGGCGCGGCCCTTACGGCGTGGCGACGTGGATGCCACGGGTCGAGTCGTGGCTGGCGGCCGACATCGACGGCTTCGCCCTCGACGGGACCTGGTACGTGGGCCGGCCGTTGCTGGTGACGGAGAACGATTACGGCCTGCGCCTCTACAACGGGGACACCGGGGTGGTGGTGGCCACCGCGGGCGAGCGAATCGCCGCGGTGTTCGAGCGCCGGGGGCAGCTGCTCGAGCTCAGTCCCAGCCGGCTGGCCGCCGTCGACACCGTCTACGCCATGACTGTGCACAAGAGTCAGGGATCGCAGTTCGACACCGTGGCCGTCGTGCTGCCCGACCCGGCGTCGCCCATCCTCACCAGGGAGCTGCTCTACACCGGAGTCACCCGCGCCCGCCGGCGCCTGATCGTGGCCGGCACGGCTGAGACGGTCCGAGCCGCCGTGGGGCGCCCGATCGCCCGGGCGTCGGGGCTGCGCCGCTGGCTGTGGGAGGACCAGGGCGCTGGCGCTGCTGTCCCCTCGGCGTCTCGGCTCCGTCTCAGCTGACGACTTGGTCCACGAAAAGGATTCGGCTACCCGCCGCCGGCGGCGACGGGGATGGATACGGTCACCCGGCGGTTCTTCTGCCGGCCCTCGGGGTTGTCGGATCCGTCCTCGTTGTTGTTGGGGGCGACGGGATGGCGCTTGCCCCGTCCCTCCACGACGACCTCGACACCGGCGGCGGCCAGCTCGGCTGCGAGCGCCTGGCGCACCGACTCGGCCCGGCGCAGCGACAGGTCGTCGTTGTACTGGTCGGATCCGACGTTGTCGGTGTGGCCGACGATCGTCACGGCGTCCGTCGCACGGGTCAGGAGCTGGCGGGCCTCGGCCAGGCTCGGTTCCGCCGCCGGCTCCAGGGCGGCGCTGTCGAACGCGAAGAGCACGTCCGCGGCGAGGGAGACCTCGATCGAGTCCTGGGAGAAGGCAAGCCC
>DASZDK010000078.1:0-16012 GCA_035942035.1 Acidimicrobiales bacterium
CCCATGACCAGCAGGTCGCCGGGCCCGAAGAGGTAGCGCCGGCTGGGACCGCCACCCTTGGGCCGCAGCAGCAACCGCCGGGGCTCGCCCACCGACACGAGGGCGACGATGGGGTCGACGATCTCCTCCGGGATGCGGTCGCCGTGCCAGGCGACGCTGTCGCGGCCGTTGCGGTAGAGGTTGAGACCCACGCTGTCGAACCTCCGGCAGTAACGCTGCCCGAGCGCCGTTCGCATCTCATCGACCACGGCCGGCACCTCGTCGCCGCCGGGGCCCAGGTTCCACCGGGCTCGCAGCCGCGGCTCGGTCACCTTGCCGTCGTACATGTGGCGCTGGTGCTGCGCCCATGGGACGGTGGCGAGGAGCAGCGAGAACACCTCGTCGGCACCCGAGAGCCAACCGGGCACGTGTTCCAGCCACGCCCCTCCGGCGAGCTCCTCCCGCCGCAGGCCGGCAAAGGTGTGGTCGATCGACGGCGCGCCGGCGGCGAGCAACGACCCCTGCCAGGCGAGCGCGACGCCCTCGGCCACGGGTACCAGGCTACGGGCCGCCGGCGCCGCCCACCGCCGGCGCTCAGTAGCGGCGCACCACCCCGTCGGCCTCGGCCGCGTCGGCCACCGCGTCGGCGACCAGTCCCGCCACCCGGTGGTCGAACACGTTGGGGACCACGTAGGTGGGCGAGAGCTCGTCGGAGGGGACGGCCTCGGCGATGGCCGCCGCCGCCGCCAGCTTCATGCCGTCGGTGACCGTCGTGGCCCCGCTGTCCAGGGCGCCACGGAAGAAGCCGGGGAAGCACAGCACGTTGTTGATCTGGTTGGGGTAGTCGCTGCGGCCGGTGGCGATCACCGCCGCCGCCCCGCCGGCGTCCTCGGGCGAGATCTCGGGATCGGGGTTGGCCAGGGCGAACACCACGGGGTCAGGCGCCATCGAACGAAGGTCGTCGGCGGTGAGCAACCCGGGCGCGCTGACGCCGACGAACACGTCGGCGCCCACCAGCACCTCTGGCAAAGAGCCGCGGCGGCCCTCGGCGTTGGTGTGCTCGGCGACCCAGCGCTTGGACTGGGAGACTTCCCGGAGCCCGGGGTGGAGGGCTCCCTGGCGGTCGACCCCCACCACCTCGCCGACGCCGGCGTGCACCAGCATCTTGGTGACGGCCACGCCGGCAGCGCCCATCCCCGACACCACCACCCGCACGGCCTCGATCTTCTTGCCGACGAGCTGCAATGAGTTGCGCAGGGCGGCGAGGACGACGACGGCGGTGCCGTGCTGGTCGTCGTGGAACACCGGGACGTCGAGGCTGTCCTGCAGTCGTCGCTCGACCTCGAAGCACGCCGGCGCGGCGATGTCCTCCAGGTTGACGCCGCCGAAGGCAACGGCGAGCCGCTGCACCGTCTCCACCAGCTCGTCGGGGCCGTCGACGTCGAGGCAGACGGGGACGGCGTCGACGCCGGCGAACTGCTTGAACAGCACCGCCTTGCCCTCCATCACCGGCAGCGCCGCCGCCGGGCCGATGTTGCCGAGGCCGAGCACGGCGCTGCCGTCGGTGACCACGGCCACCGTGTTGGCCTTCATGGTCAGGCAGTGGGTCTCCGCCGGGCGGTCGGCGATGGCACGGCACACCCGCGCCACACCGGGGGTGTAGGCCATGGCCAGGTCGTCCCGCCCGGCCAGCGGCACCTTGGCGCTGACCGAGATCTTTCCCCGGTGGTGAAGGTCGAAGGTGCGGTCGTGCACGCTCTCGACGACGACCCCGGCGACCCCGCCCACCGCGGCGCCTATGGCGGCCATCTGCGCCTCGTCACCGGCGAACACGATGACGTCGCGCAGTACGGTCGGGCCCGGTCCCTCGACGAGGTCGACCCGCACGATGCTCCCGCCGGCATCGCCGATGGCCGTGGCGACCCGCCCCAGCGTCCCGGGGACGTTCTCGAGGCGGACCCGAATGCGCAGCGAGTAGGACGCGTTCGGCGTGGCCACTCGACGACGCTACCGCCGGGGCAGCCGGCGCCGGCCTATCGCCGTCACCTGCCGGCCCGGACCAGACCGGCTGGCGGCCACCGGCCGGCGCCCGTCCCGGGCCTGCTCAGACGCGTGTCTTGGCCCGGTAGCGAGGCCCGAAGTCCTCGCCGTCCGTCTCGCCCGGAAGCTGCTGCACCACGTCGTGGTGGTCGACGAGCCGGCGGAGCACCGCCTCGGTCTCGGGCGATGACAGCCCCAGGTCGTCCGCCAGCTCGGAGGCCAACGCCGCTCCGTGGTCGAGCTCCCGGCGGGTCAGCGCTTCGAACACCCGCTGCTCGTCCTCGTCGAGCTCGCCCGCCGGGCGGCTCACCGCCGGGCGCGCAGGCGCGTCTGCCGGCGCCGCCGCAGTGGTGGCACCGCCACGGTTGGCCACACTGCCGGGGCGGGGGTCGGGCGCCACCCGCTCGGGTTGCTGCTTCCCCCAACCGGGGCCGGCCATCTTCTCGGCGTGGTCGGCGTCGTTGGCTAGGTGACGTTCCTGGACCGACGCCCCGGTCGTCACGCCCTCGGCACTCGGAGCCCGGCCCTCGTCCCGGGCGTCCTTGGCTCGCTGCCGGCGTTGCCGGTTGTCACCTTCCATCTGCTTGCCCATGGTTCGTCCTCTCGTCGAAGTGGTGGCTGGCTGTGCCTCCGCGTCTCGTACCCGTGCCCCGGCCTCGACCAACGACGGTCACCGGCGGCTCCGTTGCTTCTGGGCGACGTCCGGGCAGGAAGGGACCGTGCCACGCTTCCTCCTCCCCGACACGCCCCTCGGCTCGCTCGACGAGTACCTGGCCACCGACACCGGAGGCCTGGGCCTCGCCCGGGCGGTGGAGCTGGGCCCCGAGCGCACGATCGAGGAGATCACCCGCTCGGGCTTGCGGGGCAGGGGCGGCGGCGGCTTCTCCACCGGCCGGAAGTGGTCCGGGGTGCGAGGGCAACCGGGGAGCCATCGCTACGCGGTGTGCAACGGCGCCGAGGGTGAGCCGGGCACGTTCAAGGACCGCGCCCTGGTGCGGGCCAACCCGTACCAGCTCGTCGAGGGCCTGTTCATCGCCTCGTACGCCGTCGGGGCTGCCGAGGCGTTCATCTGCTTGAAGGCCAGCTTTGAGCAGGAGATCGAGGCGGTGACCCGAGCGGTGCAGGAGATGCAGGAGGCCGGGATCTGCTCGGAGTGCCAGGTCACCATCGTCCAGGGCCCGGACGAGTACCTCTACGGCGAGGAGAAGGCCCTACTCGAGGTGGTGGAGGGCAACGCACCCATGCCCCGACTGTTCCCGCCCTACGAGCACGGGCTGTTCGCCACCGCGCCCCAGACGGGTTGGACGGCCACCGAGTCGACACCGGGACACGAGCACCACCACGAGTCCAACCCCACTCTGGTCAACAACCTGGAGACCCTGTCGAACGTGCCTCACATCCTCGTGCGGGGAGCCGACTGGTACCGCTCGATGGGACAAGAGGACTCACCGGGCAACGTGGTCTGCACCATCGTCGGCGACGTCGTGGCACCCGGCGTCGGCGAGATCGAGCTGGGGACTCCGCTGGGGCGGGTGATCGACGAGGTCGGTGGCGGGGTCGCACCCGGGCGCAGCGTGAAGGCGGTGTTCTCCGGTGTCGCCAACCCCGTGCTGAGAGGCGACCAGCTCGACGTGGCGCTGACCTACGGGGCCTTCCAGGCGGCGGGCAGCGGCATGGGCGCATGCGGGTTCATCGTGGTCGACGACACCGCCTGCATGGTCGAGGTGGCCCGCCTGTTCTCTCGCTTCCTCTACGTCGAGTCGTGCGGGCAGTGCCCGCCGTGCAAGCTCGGCTCGGGGGAGATCACCGAGCGGTTGATGCGCATCGAGGCCGGCGCCGGCAGGGATGACGACGTGTCCGAGATCCACAGCTGGATCCAGAAGGTCACCGACGGGAACCGCTGCTACCTGGCCGTCGAGGAGCAGCAACTGGTGGCCAGCATCCTGCAGTCCTTCCCCGAGGAGTTCGCCGACCACCTGCAACACGGCCGGTGCCCGCGGCCACGACCTGTCGCGCTGCCCAAGCTCGTCGACCTGGCCAACGGGCAGGCGGTCTACGACGAGCGCCAGTATCGAAAGCGCCCGGACTGGACCTACGCCGACCAGCCGGTCGACGTGCAGCCGAGGGCAGCGACACCCCCGGCGCCGGCGACCTCCGGCTACGACTCCAGCGGAGCCGGCCTGGCGGGAGAGCCGCCGCCCTCTGCCACCTGAGGCAGCACCACCCGTCCCGACGGCTCGGACGACGACCACGTGAGATCGAGGCCGGGTGCGGTGATGTGCACCGGGCCGGCGTCGGGGTGGGGCTCGAGCTGCCAGCTGAGCACTCGCCGCCCCTCCTCGCCGTCGACCGTGAACGACAGCACGCCCCAATGGGTGGGGGCGGCGCGCACGCCGAGGGGCTTTCCCCGCCACTCCTGCGGAATCATGGAGCACAGCACCAGGCCGCCCTCGACCTCGCGCACCAGCAGCGTGCGCACCAGCGAGAGGAAGTCGGCCGCCGCCCACCCGTGGTGCCCGTCGCCCATGCAGCCGCCCCCGAGGCGGGGATGGATGGCCTCGGGCCAGGTGAACGTGGGCGTGGCCGCTTCCACCATCCACTGCAGGCGCTCCAGGGCTCGGCGGTCGCCGGCAGCGAGCTCGACGAAGGCGAGTTGCAGGGTGAGGTACGTGCCGTAGCCGGTGTGGCTGATGCCCTGGAAGAAGGCGGGACCGAAGCAGAAGCGCCGGCGAACGGCCTCCGCCGTGGCGTGGATCGCCGGGTCGTCGGCCGGGAGCAAGCCCAACGGGGAGCACGCCACCAGGGACCCGATGAGGGCGGGGTCGACGCGCCGGCGGGGGCCGGCGGGGATGACGGGAGTCTCCAGGTCCAGTCGCTCGGCGGCCAGGGCCACGGACGTGTCGAGGTCTCCCCGGAACGCCTTCGCCCACTGCAACGCCTGCTCCGCAGCCTCTTCGTCACCGGCGACGCGCAGCAGCTCGGCCCCGTCGAGCAGTCCGCGCAGCGACCAGAAGTTGTCCCAGTAGTAGTAGTCGAACGGTCCCAGGTGCTCGGCCGAGATGCTCGCCGGCATGAGCCCGTCGAGGGCGGGGTCCTTCCGCCGTCGCTTCGAGTGGCGCTTCTTCTCGATCCACTGCACCCCCCGGGCCACCGCCGGCGCCAGCTCGCTCACCAGCCGGGCGTCCCGGGTCAGTCGCCAGTGCTCGGCGATGGCCCACAGGGCGGCGCCGTTGGCGTCCCATTCCTGGCGCTGGCTGAAGAAGAAGCCGTCGTGATGCTGGCGGCTCGGGTACGACCTCAGCACCTGGGTGACCTCGGAGTGGAAGCCGTAGCGGCCCAGGGCGGCGAGGAGATAGGCAGCGTCACGGAACCAGAACCGGTGGTAGGTGTAGGGCCCCGGTGTGATGTCGTCACCGTCGTGGAAGAGCAAGAGGAAGGCGCGGTTGGCCTCCACCGCGTCGGCCAGCGACCCCGGCGGCAGCTCGAGCCGCAGCCCCCGTCCCAGCGCGTTCCTCCAGTCGCCGGCCACGGTCTCGCTGGTGGGGAGAGGGGCGCTGAGGCGCACCGCCCGCTCCACCCGCCGGCGGGTGAGGTCACGCCGCCGGGTTCGCGCCGACGACATGAGGGGGACGGCGGCCCGCAGCACGCTGCCCGCCCCGAGGGGGAACACGAAGGCGGCCTGGGCCAGACCGACCTCGCAGCGCAGGAACGGAAGGACGTTGCCGGTCTGGCCGGCGACGACGGTCTCCACCACGTCGCCCTGCTCGAAGGTCGAGCCGGCCAGCCCCTCCGGGCGACCCGGCAGCAGCAGGGCCGGCCGCCCGTCCACCGTGACGGTGTTGGCGGACACGCCGATCCGTTCGACCACGGCCAGGCCCTCGGGGTTGTAGGGGCGAACGGCCAGGGCCACGGTGAGCGGAGCCGAGGAGCGGTTGGCCACCTCGACGACCACCAGCTCCTCCTCGGCACGGATGGCGTAGAGGCGCTCGACCGCCTCGCCACCGGGGACGGGCATCGTCGTCTCCACCACCGGGCGGCCCTCGACGAGACGTTGGTCGACCGAGGCCGCCCGTGACGGGAAGTGCCACCCGTCAGCGGCCCCCACCCACCAGTCGAGCGACCAGCCGTCGAACCACGGCGTGAGCAGGCCCCGAGGATCGACGATCGCCTCCCTCGACGAGCCCAGGTTGCCGACCATGGTCCAGTTGCGGTTGGTCACGTTAGCGAGCAGCGGCAGGTGCCCCCGTGGGGTGAACGCCGGAGAGCGCGGGTCCAGCTGGCGCTCGAGCCAGTGCGGCCACACCCAGTCGACCCCCAGCTGCGCCGCCGCCCGGGTGCGTACGGCGCGAAACACGGTACGGGCACCGACCGGCAGCAACTCGCCCGGGAGCTGGACCTCGAGGGTCTCGCCCAGTCGCTGGAAGGTCGAGAGGTGACGGACGATGTCGTCGGTGATGCGCAGGCGGCCCATGGCGTGCCGCAGCGCCCAGGTCCGCAGCGCCGTCACCGAACGCGCACCCCCTGCGCCATGCGCCACCACGTTAGACGTGCCAGAACAGGGAGAACCCCGCCCGTACACTCCGTTCGTGACCGTCTCCTCCGACGGACCTCCCGTCGCAGAGGATGCCGTGGGCACGCCGGCGTCCGTCGCCGTGGTATTCCCGCCTACAACGGGGGCTCACGGTCGGCGACGTGGTCGACGCCGTCAGGGCGGCCCAGCGTGTCGACGAGGCCGTCGTCGTCGACAACCGTCACTCGACGGGACTCCTGCACGCGCTGCCCGTGCTCACCGGTCAGCGGGCCATGAGCGGAGCGCTGTTCGAGGCGGTGCCTCCGGAGGAGATCCGCGGCTACCGGGTGGAGGCGGCGTTGCACGCGTTCGTGAAGCGCCAAGGCCTGCCGGTCGAGGAGTTCGTGTGCTCCCGGTTGTGGCACCGCCAGAAGGAGCAGAAGTTCCCGACCCCGTTCCAAAGCTTCCTGGCCAAGGTGGCCATACTCGCCGGCGCTAGCTGCCCGTCCAGTGCCGAACGGGCTGCCAGGGTGATCGGCTCACGCTCCCGCCGTCGCCGGCAGCGTCCTGGTCCCGGTGGCTTGCACCGTGCCGGTGACCCGCCGCAGGGCCAGGTCCCAGTCGCTGGCGAAGCGTTCGATGGAGAACCGCTCCCGGCCCACCCGGCGGCCGCCGGCGCCAAGTCGCCGCGCCTCCTCCGGATCGGCCAGCAGCCGGCGCATCACCTCGATGAGGCTGTCGACGTCGGTATCGACCCAGCCGGAGACCCCGTTCTCCACCACCGCGGCCATCTCGGTGGTGGCCAGGCCCACCACGGGGATGCCGAGCATCATGGCCTCGCACACGGCCAGGCCCAGGCTGGTGTAGCGGATGGGGTTGAACATGAAGCGGTAGCGGGCCTCGAACCGGGGCAGCTCCGGTGGCGGCACCTCGCCCAGGCCACCGCACTCGGTGGAGTTCATGCCCACCAGGTCGAGCGGCACCGCTGCGGCGACCCGCTGGAAGACGTCGGCCCCGAGCCGGCGACCGCGGCCGGCCATGTTGTTCACCACGACGATCCCCCGTTCGAGCTCGCCGGTGTAGGGCGCGTCCTCGAGCGGCACCACGCCGTGCTCGATGACCATGGTCGGGACCCATCCGTTGTCCCACATGAGCTGGTTGAAGTGGGTGACGTGGACGACGAGGACCTCCGGGTCGTCCACCGGGTGGGGAGTGTCGGTCGGCGAGTGCCGAGGGGGATCGTGCTCGAGGTAGACGCGGGGACCGGCGCGCTGAGCCGGCGAGAGGATCTCGTGCTGGTCCTCGGCCCAGTTCTGGTGCGACTGAAAGATCACGCAGTCGACGTCGAGGTCGGCCACCTCGCCGGCGGGGACGTCGTGGACGTTCGCCGGCCAAGGGAACGTATCCCCACGCCCGCCGTAGCCCGCAGGCGCTCCGGCCTTGACCGGCAGGTAGAGCTCGTGGGGAACGTGGGACAGGTTCCACAGGTAGTTGCCGTGCACGTGCCAGGTCAGCACCCGCAGCGGCCGCGCCTGATCTGTGGTGTCGGTCCCGTGCATTGGCGAAGGCTTCCTGGAGGCGGACCCGAGCGCTGCTGCTCCTGCCCTCGGCGTACGGCCGACAAACGTTCTCAGGGCCGATCCTCGTCGTTGCCGGCGGCCACTGCACCCACTTCCCGGTTGGGCCCGGTCGGCGAACCCAGCCGTAACTTCTGAAGGACCGCTTCTACGCCCACCGCCAGGCCGATCATCCCAACGAGAAAGAGCAGCTTGAGTGGATCCCGTGATACGGCGTAGATGACCACGCCGGCGAGGGAGGCGACGCAAAGACATGCCGCCAGCCACGAGATCCACGACCTGACATGGGTCTCATGGCGAAGCCGGACGGCGGCCACGTTCACGGCGGCGTAGATGATGAGGAACGAAGCGCTGCCCATCAAGCTGATCCCGGTCAGGTCGACGGTGTTGGTCACGAGCACGACCAGACCTGCGGTCACGAGCAGACCCGCCACCGGCTTGTTCCAGAGCTCACGGCCGAGTTGGCGCGGTAGCTCGCCGTGCACGCCGAGGACATAGCTCACCCTCGCCGCGCCGTAGAGAGTGGCATTGAGAGAACCTGCCGTTGAGACGACTGCGGTGACGGCGATGGCGTTGAACGCCCAGGATCCGCCGACGGCACCGGCGGCGACGGCAAGGGCGTAGTCCTTGGCGTTCATGAGCGCCGCCTGATCGGCCACGCCGGCGGCGACGAACGATACGGCGACGTAGACCACGACCACTCCCGTGACCGCCACCATGAAGGCGCGCGGCAGGTTCCGCTGCGGATCGCGGATCTCCTCGGCCGTGTTGGCCATCAACCCGAACCCCTCGTAGGCCAGAAAGAGCACGGCGGCGGCGAGCACCGTCCCGCCCGCGTCGAACGCCCCGAATGAGACTTGGTCGGTACGGACCGAGAAGGCCCCCGCAACTGCAAAGGCGACCAGGACGAGCACCTTGGCGTAGACGAGGACGGCTTCCGCTCGACCGACGACACGTCCGCCGACGAGGTTCAGCACCGCGAAGGCCGCGACGCTTGCGGTCATGACCGCGTGCGCGGCCAACCCGTCAGTGGGAAGTCCCATCAACCGGGCGGTGTACGCGCCGAAGGCGTGCGCGTACAACGACAGCACGACGACGTAACCGAGCCAGAGAAGGACGTTCAGCGACCCGGCCAGCATCGATGAGACGTACGCGCGGTTGACGTAGGTCGCCGCGCCACCTCTCGACGGGTAGGCGAGCGCCAGGTGAGAGAAGGAGTAGGCGCTCGTCACCGCCGCAGCCCCGCCGAGTAGGAACGCCATCCACACCCCACCACCGGCGATGGACACGGCAACTCCGAGGAGGGCGAAGATGCCCGCCCCGATCATGCCGCCCATGCCGATGGCGATCACCGAGACAAGGCTCAGCTTCTCGCTCTGGCGCTCGGTCACTACCTCGGCGGGGCGCTCTTCGTAATCATGGGTTCGTCTTCTCTCTGCTTCGGGGACGTTCACCGCGCTCGTGCTCGTGCTCCCTACGCACGCCGCCGCTGGCGCCCTTGCTTGGTCGGGAAGGCGGGATTCGAACCCGCGACCTCAGCGTCCCGAACGCTGCGCGCTAACCAAGCTGCGCTACTTCCCGAGGGAATCGAGCCTACCCGAGCGCCAGGGCGGCGGCGCTGGAGGGCGGTGCGCCGGTGGGGTCGTACCAGGTGCCACCGTCGAGCAGGGCCCGCACCGCTCGGTGGAGGCGGATGGGGTCGAGGGGCTTGATGATCCAGCCCTCGGCGCCGGACCGCTTGGCCAGGAACACGTCGGCCCGGCGATCGAGCATCATCAGCACCGGAACGTGGCCCAACCTCCCGGCGCCTTCCTCCAGGCGCAGGTCGAGGCAGACGGCCATGCCTCCCATGTTGCCGATCTGCTGGTCGAGCACGGCCAAGTCGGGCCGCCGGTCGCGCACCGCCGGCAGCACGTCGGCACCGGCCATCACGCTACGGACGTCAACGTCTGGCCCGCCCACCGCAGCGACCACCTCATCGAGCACCGTTCGGGCGTCGCTGGCGACGAGGATGCTGGTCACGGCCGCGAAGCGTACCCGTTCAACCGCGAGGCGGGCGGAGGGTAGGGTGGCCACTTGGGGGTACGAACCACTGTCACCCTTACGCCGTCCCTGGAGGCCCCATGCTCGAGATCATCGTCGACCAGACTGGGGAGTACACCGTGTGCCGGCCGGTGGGCGAGCTGGACGCCTTCACGGTGGGCCGGTTCCGGGAGACGCTGACCGAACTGGGTGGCGGTCGGCGACTGCTGATCGACCTCTCGGGGGTCCCATTCCTCGATTCGGCCGGCCTCGGAGCCCTCATCGGTGGAGTGCGCCGCTCCCGTGAAGCCGGTGGCGACGTGGCCGTCTACGGTGCCCGCCCGGCGGTGGCCCGCCTCTTGCACACCACCGGCTTCGACCGTGTGGCGTCGGTCTCCGACAACGAGGACGACGCCGCCAAAGCCCTCACCGACGCTACCTGACCGATTCGGCGGCGTTCCGGCACCACCAGCCGGGGCGGATTCCAACCGGATTTGCTGCCAGAAGGGGCACCGGCCGGAAATGACGCACTCAGGACCCGACGGGCGCTCAGCCGGGGAAGAGGTGGGCGGCGATGCGGGCAAGGGTGTCGAGGTCGTGGACGTCGTCGGCCAGGAACGGGACCCGAACGACCGGCGCCGGCGCCACCTGGGTGCTGAGCTCGGCCAGGTTTGCCTCCTCTCCGTCGGCCATGGCCGCCAGGTCGGCCAAATTGGCGTAGAGCGACCCCAGATCGGTGCCGTCCAGGGCGGCCGCCCGCTCCCGCTTGGACTCGGCCCGGCCCGAGGCGAACCGCGGGTGCATGCGGTTCACGATCAGCGACGCCACCGAGATCCCCGACTCACCCAGCTTGCCGGCGAAGAACGACGCCTCGGCCACCGTGTCGGCCCGGGGTGACGCGACCAGGATGAAGGCGGTGCCCTGCTCGCTGAGCAGCGCCTGGACCCGCGCTGCCCGCTGGCGGAAGCCCTCCTCCATTCCCTCGAACGCACTGAAGAAGGCGAGGGCGTCGTCGAGGACCTCGCTGCCCACCACCTTCGACACCGTGCGCACGAACGCCTGAGCGGCCAGGTTGACCGCCCGCAGGTAGGCCCGGGTGGGGCTCATCAACAGCCGGTAGAGGCGGTGGTCGAGGAAGTTCGTGAGGCGGCGGGAGGCATCGATGAAGTCGAGGGCGTTGCGGCTGGGAGGGGTGTCGACAACCACGAGGTCGAAGTCGCCGCTCTCGTGAAGCTCGTACAGCTTCTCCCCGGCCATGTACTCCTGGGTGCCCGACAACGCTCCGGAGATGTTGCGATAGAAGCGGTTGTCGAGGATGCGGCGGGCCTGCTTCGCGTCGGCGCTGTGGTTGACCACCAGATCGTCGAAGGTGGACTTGGTGTCGAGCATCATCGCCCACAGCTCCCCGGGCCAGTCGCCGGCGATGCGGGTGGGGGTGTTGGTGAGCGAGCCGATGCCGAGAGTGTCGGCCAGGCGCTTGGCCGGGTCGATGGTCACCACCACCGCTCGTCGACCTTGGGCAGCCCCTTGCAGAGCGAGCGCCGCCGCCGTGGTCGTCTTGCCCACTCCTCCGGACCCGCAACACACCAGGATCTCGGCCGCCATCACCAGGTCGGCGAGACCGGAATGAGCGCTCATCGGGCGGAGGAGGGTTCGGCCAGGTCGAGCACCTCGTCGTGCAGTGCCGTGGCCAGGACGTCGACGTGGGCCGGGCCGAGGTCGGCGGCGAACACGAAGGGGAGGCGCAGCTGCGGCATGGGCAACAGCTCGGCCAGGCGCTCCAGCTGGTGGTGCTGTACTCGCTGGCGCCGGCGGCGGAAGGCGGCGGCGCCGGTCAGCGCCTCCTCCTCGCCGGGCCGCAGCGTCGTGCCCGCTGCCGACGCCGCCTCCGCCGGAGGGGTCTCGAGACCCGGCAGGGGCGTGTAGAGGCCGTTGACGACCACCGGACCCAGGTTCACTCCCACCCGGTCCTCCAGGGTGAACGCCGTCTCCACCAACTCGTTCACCGGCGTCTCCTCGGGCAGGGTGACCAGCATGACCGTGCACCGGGTGGGGTCGGTGAGCAGCTCGAGCACCTCTGTGGCCTGGGCGTTGATGGGGCCGACCCGCACGGCATCCAGCAGGCCCCGAACCGAGAGCAGGAAGGTGATGGCGTGGCCGGCGGCCGGGGCGTCGACGATGATCAGGTCGGCGGCGTCGCTCCGCTCCAGCGACTTCACCTTTCCGAGGATGAGGATGTCCTTTATGCCCGGGGCGGCGGTCGACACCATGTCCATGGCGCCGGTGGACACCAGGCGGCGGGAGATGCGCCGCAAACCGTGGTCCTCCAGGTACTCGAGCAGGGCGTCGTCCGGTGTGATGGTGCGTCCCCGGACCTCGGCTTCGGTGCCGGCGGCCGGCGCCAGCGTCGACTCCACGTAGGTGAGGGGAGGCCGGCCGAACAGCCCGGCCAGGCCCGACGACCGCTCGACCTGCACCACCAGGGCCCGACGCCCCTCCCGAGCCGCCATCCGGGCCAGGGCGGCGGAGACGGTCGTCTTGCCCACGCCGCCCTTGCCAGCAACGATGACCACTCGGGATGCATGTAGGAACTGGCCGGGGTCCACGACTTCCTCTCCGGGGGCGACCGTTGCGCAGGCTACTCACGGGTTGCCTGCTCCTCGCCTCCTTCGCCGGATGGGTTGCGCCCGCCGCAGCCCAGATCGCCGGCGACCGGTCCTTCGTCAATGTCGTGCAGGTCAACGGTTACCTCGACCCGATCATGGCCGACTTCCTCAGCCGAGCCATCGCCGAGAGCGAGCAGGCAGGCGCCGAGGCGTTGATCGTCCAGCTCGACAGCCCCGGATCGGTCCTGCCCCAGGCCGAGCTCGACGCTCTGGTGTTCCGCATGGGACACGCCCAGGTCCCCGTCGCCGTCTGGGTGGGCGAGAGCGGCGCCCAGGCGCTGGGGGGGGCTGCCAGCCTCGCCCTCGCCGCACCGGTGACGGGCATGGCGCCCCGGGCCCGGCTCGGCGAGGTGCCGGAGCCGATCTTCGGCCACGCCCCGGCGGCCGTGGTCGACGGCACGGTAGGGCCCGAGCAGGCGCTGGAGCTGGGTCTGGTGGAGCTCAACCAGGAGGAGTCGGCGGTGCTCGGGAGCTTCATCGCCGCCCTCGACGGCCGCCGGGTCGCCGGCCAGGCGCTGGAGACGGCGGCCTTCGAGCCGGTGGATGGTGCGCCTCCGCAGGCGACCCTCACCGTGGAGGCTCGGCTGGCCAAGCTCGACCTCGTGCCGCGGCTCATGCACACCGTCGCCAGCCCGCCGGTCGCCTACCTGCTCGTTTCGGTGGCACTGGCGCTGGTGGTGTTCGAGCTCTTCACCGCCGGCGTGGGAGTCGCCGGCCTGGTGGGTGCGGTGTGTGGCGTCCTCGGCGCCTACGGCCTCGCCGTGTTGCCCACCTCGCCGCTCGGGCTGGCCCTGCTGGTGCTCGGCATGTTCGGCTTCGCCGTCGACGTGCAGACCGGCGTGCCCCGGTTCTGGACCGGGGTAGGCATTGCGGCCTACGCCCTCGGCTCGCTGAAGCTGTTCGAGGAGGGCGTGACCCTCGGCTGGCTCCCGCTGCTGGCCGGGGTGGTCGGAGTGGCGTTGCTGATGTTGGCCGGGCTGCCGGCGACGGTGCGCAGCCGGTTCTCCACGCCCACCATCGGCCGTGAGTCGATGGTGGGGGAGATGGGAGAGGCAGTCGCCGCCGCGGCCCCTGACGGGGTCGTGCGGGTGCGTGAGGCACTGTGGCCGGCTCGGACCAACCGGGCAACCCCGATCGCCGTCGGGGAGCGGGTGAGGGTGACCGGCATAAATGGTCCCCTGCTCGAGGTGGAGCCCGAGACCGGCGGAGCCAAGGACTATCGCGAACGTCGCTGAACCATCCTGGTGGCCTCGCCGGCGTCTTGGTCACGGTCGAGACTGGGATAAGTCTGAACGATATGGATGGCAAGGCGCTGGCGTAGTCATCTCCGCCGAACGAGCGACGAGTTACTGACTGCCGACGGCCGGGAGCCGGGGGCCGGCGATGCGCAGGTCGCCCCGGCGGCGGGTGATGCCCCGACTGTCGAGGAGTCCCAACAGGGGAAGCAGGAACTTGCGGCTGGTGGCCAGGGAGTCGCGCACCTGGGCCACGGTGACGCCCTCGGGGTGATCGGCCAGGAGCCGGGCCACGTTGCCAGCCGCCGCGTCCACCGCCGAGGGAGCGAACCAGGTGCCTTCGCTCTCCAACACCAGCCCTCGCCGCACCAGCTCTCGCAGCTCGTCTCGCCCCACCCCGTCGGGAGCGGGAGGGGCGAAGGGCGCCGCCTCCAGGGCGGCCACGTAGGGATGGCCGGCGAGCGGGTCCACGGTGGTCGGCCGGCGCACCCGCCCGGCGTCGACCTCCAGGTCACCAGTGGTAAGCACCACCGCCCGCTCCATCGGGCTCAGGCCGGCCACATCGAGGCCGAGTGGACCGGCAGCGTCGACGGCGGCCTCGACCGCCGCCCGGGTGGCGGCCAGGGCCGGCGGGTCGACGACCCACGGGCCCACATCTGGCGGCCGGTGTACGCCGGTGAGCCGCTCGAGCACGTCGGCCTCGACCCAGCCACGTTCGGCCACCGCCCGCTCCACCGACCGGTCGGGCCGAGCCCTGGACGCCGGCAGGACCGGGTCGACATCCAGCACCTCGCCTCCGCCCACCGTCTCGGCGCGGCCGGTCTCTCGCAGCACGAACCGGTCGCCGGGCACCAGCGGAAGGGCCTGAGCCAGGTGGAGGCGGACCAGGCCTGCATCACCGGGCAGGAGCGCAGCGCCACCCAGGACTCGCAGGCGCACCGGGTGCTCACCCGATCCCAGGTAGGCGACGTAGGCCCCCCGGCGGGAGACCTCGTGGTCGAGCGACGCCAGCACGGCGAGGGAGGCGTCCAGCCGGCGGGTGAGGTGCCACTGGGCGGGGCGGACGAGGGCGTCGCCCCGGGCCACCTCGTCGTGGCCGGCGCCCACCACGTTGACGGCGACCCGGCGCCCGGGGCCGATCTCGGGCAGCGACTCCTGGTGGCTCTGCAGCGCCCGCACCCGCACCGGCCGCTGCCGGGGCACCAGCGCCAGCTCGTCGTCGACCGCCACGCTTCCACCGGTGAGGGTCCCGGTCACCACGGTGCCCGACCCTCTGGCGGCGAAGCTGCGGTCTACCCACAGCCGGGGCCGGGCCCAGTCGGCCGCGGTCGGGGTGGCCGAGAGCAGGCGGTCGAGGGCTGCCCGCAGGTCGTCGAGTCCCCGACCGGAGGGGGCGTCGACCGCTACCACCTCGGCCCCCTCGAGGAACGTGCCGGCCACGTGGTCGGCCACGTCCATGCGGGCCAGCTCACGGTGGTCGTCGTCGACCACGCCCACCTTGGTCAGCGCCACCAGGCCGGCGCCGATGCCCAGCAGCTCGAGGATGCGCAGGTGCTCCTCGGACTGAGGCTTCCACCCCTCGGTGGCGGCCACCACGAACAGGCAGGCGTCGACAGCGCCCACCCCCGCCAGCATGTTCTTGATGAAGCGGACGTGTCCGGGGACGTCGACGAAGGCCAGGCCTCGTCCCGAGGGCAGGGTGGCCCAGGCAAAGCCCAGGTCGATCGTCAGACCCCGGGCCTTCTCCTCGCCGAAGCGGTCTGGGTCGATGCCGGTGAGGGCGTGTACCAGGGTGGATTTCCCATGGTCGACGTGGCCGGCCGTGGCGACGACGTGCATGGGAGCGAGTATCGCCGTTGAGGGGCCTCGGGCGGGCGCAGGAGGCGCCGCCGGCGGCCGACGTCAGCCCCGAGCGGGGAGGCCGGCCAGGGCCTCGGCCACAGCGCCATCGTCGCAGGGGTCGACGGTCCGCAGGTCGCACAC
>DASZDK010000079.1:0-22229 GCA_035942035.1 Acidimicrobiales bacterium
GACGGCCCGGTGATGCCTGCGGCACACCAGCACCAGGTTGGCCACGCTGGTCTCGCCGCCGGCAGCCCAGTGGCGGATGTGGTGGCCGTCGAGGAAGCGGCGGTTGGTGCACCCGGGGAAGCGGCACCCTCCGTCGCGAGCTGCAAGGCCCGGCGGATGGCAGGCGGGATGGAGCGGGTTTTGCGGCCAACGTCGAGGGGTGTGCCCCACCCGTCCTCCCTGCCGGCGACCACGGCGGCGTCGCAACCCAGGCGGCGAGCGGTCTCGGCAGCGAGGGCGGGGCCGTCTTCCAGCTCGCAGCGTCTTCGGCGTCGCCGGCTAGTACCTCGGCGTCGACGTGGATCGCCACCAGGTGGCTGTCACCGCTGTGGCCCACCCGGCCCGCGGTGGCCAGGAAGCTCTCGGCCATGGCCACGAGGGCGTCGGTCTGGCGCGGCACGGTGAGTCTGTGCCTGTGGACAACGATTCAGCTGAAGCGTCGTCCACAGGCTGCACCGCCGCTGCAGCGCCCCAACTCCATCCGGGGTTGGCCCCACCGCCCCGCCGGGGAAGAACCACCGACAGCCGCAGCAACCGTCGAGCGGTCGGTGAGTGGCGCCGGCCTGCAGAGGTGATGGCATGAACGTCCAGGTGTCCGGCGAAGTCCGCCTCGAGCTCCCCGAGCTGTTCGCCCCGGCGGTGACGCCGGCCGACGGCGACGGCCCACCTGGCCTCCAGCTGCTCATCGACGGTGACTGGCGGCCGGCGGCCGGCGGGGAGACCTTCGAGGTGCGGTCGTCGATCGACGGCAGCCTCATCGCCACCGCCGCCAAGGGCTCGGCCGACGACGTCGAGGTCGCCATCGGCGCCGCCCGGCGGAGCCGGGCGCACTTCCGCTCGATGGCAGCCGCCGAACGGCTCGAGATCTGCGCCGAGGCGGCGACCATCCTCGACCGGCACTTCGCCGCCTTCGTCGACGCCATCGTCGTCGACCTGGGCAAGACGGTGGAGCAGGCGACCTCCGAGGTCAAGGCCACCCGCGAGCGGCTCGGGCTGGTGCGCGAGGAGGTCCGCAAGATCTTCGGCGAGTACCTCCCGGGCGACTGGATCGCCGACACGGTCGGCAAGTCGGCGGTCGTGCTGCGGGAGCCGGTGGGTACCGTGGCCGCCTTCGGACCGTTCAACTACCCGCTGTTCCTGGCCGCCTCCAAGATCATCCCGGCCATCGCCGCCGGCAACACCGTCGTGGCCAAGGCCCCCTCCGACGCCCCTGTCCCCCTGGTGATGTTCGCCCGGGTCCTCGAAGAGGCCGGGCTGCCCCCGGGGGTCCTCAACGTGGTCACCGGCTCGGGCCGGGAGATCGGCGGGCTGCTGGCCTCCCATCCCGACGTGTCAATGATCTCCTTCACCGGCTCCAGCGCGGTCGGCAAGCGCCTGACCGCCGAGGCCGGCCCCAAGCCGATGCACCTGGAGCTGGGGGGCAACGCCGCCGCCATCGTCCTGACCGACGCCGACTTGGACCTGGCGGTCGAGAAGTCGGTGCTGGGCGCGTTCAAGAACGCCGGCCAGCGCTGCGACGCCATCAGCCGCGTGCTGGTGGAGGAACCCGTGTACGACGACTACGTCGAGCGGGCACTGAAGGAGGCCGAGCGGTGGCCGATCGGTGACCCCCGCCAGGAGGGGACCAAGATGGGCCCCCTCGTCAGCCCCGGCGCCGCCCAGCGGGTCCACGAGCTGGTGGACGACGCCGTGGCCGCCGGCGCCCGCCTGCTCGCCGGCGGCTCGCACAGCGAGGCGTACCACGAGCCCACGGTGCTCGTCGACGTGCCCGTCGACGCCGAGATCATGTGGGAGGAGACCTTCGGGCCGGTCCTGGCGGTCACGCCCGTGACCGACCTCGACGCCGCCCTGGAGCTGGCCAACCGCTCGCGCTACGGGCTCGACTCGGCCGTGTTCACCTCCGACCTGCAGAACGCCTGGCGGGCGGCCCGGGCGCTGGAGTGCGGCCAGGTGACCATCAACGACGCCCCGGCCCACGGCGTGGGCCACTTCCCCTTCGGCGGGCGCAAGCCCGACTCCGGCATCGGTCGGGAGGGCCTCGGCTACTCGATCGACGAGTGCACCGTGCTGAAGACGGTGGTGCTGCCCAACTGAGCGCCACCGGGCGGGCCGCTCAGAAGCGGCTGGTGACCCACTCCCACGCCCGTTCCAGGGGATTGCCGTCGTCGGGCGCCGGCGGGATGCCGACCGCCGGCGGTGGCGTGGGCGGCGCCGGCGGGGGCAGCACGGCGTAGGCCTTCTCGCCGGGGCGCACCAGGTGGTACTCCTGGCGGGCCAGCCGCTCGATCTCGGCGTCGTCCTCCAGCAGGCGGGCCCGCTCCTCGAGCAGGCGGTTCTGCTCGCTCAACACGCTCAGCCGCTCCTCGGCGGCCCCGACGGCCGCCCGCTGGGCCACGAAGGTCCGGGTGGGGAACACGGTGGCGAACAGCACCACCACCGAGGCGACGGCCACCAGCGCCAGTGCCAGTGGCCGGCGCAGCCGGGTCACGGGGACCCTCGCCCGACGGCGAGCGCGGCCCCGCCGAGGTAGGCGGCACGCTCGCCGAGGTCGTCCTCGATGCGCAGCAGCTGGTTGTACTTCGCCACCCGGTCGCTGCGGGCCGGGGCGCCGGTCTTGATCTGGCCGCAGTCGGTGGCCACGGCCAGGTCGGCGATGGTGGTGTCCTCCGTCTCGCCGGAGCGGTGGGACATCACCGCGGTGTACCCCGACCGGGTGGCCAGCGAGACGGTGTCGAGGGTCTCGGTGAGCGTGCCGATCTGGTTGAGCTTGATCAGCACGGAGTTGGCCACGCCGGCGCGCAACCCCCGTTCCAGCCGCTCGGCATTGGTCACGAACAGGTCGTCCCCCACCAGCTGGACCCGGTCGCCGAGGGCCACGGTCAGCGCCGCCCAACCGTCCCAGTCGTCCTCGCCCATGCCGTCCTCGATCGACACGATGGGGTACCGGTCGCACAGCTCGACCCACAGGGCCACCAGCTCGTCGGCTCCCAGGGACCGCCCCTCGCCCTCCAGGCGGTAACGCTCCTCGACCCGCAGCTCGGTGGTGGCGGCGTCGAGGGCCAGGGCCATGTCCTGCCCGGGGATGAGGCCGGCGGTGGCGATGGCCTCCACGAGCAGGTCGAGGGCAGCCTCGTTGGCGGCGAGGTCGGGGGCGAAGCCGCCCTCGTCGCCGATGGCCGTGGTCAGGCCCCGATCGGTCATCAGCCGCCGCAGGCAGTGGTAGGTCTCGGTGCCCCACCGCAGCGCCTCGGAGAACGAGGCGGCACCCACCGGCACCACCATGAACTCCTGGAAGTCGACGTTGTTGTCGGCGTGCACCCCGCCGTTGAGCACGTTCATCATGGGCACCGGCAGGACGTGGGCGCCCACCCCTCCCAGGTAGCGGTACAGCGGCATCTCGAGGTCGTCGGCCGCCGCCCGGGCGGTGGCCAGGGACACGGCGAGGATGGCGTTGGCGCCGAGGCGGGCCTTGGCGTCGGTGCCGTCGAGCGCGATCAGGCCCTCGTCGAGGCCGCGCTGGTCGAGGGCGTCGCGGCCCACCACCTCGGCGGCGATCTCTCCCCGCACGTGCCCCACCGCTCGTTGCACGCCCTTGCCGCCGTACCGGCTGCCGCCGTCACGGAGCTCGGCGGCCTCGTGGCGCCCGGTCGAGGCCCCCGAGGGCACCAGGGCCCGCCCGGAGGCGCCGGAGGCGAGGACGACCTCGGCCTCGACCGTGGGGTTGCCGCGGGAGTCGAGGACCTCGCGGGCGCCCACGGACGCGATCGTGCTGGATCCGTTGTGGCTGCTGTGGTCGATGGGGGCAAAGTTACACGGTCGCCCTTCGCCCATCAGGTTTTCGCCCGGCGCGGCGGGGGGTACCGCCAAGGCATGACCGTGCACGATCCGATGGGCCCGCAACCGGAGAACCCGAACCAACCGCTCCCCCGGCCGGGCGGCCCGGACGAGCCTCCCACCCCGCTGGTCCCCGAGCCCAACCCGACACCGGAGCCGACGCCGGCCGACCCCGGGCAGGCTCCGCCCGCCGAGCCGGCGCCGATCTGAGGGCCGTCGCCCGGCGAGGGCGACAGGTTCCGGGCCCACCGGGCGACCCCCGAACCGGCGCTACCAGGGCTCGCCCGAGGTGCGGCCCCTCCAGTAGCGCACGACCATGGTCACGTAGGTGATCACCACGCCGATGGCGGCGGCCACGAACAACCACGTCACCAGGCCCAGGCCGCGGTCGGACTCCGCGCAGTCGGCAGCGGCGGCGGCGCCGGCCTCGAAGGCGCCGGGCGCCACCACGTCGCCCTGGTACAGGATCCCGTCGCCGGAGGGCACGGCACCGGCATCGAACACCGCCCGGTCGACCACGTCGGCGGAGCCGCCGCCGGACACCTGCGCCACCACCTCCAGGCGACCGGAGGGCGGGGAGGACCCGAGCGGGACCTCGGTGACGAAGCCCAGCGGCTCGTCGGCGCCCACCACGTAGCGCTCGTCGATGGAGCCCTTGCGGGCGGTGATCCGCCACAGGGCGCCCCCGCCGGCGGTCCGCAGCTCGACCCGGGTGACCCGCTCGCCGCGGCACCGGGGCACCAGCACCGCCAGGCCGGCCGGCCCCTCGGCAGCGGTCACGGCCAGGCGGGCCCCCGGCGGAGGCTCCTTCAGGTCGGCTCCGAGGGCCACGGCGGCGACGAACGCCACCATGGCCACCACCCCGACGCCGCCGGAGACGACCATGGACAGCGACGGCGGGCCCCCGTCCTCACGCCGGGCCACCGCCCCCCTCTCGGGCCGCCACGTCGTCACGGAAGCTGGCTGCCGCCGCTCGCAGGGCCGCCTCCGGGTCGAACCGGAGGCGGCGGGCGACGGCCACGGTGGCGAAGAGGGCCTGGCCGAGGTCGGCCGGCGTGGACAGCTCCGAGAGCCGGAGCGTGCCCGGAGCCTCCGCCTCCACACCCAGCACCTCGGCCTTGCGCTGCACCTTGAAGGCGTAGAGCAGCGACGGCAGGTTGGCCGGCACGCCGTCCATCACGCTGGCCCGGCCCTTCTCGTCCTGCTTCAGCCGTTCCCAGTTGCGCATGACGTCGTCGGCGCCGGTCACCTCGGTGTCGGCGAAGACGTGGGGATGGCGGTGCACGAGCTTGTCGTGGATGCCCCGGGCCACGTCGGCCACGTCGAAGCGACCGGCCTCGGCCCCGAGGGTGGCATGGAAGAAGACCTGGAACAACACGTCGCCCAGTTCCTCCTCCAGGTGCTCGTAGGCGGCATCGACGGCATGGTCCTCGCCGGCGCCGAGAGCCTGGCCGAGCACCTCGATGGCCTCGAGCAACTCGTAGGTCTCCTCCAGCAGGTGGCGGGTCAAGCTGGTGTGGGTCTGCTCCCGGTCCCACGGGCAGCGGGCCCGCAGCGTGCGCACCAGCTCGGCGAAGCGCACCAGCTCGGCGCCGACCGGCGAGGCCAGCTCCGGTACCCACAGCGAGGTGAGGTGATCGGGGACCACCGACCGGTCGAGGTCGTCCCAGGCCACCTGAGTCACCACCTCGTCGGCCAGGCCGAGTCGCTGGAGCACCACCACCGAGGCCGGCGGTGACGCCACCGCCAGCTTCACCTCCGACAGCACGGCCGGTGTGTCGCACTGGGCCACCACCAGCGGTCCCCGTTCTCCCGCCGCCTCCACCGGGAAGCGCCGGCCGTCGACCAGGCGCACGCCGCCGGCCAGAGGATCCACTGCGAGGCGGTCCCAGACCAGGTCGAGGAACGACAGCGCCGGCACGACCTCGACCTCGACCCGGGAGTCGGCCACCAGCAGCTCCACGCTGTGCTCGGCGACCCGGGGCGAGCCGGGGACGGCGTAGAGCACTCGGCCGTGCTCCTCCGCCGCCGCCACCAGCCGCTCGACGATGCGGGGGTAGACGTGGTCGAGCGATGCCGCCCGCTCGTACTCGTCGTCGAACGAATCGGCCGCCGGCACGGCCGACGCTGCGGGATGGCGGCGGGTGCGCAGGAACCGGACCGGGGTGGCGGCCACGGCGGCGGTGGCGGCCGTGGTCAACAGCTCAGGGCCGGCGGGCCCCAGGCCCACCACGGTGACGCTCGCCACGGGGAGGGCGCTCAGCCGGTGGGGCCCGGAGGGACGTTCTCCGCCGGCGCACCGGAGCTGGCCGGGCCCTCGGGGGGCACGACCTCGCCCACGACGGCCGGGTCGTCGCAGCCGTCCATCCAGCTCCCGTAACGGGGGTTGACCTCGATGTCGGCCTCGCAGCTCAACTCGTCGATGAGCTCGGAGAACGCCATGAGCTGGCGGCGCTGGAGCTCCTGTTCGACCTGTGGCCGCACCTCCTCGAAGGTGAGCGGCCGCCGCTCCTCGACCAGGATCAGGTGGTAGCCGACCGACGTCTGCACGGGGTCGCTGACCTCGCCGACCGGGAGCTCGAACGCGGCCTCCTCGAACTCGGGCAGGAACCGGCCGCGGCCGCCGCAGTCCAAGCTGCCGCCCTGGGCGGCAGCGGCGGTGTCGTCGGACTCCTCCGTCGCCAACTGGCGGAAGTCGGCCCCCGCCTCCAGCTGGGCAGCCAGCTCCTTGATGCGGGCTTCGGCCCCCTCGGGACCCCGCTGCTGGGCACTGGCGAAGATGTGGCTGACGCAGACGCCCTGGAAGTCCTCCTTGTTCTCCTCGAACAGCTCCCGGGCGTCCTCCACCCCGGCGCCGGAGCTCAGGGCCTGCTGCAGCTCCTGGGTGAGTGCCTGGCGGCGCACCAGCTCGTTGCGGTAGTCCTCGGGGAAGGCGTCGAAGACCTCCTGGCCGCCCACCGCGTTCACCGCCTGGGGCCGGATGGCGTCGAGGTCGTCTTTGGTGACCTCGAGCCCCCGCGCTTCGATCTCCTGCTCGAGCAGGCGGTAGTAGACGTTGAGCGACAGCACGCGGGCCACGAAGGCGGAGTCGAAGGTGCCGTCGCCGGCGCCCGACACGGTCATCTCCAGGCCCTGCTGGGCCAGGCCCTGCTCGACGCTCTGGCGGTAGCGCTCGTTGCCTTGGATGCTCGCCAGCTCCTCCTCCACCGCCTCCACGGTGATGGGCTCGCGGTTGACCGACACCGCCGAGGAGCTCTCGGCCGACGACGAGCAGGCCGAGAGGCCGAGCACGGCGGCGCAGGCCAGGGCGACAAGACGGAACCGTGGAGTGGGCACGCCGTTCAGGATGCCACCGCCGCCACCTCCGGTGGGAACAGCTCGCCCAGCGCGGTGACGAGGGCGCCGACCGGGTCGGCCCCACGGGGCAGCGGGATGGTCAACCAGCCGTGCTCCTCGGAGTAGGCGGCGTCCCGGTACAGGCGCCGCAGGCGCACGCCGGCGCTGACCCGCAGGTGCACGGGGGAGAGGCGGGCGACGGCGCCGGGGCGACCGCGGTTGGGCGTCACCGTCACCTGGCGCACGCCGGTGCGGTGGCACTCCGCCCGCAGCCGGGCCACGGCGAGGAGCGCCTCGGCCGCAGGGGGCACGGGCCCGTAGCGGTCCTCCCACTCCCGGCGCAGGTCCTCCACTTGCTGCTCGTCGGTGACCGCCGCCAGCCGCCGGTAGGCCTCGAGGCGCTGCTCCTCCTTGGCCACGTAGTCGCCTGGCAGGTGAGCTTCCAGGGGGAGGTCGAGGTTGATCTCGGCCGGGGCGCTCGGCTGCTCGCCCTTGAGCTCGGCCACCGCCTCGCTGACCATCTGGACGTACAGGTCGTAGCCCACGGCGGCGATGTGTCCGGACTGGCTCTCACCGAGCAGGTTGCCGGCGCCACGGATCTCGAGGTCGCGCATGGCGATCTTGAAGCCCGAACCCAGCTCGGTGGCCTCCCCGATGGTCTTCAGCCGCTCGTAGGCGTCCTCGGTCAGGGCGTGGTGGCGGGGGTGGAACAGGTAGGCGTAGGCCCGGCTGCCGGCCCGGCCCACCCGTCCCCGCAGCTGGTGGAGCTGGCCCAGCCCCAGCCGGTCGGCCCGGTCGACGACCAGGGTGTTCACCGTGGGCATGTCGATGCCGGACTCGATGATGGTGGTGCACACCAGCACGTCGTAGCGGCCTTCCCAGAAGTCGAGGACCACCTTCTCCAGGCTGCCCTCGTCCATCTGCCCGTGGGCCACGGCGATGCGGGCCTCGGGGACCAGCTCCCGCAGCCCGGTCGCCACCTTGTCGATGTCGGCGACCCGGTTGTGCACGAAGAACACCTGGCCCTCCCGCAGCAGCTCCCGGCGCAACGCCTCGGCCACCGCCCGCTCGTCCTCCTCGCCCACGTAGGTGAGGATGGGCTGGCGCTCGGCCGGCGGGGTATGGAGCAGGGTGAGGTCGCGGATCCCGGTGAGGCTCATCTCCAGGGTCCGAGGGATGGGTGTGGCCGACAGCGTGAGCACGTCGACCTCGGCCTTGAGCCGCTTGATGGCCTCCTTGGCGGTGACGCCGAAGCGCTGCTCCTCGTCGACCACCAGCAGGCCCAGGCGCTTGAACGACACGTCGCTGCTGAGCAGGCGATGGGTGCCGATGACCACGTCCACCTCGCCGTCGGCCAGGCCGGTGACCACGCCCTTGGCCTGCGCCGGCGTGAGGAAGCGGCTCAGCACCTCCACCCGCACCGGGTAGGGGGCGAAGCGCTCCCCGAAGGTGGCGGCGTGCTGCTGGGCCAGCAGGGTGGTGGGCACGAGCACCGCCACCTGGCGGCCGTCCTGGACCGCCTTGAACGCCGCCCGGATGGCCACCTCGGTCTTGCCGAAGCCCACGTCGCCGCACACGAGGCGGTCCATGGGCTGGGGGGCCTCCATGTCGGCCTTGACCTCGTCGATGGCCCGCTGCTGGTCGGGCGTCTCCTTGTAGGGGAACGCCTCCTCCAGCTCCCGCTGCCAAGGCGTGTCCGGCGGGTAGGCGTGACCCGGCGTCCGGGCCCGCTGCTGGTACAGGGCGACCAGCTCCTTGGCGATCTCCCGGGTGGCGGCCCGGGCACGGGATCGGGCCTTGCTCCACTCGGCCCCGCCCAGGCGGTGCAGGGTGGGCGTCTCGCCCCCGGTGTAGTGGCGCACGGCGTCGATCTGGTCGGTGGGGACGTAGAGCTTGTCGCCCCCCCGGTACTCGAGCAGCAGGTAGTCACGCTCGGTGCCGCCGATGGCCCGGCGCACCATGCCGCTGTAGCGGCCCACCCCGTGCTGGACGTGGACCACATGGTCGCCCGGCTTGAGGTCGTCGAAGAAGCCGGCGGTGTCACGGCGACGGGGACGGGCCGGGCGGTGGGCCCGCCGGCGGCCGGTGACGTCGTGCTCGGCCAGCACCGCCAGCTTGGCGCCGGGGAGCACGAAGCCCCGGTCGAGCGGGGCGGTCACGACGTGGCCGCCGGGGGCGGCCAGGCGTGGCGCCACCTCGCCGGGCGGGGCAGCGCCGGGAACCGGGGCAGCGCCGGCACCGGCAAGGGCCGGCGCCGCCGTTCGGTGGAGGGTGAGGGGCACGCCCTGGTCGGACAGCGCCGAGGCCAGACGGGCGGCGGAGCCGGCGCCGTCGGCGGCGACCACGACGCGGTACCCCTCGCCGAGGAGGCGCTGCAGTCGCTCGACCAGCCGGCTGCCGTCGCCCACCACGGGGTCCCAGCCGGCGGCGCCCACGACCGGCACGTCGGGGCCCTCAGCGGCGCCGGTGACGGTCAGCAACGGTGCCGACGTGTGCGTCAGCAGTCGGTCGAAGGGAAGGTGCAAGCGGGGCAGCTCGCCGTCCTGCTCGGCGCCCCAGGTCCGGGCCAGCGAGGCGGCCAGGTCGGCCTCCTCGGCGAGCAGGTCGGCGGCCCGGTCGCGCATGCGCCGGGGCTCGACCAGGACGACCTGGCCGCCGGCACCCTCGGCTCGGCTGTCGCCGGCGGTCCGGCCGTCGCGCTCGAGCAGGTCGAACAGCACATGCTCGCCCTCGGCCAGCCACGGCAGCCACGATTCCATGCCGTCGAAGATCTGGCCGTCGGCCAGGCGCTCCCACTGGTCGCGGCCCCAGGGACGGGAAGCCACCAGCTCGGCGGCCCGGGCCCGCACCGCCGGCGTGGCCAGCACCTCCCGGCAGGGGAACAGCTCGGCCTCGGCGACGTCGTGGCGGGAGCGCTGGTCGCTGACGGAGAAGGCGGTGAGGCGGTCGACCTCGTCGCCCCACAGGTCGAGGCGCACCGGGCCGTCGGCGGTCGAGGGGTAGACGTCGACGATGGAGCCCCGCACCGCCACCTCGCCGCGGTGCTCGACCTGGTACTCCCGCCGGTAGCCCTCGGCCACGAGCCGCTCGACCAGCTCGACCGGATCGACGCGGTCTCCGGGACGGACCACGACGGGCTCGACGTCGTCGACGTGGGGCCCGAGGCGCTGCACCAGGGCCCGCACCGGGGCCACCACCACCTGGGCCAGGCCGGCCCGCAGTCGCCACACCGTGCGCAGGCGCCGGCCCATGGCCTCCACGCTCGGACTCACCCGCTCGAACGGCAGGGTCTCCCAGGCCGGAAAGAAGTCGACGGCGTCGGGCCCGACGAACAGCTCGAGGTCGGCGACGAGCCGCTCGGCCTCGGCCGTGGTGGGCACGGCCACGATCAGGGGTCGCCGGGCCGAGCGGTGGACGAGGGCCGCCAGCGTCACGGCGCGGGCCGCCTCGGGCACGGCCAGGGTGGCGGCACCACGGCCCGCCACCTCGGCGAGGGCGGGTTCGGCGCGCAGCAGCGGCGGAAGGCACGACAGGATCACGGGACGAGCAAGGGTATCGGCGGTCAGTTGACGCGGTTCATGGCAGCCTGGGGGCCGGCGTCCAGGATGGCCTCCACCGCGTCGGCCGCCTCTTGCACGGCCACGTCGAGCTCGGCCCGCTCGGCCTTGCCCGGGCGGCGCAATACGTAGTCGGCACCCGATTGGCGCCCCGGAGGCTTGCCGATCCCGATGCGCACCCGCACGAAGGCGTCGGTGTGGAGGTGCGACTTGATCGACTTCAGGCCGTTGTGCCCGGCCAGTCCGCCGCCCACCTTCACCTTGATCCGCCCGGGAGGCAGGTCGAGCTCGTCGTGGATCACCACGAGCCGTCCGGGATCTTCCGGGCAGTACCGGCGCACCAGGGGGCCGACGGCCTCACCCGAGAGGTTCATGTAGGTGCCGGGCACGGCCAGCACCAGCAGCCGCTCGCCGGTGCGCACCTCGGCGGACAGCGCTCGCCCCACGGCCCGCTTGAGCCGGGCACCGTGGCGGCCGGCGAGCACGGCGACCACCTCCGCGCCCACGTTGTGGCGGGTGCCGGCGTACTCGTCCCCGGGGTTGGCCAGACCCACGACCAGCAGGTCGGCGAGGCGGCCGCGGCTTGGGTCGTCAGCGCCGCGGCGGCCGAGCAGGCGCACCGAGTCGGTGTCCTAGCCCTGGGTTTGGTCCGTGGATCCCTCGCCGCCGGCGCCCTCGCCTTCGGCGGCGGCTTCGGCTTCGCCGCCCTCGGCCTCGGTCGCCTGCTCGGCGGCTTCGGCCTCGAGCTGCTCGGCCTCGATGGTGGCCCGGCTCACCTGGGCGACCGCCACTGGCTCGTCGGGATCGACCTCGGTGGTCACGCCCGACGGCAGGGGCAGGTCGCCGACGCGGACGCTGTCGCCGATCACCATGCCGGAGATGTCGTACACGAACTCGTTGGGGATGGTGCCGGGCGTGGCGGAGACGGTGAGCTCGAACAGCACCTGGTCGACGGTGCCCGTCTCCCGCTTGACCTCTTCGGCGACGCCGGTGAGCACGATGGGCACGTCCACGGAGATGATCTCGTCCCGGCGCACCACGACGAAGTCGACGTGGGTCACCACGTTGCGCACCGGGTCGCGCTGCACGTCTCGCACGATGGTCAGGTGCTGCTGCCCGTCGACGCCGAGGTCGATGAGGGCGTTCATGCCGGCCTCGGTGGTCAGCGCGGCACGCAGTTCCCTGCGGACGACGGCGACCGACACCGGATCGATGCCGTGCCCGTACACCACAGCGGGGATCTTGTCCTGCGCCCGCAACCGCCTGGATGCCCGGGAACCGGTCGCCCGACCCGCCTCTGCCTGCAACGCCTGCTCTGCCATGAGGACCGAGTGTAGGCAGCCTGGGCTCAGGCCTGGTTTTCTCCGCCGAAGATCTCCGACACTGACGTGTCCTCGAACACGGCGTCGATGGCGTCGGCGATGACGCCGGCGATCGACAGCACCTCCACCTTGTCGATCTGGCGCTCCGGGGGCAGCGGCAGGGTGTTGGTGATGACTACCCGGTCGATCACCGAGTTCTTGAGCCGGTCCACGGCAGGGCCGGAGAACAGCCCGTGGGTGGCCATGGCCCACACCTCGGTGGCACCGTGCGCCTTGAGTTGCTGGGCGGCGGCGACGATGGTGTTGGCGGTGTCGATCATGTCGTCGACGATGACGCACCGGCGCCCGAGCACGTCGCCCATCACGGCCAGCGCCTCGACCTGGTTGACGTCGCCTTTCTTGCGGCGCTTGTAGACCGACGCCATGTCGCAGCCCAGGTGGCGCGAGAAGCGCTCCGCCGCCTTGACCCTGCCGGCGTCGGGGGCGACGATCACCACGTCGTCCTCGAGGTGCGCCTTGAGGTAGTCGACCAGCACCGGCATGGCGGTCAGGTGGTCGAAGGGACCGTTGAAGAAGCCCTGGATCTGGCCGGAGTGCAGGTCGACGCTGAGCACCCGGTTGGCGCCGGCGGCCCGCAACATGTCGGCCACCAGCTTGGCGGTGATGGGCTCGCGGCCCTGGCTCTTGCGGTCCTGGCGGGAGTAGCCATAGTAGGGGCACACGGCGGTGATGCGCTTGGCCGAGGCCCGCTTGGCCGTCTCGATCATGATGAGCTGCTCGAAGATGGCGTCGTTGACCGAGCGGCCGTCGGCGGCGGCGTGGGTCTGGACGACGAACACGTCGCTGCCCCGCACCGACTCGGCGAAGCGGCAGCGCACCTCGGTGTTGGCGAAGTCGGCCAGCACCCGCTCGGACAGGCTCACCCCCAGGTGGACGGCGATCTCACCGGCCAGGGCGGGATGGGTGCGCCCGCTCAGGATCTGCAGGGTCTTCTTGGTGACCAGCTCCATCCCCACGTGGCAACCCCCGCGTCAGCTCCGTGAGGCAGTGTAGAACGCACCGGTGACCGCCCCGGGCGGCACGGTGGTCCCCGGGCCGAGGTAGGCGAAGGGCCCCACGCTGGCACCTTCCCCCACCTCGGCGTCGCTGCCCACGGTGTGGGACACCACGGCGCCGGCCCCCACGACGCAGTCGGCCAGTCGGGTGTCGGGCCCGATCTCGGCGCCCTCGCCCACCACGGTGGCGCCCTGGAGCAGGGTGCCGGGGAAGAGGGTCACGTCGCAGGCCAGCTGCACGCCGCTCTCCACGTAGGTGCGCTCGGGATCGAGCATGGCCACGCCCCGCGCCATCCACCGCCGGTTCGTCCGCCGGCGAAGCTCGGCCTCGGCCACCGCCAGCTGGGCCCGGTCGTTGACGCCGATGGCCTCCATCGGGTCCTCTGCCTCGTAGGAGGCCACCGGGTACCCAGCCTGGGCCAGCACCTCGACCACGTCGGTCAGGTAGTACTCACCCTGGCTGTTCTCGGGGCTGAGCCGGCGCAGGGCCGGCGCCAGCACGCTGCGCCGGAAGCAGTAGATGGAGGTCGCCACCTCGTCGATGGCCGCCTCCTCGGGCGTGGCGTCGCCCTGCTCGACGATGCGGCGCACGGCATCGCCCCTGCCCCGCACCACCCTGCCGTAGCCGGTGGGATCGGGGACCCGGGCGCTCAGCAGCGTCACCGCCGCCCCGGCCGCCCGGTGGGTCTCCACCAGTGCGGTGACCGTGTCCGGCCGCAGCAGGGGTGCATCGCCGGGCACGACCAGCAGATCCTCGTCGTCGAGGTCGTCGTCGGGGAAGGCGGTGAGGGCCACCATGAGAGCGTCGCCCGTGCCCCGTTGCACGGCCTGCTCCACGAAGTCGATCACCAGGTCGGCAGGCCCGTCGTCGACCAACTTCTTGGTCACCCGCTCGGCGCCGTGGCCGATCACCACGACCGAGCGATCGACGGGGACGGCGGCCATCACGTCGAGGACGTGCAGCAGCATGGCCCGCCCCGAGAGCAGGTGCAGGGGCTTCGGCCGGGCCGACCGCATGCGGGTCCCCTCGCCGGCGGCCAACACCACGCAGGACAGTCGTGGAGGGCTCATACGACCTTGCTACCACCGCCGGCTGGAGCGGCGGAAGCGGGCTCGGGGGGGAGGAGTCGAACCCCCATTCTCTGGACCAAAACCAGATGTCCTGCCATTGGACGACCCCCGACCGGTGGTCCCGAGGGTATCCCGACGTTTGGCGGTGGACCCGGGGCCGCCGCTACCCTCGTCGACAGATGGGCTCGCTGATCAAGAAGCGCCGAAAGCGCATGCGCAAGAAGAAGCACAAGAAGATGCTGAAGCGCACCCGCTTCCAGCGCCGCGCCAAGAAGTAGCCGAGCGCTCCTCAGCTCCGCGTGGTGGTGACCACGCGGCCCTCCCCCGGGAACGCTCCGGGAACGAACCACGCCGATCCGCTGCCGGCGAGCGCCGGCCGGGCACCGGTGGCCACCGCCAGCCGGTCGCGCCAGTTGGCCAGCTCCGGCGCCACGGCGAGGGCGGCCGGCTCGAGGTCGTTCGGACCGCCGGCGTGAGGGCCGCCGAGTCGGTCCCACGCCCGGTAGACCTCAGCGGTGGGCACCCCGAACGGGGGTACCACCAGGGTGTAGGTCTGCTGGACCGGCGGCAGCGGGCGCACCACCTCGCCGATGCCGGTGACCCGGGCCCGCCCTCCCATGACGCAGAAAGGTACGTCGGCCCCGAGCGACGCGGCCACGGCCGGGTCGGTGCAGCCGGCCCAGCGCAGGACGGCGGCGGCGTCGGCCGAACCGCCGCCCAGGCCGGCGCCGGCGGGGATGCGCTTGACCAGGCGCACCGCCGCCCGCCGGTCGACCGCGGCCAGCGCCCGCCGCACCAGGTTGTCGTCGCCGGTGGGGACGGAAAGGCCGGTGCCGGCGGCCACCACCTCGAGCCCGTCGCCACCCTCGACCAGGGTCAGCTCGTCGGCCAGGTCGAGGGTGACCATCTCGGCGTCAATCTCGTGGCAGCCGTCGTCGCGCACCCCGACCACCCGCAGCGACACGGTGAGCTTGGCGGGGGCCAGGACGGTCACGCCCGGGGCACTCGTCGGCTGCACGCCGCAAGCCTGCCCCAGGCGGCCACGTCCAGCTCCTCGGCCCGGGCCTCGGGGCGCACGCCGGCACAGGCGAAGCCCTCGGCGTCGACCCGGCCGGCGAGGGAGCGGCGCAGCATCTTGCGACGCTGGCCGAAGCCGGTCCGCACCAGGGCGAACAGCTCTTCGAATCCCACCTCGGCGGGGTCCACCGCCGGTGCCGTTCGGCGCTCGATGGACACGAGGGCCGACTCGACCTCGGGCCGGGGCAGGAACACCGTCGCCGGCACCCGGCCCGCCAGCGACGCCCGGGCCCAGTACGCCACCTTGACCGAGAGGGCGCCGTAGGCGGGACTGCCCACCCCGGCGACCATGCGCTCCCCGACCTCCCGCTGCACCATCACCAGCATGCGGTGCACGGCCGGAACCTCGTCGAGCAGGTCGGCGACCAACGGGGTGGCGACGTGGTAGGGCAGGTTGGCCACCAACACCCACGGTTCCTCGCCGAGCAGCGCCCTCCAGTCGAGGCGGAGCGCGTCACCGTGCACCACCCGGGCGCCGGCGGGGACGACCACCTCGTCGAGCACCGGTAGCAGCCGGCGGTCGATCTCGACCGCCGTCACCTCGGCGCCCGTCTCCACCAGGGCGAGAGTCAGCGAGCCGAGGCCGGCGCCCACCTCGACGACCCGGTCGCCGGGCCCCACGCCGGCGAGGCGGGCGATGCGCCGGACCGTGTTGGGGTCGACCACGAAGTTCTGGCTGAGCGAGCGCTGGGGCTGCAGCCCGTGCCGGGCCAGGAGGTCGGTGACCTCCCGACGCGACAGGGTCACCAGGTGATGCGGGTGGGGAACACGCCCTGCGACAGCGGCGCCAGCCGGGCGAAATCGTCCCGGTACAAGTCGATGATCTTGCCGGCGGCGTAGGGCCCCCGGTCGTCGACCGTGCAGGTGATGGAATTGCCGGTGTCGAGGTTGGTCACCGTCACCACCGTGCCCTTGGCGATGGTGCGGTGGGCACAGACCCCGGCCCGGGACCCGGGGAGGTCGTACCAGCTGGCCTGGCCCTCCTGGGAGCGGACGTCGTCGTCGCCCGACGGGGGCGGCGGGGGCGGCGCGGCCGTCGTGGCGGGCTCCGGGGGCGGCTCGGGATGGCTGTGCACCGTCGTGGCGACCTCGATCTCGATGGCCGGGACGGTGGTGGTGGTGGATGGGGCCGTCGTCGTGGTGGTCTCGGGCGGCGCGGTGGTCGTCGTGACCTCCACCGTGGTCGTGGTGGTCTCCGGCGGCGCCGTGGTCGTGGTGGTCTCGAGCGGGGGGATGTCGACGTCGATGTCGACGTCGACATCGCCGGCACCGGCGAAGGCCGCGGTGCGGACGTCGTCGGCGACGAGCTCGTCGTCCGGCAGGGCGCCAGCCACCGACACCTCGGCCGGCGGAGCAGTGCCGCCGGCCGGCGAGAAGACCATGGGCACCAGCACCACGGTGGCCACGATGGCCAGCAAGAGCCAGACGCGCCGGAAAGTGCCTTGTTCAGACGTCAGGTCTTTCCCCCCCGTTGACCAGCGACGACCCTAGGAGGGTCGTAACCAGACCGCAAACTAAACGGGCAGGCGGAAGAGCCGACCGGCGGTGGCGGTGGCCGCCTCGGCCACCGTCTCCACGGGAACGCCCTTGGCCGCGGCGACGGCGGCGCCGACGAGGGGGACCCAGGCAGGACGGTTGGGCTTGCCCCGGTGGGGAGCGGGGGCGAGGTACGGGGAGTCGGTCTCCACCACCAGTCGCTCGAGCGGGCAGCGGACCGCGGCCGAGCGGATGTCCTCGGCGCCCCGGAAGGTGACGATGCCACTGAAGCTCAGCACCGCGCCCAGCTCCAGGGCCCGGTCGGCCTCCTGAGGGCCGCCGGTGAAGCAGTGGAACACGGTGCGGGGCGGGACGCCTTCGCTGGCGAGGACGGCGAAGGTGTCGTCCCAGGCCTCCCGGGTGTGGATGACCAGGACGAGGTCGCGCTGGTGGGCCAAGCCCACTTGGGCGGCGAACATCTCGCGTTGCCGGGGCCGGGGCGAGTGGTCGTAGTGGTAGTCCAGGCCGCACTCGCCCACAGCGACGACCTCGGGCGCCTCGAGCAGGTCGGCGATGCCGGCCAGGCCCTGGGAGGCGTCGTGGGGGTGCAGGCCGGCCGTCGCCCACACCCCGGAGTGGCCACGGGCCACCTCGATGGCATCCTGCGACGACTCCCGGTCAGTGCCCACGGTCACGAGCCGCTCCACCCCGGCCGCCCGGGCCTCGACCACGGCCTCGTCGCCCTCCGGGCCGGCGGGCAAGTGGCAGTGAGTGTCGGTCCACATGGGGGGATCATCGCCGGTGACCGCAGGAGCGATCGAGTGACAGGCGCCGGCGGTCAGGCGGGCTGCATCCGGGGGAACAGCGGAGGGCCCTTCTCCACCGGCAGGCCGCCGGGATAGCCGCCCCAGGTCGCCGCCTCCGGCAGCCGCTGGTCGGTGGGGCTGCCGGGCAGGCCCAGGCGCCGCCACACCTCGCCGCACGCCTCCGGCATCGCCGGCGAGGCGAGCAGGGCGACGATGCGCAGCACCTCCAGCGCCGCCCCCAGCACGGCGTCCACCGCCGGCCCCGGTTCGGCCTTCCACGGCTCCTCGGACTCGAGGTGGGCGTTGGCCTCGTGGATGAGGCGCCACGTGGCCTCGAGCGCCTCGTGGGGAGCGAGCCGGTCCCAGGCCGCCGCCGTGGCGGCGTAGGCGTCCGCGGTGATGGCGGCGAACGGGCTGTCGGCCGGCGGCGCCGGCCCCGTGCCGCCGCACTTCTTGGTGACGACCGTGGCCACCCGGCTGAGCAGGTTGCCGAGGTTGTTGGCCAGGTCGGCGTTGTAGCGGGCCACCATGCCCTCGTAGGAGAAGTCGCCGTCGGGGCCGAAGGCGGCGTCGCGCAAGAAGTGGTAGCGGTAGGCGTCGACGCCGAAGTCGGCCACCAGGTCGGCCGGGGCGATGTGGTTCAGCCGGGTCTTGCTCATCTTCTCGCCGCCCACCAACAGCCAGCCGTGCACGAAGATCTGGCCGGGCGGCTCGATGCCGGCGGCCATGCACATCGCCGGCCACCACACGCAGTGGAAGCGGAGGATCTCCTTGCCGATGAGATGGTGCACCGCCGGCCACCAGCGCTCGAAGCGGACGTCGTCCTCTCCGTAACCGATGGCGGTGATGTAGTTCACCAGGGCGTCGTACCAGACGTAGAAGACGTGGCCGGGGTCCCACGGCACCGGCACCCCCCACCGCAGCGACGTCCGGGTGATGGAGATGTCGTCCAGCCCCTGCTTGATGAACCCGAGCGCCTCGTTGCGCTTGGTGGCGGGGCGCACGGCGTCGGGATGGGCCTCGTACCACTCGAGCAGCCGATCGGTGTAGCGGCTGAGCTTGAAGAAGTAGTTCTGCTCCTTCATGCGGGTGACCGGACGGTGGTGCACCGGGCAGGCGCCGTCGATCAGCTGAGCCTCGGTGTAGTAGTCCTCGCACGCCACGCAGTAGGACCCCTCGTAGGTGCCGAGCTCGATGTCACCACGGTCGTAGATGGCGCCGAGGAACTGCTGCACCGTGCGGTGGTGGCGGGGCTCGGTGGTGCGAATGAACTCGTCGTAGGTGATGCCGAGCTGGCGCCAGGCGCCGATGAATCGCTCGCTGGTGCGGTCGGTCCACTCCTGGGGTTCCACGCCGTTGGCCTCCGCGGCCTGGGCCACCTTCAGGCCGTGCTCGTCCGTGCCGGTGAGGAAGAACACGTCGTCGCCCAGGAGTCGGTGCCACCGGCAGATGGCGTCGCCGGCAACCGTGGTGTAGGCGTGACCGATGTGGGGAGCGTCGTTGACGTAGTAGATCGGCGTGGTCAGGTAGAACGGACGGGGCACCGCGCCAATGTACCGAGGGGCTGCGTGGCGCCACGATTGGTTTCGACGAGCTGGGTGCCGACCGGAATACCCGGGGCCGCAGAGCCGTTGATCACTACATGAGCGATCGGGTGACGTGTCGCTCCCTACGGCGGGAGTCAGTGTGGCAGATAGGCGAGCGGTAGCCGTCGCCGACGGAGACCTCCTCCAGCTGTACCTGGACGACATCGGGAAGCACCCGTTGTTGACCAAGGAGGACGAGGTCCGCTTGGGCGAGGCGGTGCAGGCGGGGGCGGCGGCGGCCGAAGAACTGGACCGAGGCGTGCCTGCTGACGCCGACCACCGCGCCGAGCTGGAGGCCCGGGCGCGGGCCGGTGCGGAGGCCACCGACGCCTTCGTCAAGTCCAACCTCCGTCTCGTCGTCTCGGTGGCCAAGCGCTACGCGAGCTCCGGAGTGCCGCTCCTCGATCTGATCCAGGAAGGCAACTTCGGGCTCATGCACGCCGTGGAGAAGTTCGACCCCACCAAGGGCTTCAAGTTCTCGACCTACGCCATGTGGTGGATCCGCCAGGCCATCGGCCGCGGCATCGCCAACACCGGCCGCACCATCCGCCTTCCCGTGCACGCCGGCGAGCAGCTCCTGGCCCTGCGCATGGAGAACACCGCCTTCGAAGTCAGCCACGGCCGGGCACCCGACTCCGCGGAGCTGGCCGAGGCCGCCGGCCTGTCGGTGCGCAAGGTCGAGGAGCTGCTGCCATTCGTCCACGACCCGGTGTCGTTGTCGCAACCGGTGGGCGAGGAAGCCGAGCTCGGCGACCTCGTGGAGGACAGCGCCGCGGTGGCACCGGACCAACAGGTCTTCGCCTCCATGCTGCCGGCCCAGGTGACCGAGCTGTTGTCGAGGCTCGACTTCCGAGAGCGGGAGGTCCTCTACCTCCGCTACGGGCTGGACCAGGGAAAGCCGCGGACGCTCGAGGAGGTCTCCCATCGCTTCGGGCTCACCAAGGAGGGCATCCGCCACATCGAGGCCAGGGCCATGGCGAAGCTGCGCCGGAAGTGCACCCAGGACGAGCGCGAGCTCGTCAGCGCCTGAACGACCTGCCCGGTTACGCCCGGGTGCCGGTGGCGGCCGTGTGGTCGTCCACGAGACGGAGCCCGTCGCCGCCTACCGGCTCGGTGTCGGAGGATGAGCAGCGCTGGCGGCGGAGCTCGTCCACCCGGGCGAGGGGCCGCTCCAGCGCCCGCCGGCGGGTTCCCGACAGGTCCTGGTAGGCCCGCTCCACGCTCTCGACGGCCCGTCCGACCTTGTCCAGCGACTCGCAGAACCGCTCCCACTGGGTGGTGAAGCTCCCCAGCACGTCCAGGATCTCGCCCGACGTGCGCTCGACCGAGAAGGCATCGACCGCCTCCCGCACCACCGCCAGCACGGCGAAGAGGGTCATGGGTGAGCACAGGACGACCTTGTGGGCGAGCGCCAGGTCGACCAGCCCGGGATCGTGCTCGTGGACGAAGGCGTACACGCTCTCGTTGGGGATGAACAGCAGCAGATAGCCCACCGTGCCGTTGGCGGTGTCGACGTACCCCCGCCCGGTGAGCTCTCGGACCCGAGCCCGCACGTCCTTCAGGAAGGCCTCGCGGTACTGGGCGCGCTCCTGGTCGCCGCCGGCCTGGAGGCAGCGGGCGTAGTTGGCGACGGGGAACTTGACGTCCATGTGCAGCGACAAGCCCCGGGGCAACAGGAAGGTGAAGTCGGGGATCGTCCCCACGGCGATGGCCCGCTGCTTGACGTAGTTGACTCCGTCGACCATCCCGGCCAACCGCAGCACGTCCTCGGCCATGCGCTCGCCCCACTGGCCCCTGGCCTTGGGACTGGCCAGCACCTCCCGCAGCGCGCCGGCGGTGGACGTCAGGCTCGCCGTCTGCTCGACCGTGGCCTCGAGCTGCGCCTTGAGCTCGCCGTGCTGTACCGAGCGCTCCCGCTCCAGCCGGGTGACGGTGTCGGTCACCCGTTCGAGCTCGCCGTGCAGCGCCCGGAGCTGCCCGTCGATCTGGTTGCGGGTGGCGCCGAGGCGCTCGTCGGCCACGGCCACCACCGTGTCGACCACGTCACCTCCCGCCGTCCTCGGACGGCGCAGGGCCAGGCCGGCGGTCACCCCCACGGCGAGGGCCAGTGCCAGGAGCACGAGGGCGAGGAGCACGGTGGAAAGGTCCATGTCGAGGACCCTAAAGAGGGGGTGTGACATCGAGGGTTGCTGCCGCACGCCTCCGGCTGGATCTCGACGGTGGCGAAGCTCCCCTGTTCCCGCACACCCCGCACGCATCGCCGTGGCCAGCCGGCGCTGACCTCCGCCGCGACACGTACGTGCCGCGGACTGATCTGGGCGCCAGGAATCGGGGGGCCGCCGTGTTGGCGGAGCGCGTCGGTGTACGTCAACGGGGAGACGCTGCCCGGCTCCACCCGGTCCAGGCGTTGCGCAGGCTCACCGCCGTCGCTTCGGCCCGAGCGTCGGCATCGCTGGTCATGCGGGCGTTGGCGATGGCGCCCGGGACGAAGACGACGAGGACGACCGTCACGATGATCGCCAACCGGATGCGGCGACCCCGGGCCTCGGCGTCCGCCGTCGGCCCCGGAGCCCGCAGACGTTGTCCGATGCGGACCAGCCCGAACTCGATGCCGGCGCCGATGGGAAGCGTGAGCAGCACCAGCCACAACAGCTCACCGCGGGTGACCGCCACCACCAACGGGGTGAGCAGCAGACCAGCCACGAGCTGCCAAGTTCCAGCGTGCGGGAAGGCCAACCCGACCAGCACGGGGGCGGCGATGCCGAGGGGAACGGCCACCCAACCGGGCTCGGCAAGGCTCAAGCCCGCGGACAGTGTTCCGGCGACGACGGCACCGAGCAGGCCGAGCCGGTCTTCAGAACGGCTCAGCTCCGGGCGTGGCTCCACGAGCGAAGAGTGACACGCAGCCGCACTCCCCAGGCGGCGGGTGGCGCCTACCGGCGGGTCGCCAGGTCGTAGACCCGCCGACGAGGGACCTCGTAGACCGACGCCACCTCGGCCACCGCGTCCCGGGTGGAGAGGCCGTCGGCCCGCAGGCGGTGCAGGGCGCCGGACAGCTCGTCGTCGGTGG
>DASZDK010000080.1:0-3049 GCA_035942035.1 Acidimicrobiales bacterium
CGCCGAAGCGGGGCACGGCGAAGGTGTAGGGGAAGCGCAGCGTGGCTCCCACCAGGGCGGGCGCCGCCACCAGGGTGAACAGCCGGCTGGACGACAGGTCGAACCCGGCGTCGTTCAACCGGGTGGCGACCACGCTCCACACCAGCCACACCGAGAAGCCGAGAAACTCGGCGAAGATCGAGAAGCTCAGGATGCGCCGGGCGATCCGGCGGCCGGTCGAGGCCCAGAACGCCTCGTCGTCGGGCTCCCAGTGGTCGATCCACCTCGAGCGTGCCACTGGGCCTACGCCGTGGGGGACGGGACACGGACCACGCCGTCGACCACCTCGATCGGGTGGCAGCGCACGGGCTCGACGGCCGGCCCGGAGAGCACCTCGCCGGTGCGGACGTCGAAGGCGGCGCCGTGGAGTGGGCAGCGCAGGGACGAGCCCTCGAGGGTGCCCTGGCCCAGCGAGGCTCCGGCGTGGGGGCACTCGTCGGCCACGGCGCAGAACGTGCCGTCGACGTTGGCCACGGCCAGGGCCGTGCCTTGGATCTCCACGGTCGTGACCAAGCCCGGTGTCAGCGTTCCCAGGTCGGCGGTCCCCGCGGGAGCGTTCGCGCTGCCGTCCTCGACGTCGGGCTCCGGGCCGCTGGCCCAGCGCTCGTCCATGACCGCTTCGAGGTGGCGGGCGAAGGCGTCGTGGCCGATGCGGTGCACGGTGGTGCCCAGGCGCTCGCCGTCGTGGCGCAGCGACTCCCAGGCGCCCACCACCGCCTCCACCGTCGCAGGCACGTCCTCGGTCGCCACCCGGCCCACCACCTCGCCCACCCGCCCGGCGTCGAGGTCGGCACCGAGGTACACGTGGTAGCCGTCCCGGGCCCGGCCGCCGACCCGCACCTTCGATCCGGCCAGGCCGATGTCGCCGGCCTGGTGCTGGGCGCAGGAGTTGGGGCAGCCCGACACGTGCACCCGCAGCGACGAGTTCCGGCCCAGCCCGGCGCTGGTGAGCAGCGCCTTGCCGGCGTCGGGAGCGGTGGTGATGCCGAGGGCGCACACCGCCGAACCCGTGCAGGCCCGGACCGAGGCGGTGCGGGCCTCGCCGGCCAGGTACAGCCCCCGGGTGCGCAGTGCATCGCGCACCGCGGTCACGGCGGCGACGGGCACGTTGCGCAGCACCACGTTCTGGTCGCGGCTGAGGTTCAAGGCACCGTCGCCGTGCTGGTCGGCCAGGTCACACAGCACCTCCAGCTCGGAGCCGTTGGTGTCACCCAGGGGGATGTCGACGGTGAGGGTGGCCAGCCCGGGCACCCGCTGGGGGCGCACGCCGGCTGACCACCCCCCGGGGGGGACGTGGGTGAGCACGGCCACCCGATCGACCTCGGGGAGGACCTCGACGGCTGGGGGCTCGGGGTGGGGCCGGCGCCGGGCGGCGGCGAAGGCCTGGTCCCAGGCCGCCCGGAAGCCGTCCTCGCCCAGACGCTCGACCACGAACTTCATCCGGCCCTTGGCCGGCTTGTCGAGGTCGCCGTGCTCGACGAACACCTCGATCAGGGCCTCGGCAGCGGCGACGGTCTGCGCTCGGGGCACGAAGTCGGCGAGCTCGACCGCCAGGAACGGGGCCTTCCCCAGGCTGCCGCCGCCCCAGAGCTGGTAGCCCGGTTCCCCGTCGCGCAGGACGGAGACGAAGCCGGCGTCGTTGAGACGGGCGTCGTGCCGGCACCGGGGCGAGCCGCCGAAGGAGACGTTGATCCGACTGGGCAGGACCGTGTTCAGCTCGGCAGAGCGGGCCACGACGGCGTCGCTCACCGCCCGGGCGTCGGGCAGGCAGTCGAAGGGTTCGTCCAGGCTGAGGCCCGCTTCCTCCGAGCACATCACGTTGCGCAACGTGTGGCCGCACCCCGAGCGGGTGGTCATGCCGATCTCGGCCACGGCGTCGAGCAGGGCGGTCACCCGCCGGTCGGGCACCCAGTGGAGCTCGACGTTCTGGCGCGTGGTCAGGTGGAGCCAGTCCGGCCCGAACGAACGGGAGATGCGGGCCAGGCCCCGGGCCTGGGCGGTCGGCAGCGCTCCGCCGGGGGTGCGCACCCGCACCATGAACACGTGGTCCTGGTCCTGGGTGCACACCCCCCAGGTCTTGAGCGAGTACCGGTCCTCGGCGCTCAGCCAGCCGTCGCCCTCGGCGGCCAGCCGGTCGAGATCGACGGGCAGGCCGGCGCGCTTGGCGGCGGGGATGTTGGGTGCAGCCATGGAGATGACGGTACGGACGGCGTGTTGCCGGCGATGTCCCCCTCGGTTTCCAGCTGGCGACAAGACGCTCACGGCCGGTCCCGGGCCTGAGAGAACCCGTTCACATGCCGGTGACGGGCGGACAACGGCGGGGAAACCGCCCGTCCGTACCGTCGTGCCCGTGGACGGGACCCGTGGGTACGTGGTGTCGTGGCGCCTGGCCGGCGCCACCGTCGTCGTCGTCGGCGGTGGCGCCGCCGCCGAGGCCAAGGTGGAGACGCTGCTGGCCACCGGCGCCCGCCTGGTGGTGGTCAGCCCCCGGATCACCACCCGGCTCCAGGAGCTCGAGGGCGCGGGACGCCTCCAGTGGTGCCCCCGCCGCTACCGCCGGGGCGACCTGCGGGGCGCGTCGCTGGTGTTCGCCGCCACCGGCGACGGGCGCCTCAATGCCCGGCTGCGCCGCCACGCCCACCGGGCCCGGGCCCTGCTCAACGCCGTCGACGATCCGCTCAACTGCGACGTCACCGTCCCTGCCGTCGTGCGCCGGGGCCCGGTCACGGTGGCCGTCACCACCGACGGCCACAGCCCCGCCGCCGCCCGCTTCGTGCGCGAGGAGCTCGACGCCGTTCTCCCGGCCACCCTCGGCGACCTGGTGACCGTGGCCGCCGAGGCCCGGGCCGACCTGCGCCGCCAGGGCCGGTACCGCTACGACTACGCCGCCTGGCGAGACGGCCTGCTCGAGCCCGGCCGGCGGACTGTCGCCCACGGTGGTGGCCGCACCGACCTGGAGCGGCTGTCGGCCGCCTTCGTGCGCACCTGGGACCCGCCGGGCCCGACCGCG
>DASZDK010000081.1:0-4387 GCA_035942035.1 Acidimicrobiales bacterium
GATCCGCTGGCGGCACAGCCGGATCAGCTCTGCCGCTCGGCCCACCCGTTCGGCCAGGTGGTCGACGTCGAGCCGGTCGTCCTCCAGCTCGGCCAGGATGGCTTCGAGCTCCTCGATGGCGCCGGCGTAGGTGAGCGAGTCGGGACGATCGGGCGGGGTCACGGGCGTGCTCTTGGCGTCGGGTGCGCCCGATCCGTGGCGGTCACCGTGCTGAGGGCCGCCCCTTCGCCGAAGGTGGTGACCAGCGTGTCGCCCGGGGCCACCTCACCTGCGCGGCGGACCAGCCGGCCGTCGGCGGTGCGGGTCAGGGACCATCCCCGGGCCAGAGCCCGGGCCGGGTCGGCCGCCGCCACTCGGGCTGCGGCGAGTTCGAGGGCGGCTTCGGCGACGGCTGCCGCCCGCGCCGCCGAGCGCTGTGACCGGGCGCCGGCGACCACCAGGGCGCGCTCGGCGTCGCCCAGGCGACCGTGGAGTCTGCCGGGGTCCAGCCGGCGCCCGGCGCCCTCGAGGTGGGCGGCGGCCGACGTCACGCCGCTGCGAGCCCGGGCGGACAGCCGTGCGGCCTGCCCCTCGAGGCGGCCGGAGGCTCCCCCGAGCGCTCCCGACGCCCGCCCGGCCACCAGGTCGGCCCGGCGCCGGAGGTCGTGGTCGGCGCCGGCCACCGCCGCAGCGCCGCGGCCGGCCACCGACGCCCACGCCGTCTCGGCCCGTCGCAGGGCGGCGAGCACCCGCTCGACCAGCTCGGCGGCGCAGGCCGTGGGCGTCTTGCACGAGGTGTGGGCCACCTCGTCGGCGACACTGGTGTCGATCTCGTGGCCGATGCCGGTGAGCACGGGCACGGGCATGGTGGCGATGGCCCGAGCCAGGCGTCCGCCGTCGAAGGTGGACAGGTCGGTGCGCGAGCCCCCGCCCCGGACGAGCAGGACCACGTCAGGCCGCAACCGGGCCATGGCTGCGAGCGCTCGCAGCAGGGAGGCCTCGGCCTCGGTGCCCTGGACCCGGGCATCGGCCAGGGCGACCCGGAAGCCGGCGCCGCTGGCCGCCAGCTCTCCCAGGACGTCCTCGCAGGCGGCGCTGCCGGCGCTGGTCACCAGGCCCACGTGGAGGGGCACCAGCGGCAGGGTGAGGGCCCCGTTGGCGCCGAGCAGGCCGTCGGCGGCCAGCGACCGCAGGACGCGCTCGCGCGCCGCCGCCAGGCGGCCGAGGGTGTGGACCGGGTCGACGGCGGACATGACCACCGAGACCCGGCCGTAGGCGTACTGCACCCGGCCGCGGATGCGGACCTCGACCCCGTCGGCCAGCCGGAAATCGGGCCACCGGCGCAGCTCGTGCTCGACCCGCTGGCGGTCCTGGCGGAACAGCGCCACGTTGAGGGTGCTGGTCGGACCTCGCCGGGAGTTGCGCTCGCACAGCGAGAAGTAGAGGTGCCCGTTGGCACCGGCCGCCCGCAGCCCGTTGACCTCGCCCCGCACCCACACCTCGGCGGGGAAGGCCCGGGCCACTGCCCGCTGAATGTTGGCGGTCAGCTCCCCCACACCGAAGGTGTGGTCCGCAGTGAAGAGCGTGCTCTGTTCGGCCGCCGGCATGGGCCCATTGTGGTCGACGGGACTGACAGGAGCGCCCGATGGCGGCTCTGCACCGTCCGGCCGCTCCCTGGCCGGCACCGTCCTGGTACTAGTCGAGGATCCCGGTCAGGCCGGTCATGTCGTCGGTGAGGCCGCCGGCGCCGTCACCAGTGAGCCCACCGAGGAGGTTGTCGAGCACCCCGAGGCCGCCGGGCCCCTGGGCTGGGGCGGCGGGCGCCGGGGGCTTCAGGAACCACTCGGTGCCGTCACCGCCGGCGATGTAGGGGTGCTGGGGGCCGAAGCGCTGCCCGGCGGTCATGTCCGGGGCGATGCGAGCGGCGTGGTCGAAGGCCTCTTGGATGGACACCGTCCCGTTGCCGTCGGCGTCGGCCCGTCCCTGCAGCATGCCCTGGTCGACCATGAGGCCGTTGAACACCGACTGGCGCCAGTCGCCGCGCTCGTAGCCCTTCTCCACCTCTTGCGAGGCGCCGGTGAACAGGCGCCGGGGGCTGCTGACCCCGTCGTCGAAGCCGGCCGCCTCGCAGCCGGAGATGTTGATCCAGGCGTCACCCCGCAGCTCCCGCAGGCTCCGGGCCAGCTCGCCGTCGGCGATGAAGGAGTTGTCGTGGGGCCAGAGGAACTCGTCGTTGCCCTCTCCGTCGCCGTCCCGGTCACCCGTCATCTGCTTGACGTGCCCGGAGTAGGCGAACACCGAGAACCCGTCGTCGCTGCTGTTGTCGACCAGCCAGCGCAGGGCGCCGCGGATGGCGTCGGCGGTTGCTGCCTCGTTCACCAGCATGCGGATGTTCTGGTCGGCCCAGCCGCCCCGCAGCAGCGCCTCCCGCACGATGACGGCGTCACCGGCGCTGCCCGGGGTGGACACGGTGCGGCCCTGGTACTCGCTGATGCCGATGACCACGGCGAACCGGGGGGCGTTCCCCGATGGCGCCGCTCCGGCCATGGCCAGGGGGGAGAGGACGAGCAGGGCGCTGACCACGGCCACGATTGCCTTGCCGCTGCTGCTGCGGGACCTCGTCTTGGCGCTCATCCTCGTTCTCCTCCTGGGATTCCGGTCAGAAAATGCGACGAGGGGGATGGGGACGCATCCCCATCCCCCTCGTTCGGTGTTGCTGCGTTCAGTGCCTAGAGGTTGTCACCGTTGCGACGGGCCCGCAGGGCGTAGCGCCCAGCGGTCAGGGCGCCACCGAGAAGGCCGACACCGAGGACGGCCGGCAGGACGCCGAGGCCACCGGTACGGGGCAGCGACGGACCGGCGTCACCCGTCGGCACGAGGCTGGTCGCAGGCGGAGCGGCGCAGGAGGTGGCCGACACCTCGGAGTGGCCCAGGATGATGTCGAGCAGCGGCTCGTCGCCGTCGACACCGCCTTCGCCGCCACCGAGCAGGTCGCCGAGCACGTCACCCAGGACACCGCCGCCACCACCGGTGTCGGGAACGGTGGTGTCCGGAACGGTGGTCTCGGGAACCTGCTGGGTCTGGACGGTGCCGCCGCCGCCTCCCACCGTGATGTGGAGGGCGTTCACGAAGAAGCCGGTCCCGTCGGCGGTCGGCCCGAACTCGTGGTCCTCGATGTTGATGAGGTCTCCCAGGAGTGCTTCGTCCTCCGGGCCACCGTCGAGCACGTCGATGACGCCCCTGACGATGTCGTCGAGCACGTCGCCGATCTCGATGTCAGAGCCCTGGTCGTCGACGATCCGGGAGGCCACGTCGAAGAAGACGGTGTCGTTGGCGCACACGGCCACGGCCTCGGACTCGATCACGCCCAGTCGCAGCAGGGCCTCGAAGACGACTTCGGTCAGGAGTTGCTCAGCGCCGCCACCGGTGATGCCACCGACCTGCTGAGTCTGGACCGCGCCGCCGTCGCCGCCGCCGAGCAGGTCGCCCAGCAGGCTGTTCTGGCCGCCGGCCTCGTCCTCGAGGGCGACGCCGGTGATGCTGATGGAGGAGAAGCCTCGAGCGTTCACCACCGGGATGAGAATCTCCTCGTCTTCACCGTCTTCGCCGCCGCCGTCGAGGAGGCCGCCGAGGAGGTCGCCGCCGCCGCCACCGCCGCCGCCGAGGAGATCTCCGAGGAGGTCTCCGCCGCCGCCGGTGTCATCGTCCGGCCGGAGCGCCGGCACGATGGTGGACTCAGCTCTCGTCTCCGCCTGGACGATGCCAACGCCCTCGAACGCCAGCGAACCGGCGTCGACGGTCACGACGTCCTCTTCAACGGAGCTACCTGGCGGGAACACCGAGGTCACCTCGGGCTCCCGTTCGATCAGATCGTCGAGCAAACTGCCGCCGACGTTGATCCCGTAGGCGCTGGCGCGGGCAGTGGCCACGGGGTCCGCGGTCGCACCAGTCACGCTGAATGCAGTCATGGCCACGACGCACGTCGCTACTAGGGCCTTCTTCATACTTGAGCTCCTCGTAAGGTTCGTTCGTGGACCTTGCCACGTTGGTGATCGCTGACTGGCTCGACCGACCTGCCGCCCCCAGCCGGGGGTCAACCGGGCGAACGAATCGGTTCTCTTGTCATCTACGTCCGGCTGGACCGGCGACGGGATACTAGACGAGGGAAGCAGTGGTACCGCCAATTGCCCGGGCGCCCACGGGGCATCCAGGTGTGCGGGCCCGTACGGCCCCCGTTTTTTCTCCTGCCGCATGCTCAGACGAACGAACGAGGACTTGATGACGCCGACCGCCGAACCCATCGCCGGAGCGCCATACCTTACGCTGAGGCCATGACGCAGGTGAGTCACCCGCCGGGGCTGGGCGACTTCGGGCGCAGTGTGAACGTCGCGCCCGACGAGGTGACGCC
>DASZDK010000082.1:0-2776 GCA_035942035.1 Acidimicrobiales bacterium
CGCCCTGTGGTGCCTGGCGCCGGCGCCAGGCGTCCTCGGCTCGGGTCGCCACCTCGGCCGCCGGCAGCCCCAGGTCGGCGGCGACCTCGGCGACGTCGTCGTGCTCGGCCTTGGCCCGGTGGGCGCCGACCTTGACCCGCACCCGGCGTCCCTCGACCTGCACCTCCTCGACGGTGCGCGGCCCGGTCCAGCGCTCGAGCGTGGCCGTGCGCACGCCGAGGGTTCCGGTCTCGAGGGCCAGGAGGGACGCCAGCCGCCGGGCGCGGGCCGGATCGGTGAGCACGCTCAGGGTGTGCGCCGGCCGCCCCTTCTTCATCACGATGGGCGTCACCCAGGCGTCGGAGGCGCCGGCCTCCAGCAGCACGGCCACGGCATGGGCCAGCGTCTCGCCGGTGACGTCGTCGAGGTTGGTCTCCAGCAGCACGACGCGCTGGTGGACGTCGGGCGCGGCCTGGGCCGAGTCACCCACCACCACCTGGGTCAGGTTCGGGAAGGCCTCCAGGTCGTGGCTGCCGGCGCCGAAGCCGCTGGCGGCCACGGTCATCGCCGGCATGGGCCCCCATCCCTCGGCCAGGGCGGCGAGCAGGCCGGCGCCGGTCGGCGTGGTCAGCTCCACGGCCACGTCGACGCCGTGGGTGGGGGCGCCGGCCAGCAGCTCGACCACCGCCGGCGCCGGGTTGGGCAACAGGCCGTGGGAGGTGCGGACCATGCCCAGCCCGGTGGCCACCGGGCTGGCGTACACGGCATCGACCCCGAGCACCTCGAGGGCGGCGGCCACGCCGACGATGTCGACGATGGCGTCGATGCCGCCCACCTCGTGGAAGTGGACCTGCTCGACCGGCCGCCGGTGCAACCGGCCCTCGACGGCGGCGATGCCGGCGAAGGTTGCCTGTGCCCGCGCCCGGACCCGCTCGGGGAGCCGCGCCTCGTCGAGCAGGGCCTCGATGGCGGCGTAGGTGCGGACCACCTTGGTCGGCTCGGCGGCCACCACGGCGCGAGTGGCGGCGATCCCGCCCCGCATGGTCGGCTCGGCGGTCAGCGACCACCCCTTCAGCGGCAGGCGCTCCAGGAGCGACCGCACCTGGTGGAGGTCGGCGCCGGCATCGAGCAGGGCACCGAGGGCCATGTCCCCGGCGATGCCGGCGAAGCAGTGGAACCAGGCGACGGTGACCGCGGGGGCCGGCGGCTCAGCCATGGGCACTGCGCACGTCCAGGATCCTGGCCACGGCGCAAGCGGCGCCGAAGCCGTTGTCGATGCCGACCACGGTGACGCCAGCAGCGCAGCTGGCCAACATGCCCAAGAGGGCGGTGACGCCCTGGAGGCCGGCGCCCAAGCCGACGCTGGTGGGCACGGCCACGACTGGGGCGGCGGCGATCCCCCCGACCACGCTGGCCAGCGCGCCTTCCATCCCGGCCACGACCACCACCACCTCGGCGCCAGTGAGGACGTCGACGTCGGCCAGCAGGCGGTGGAGCCCGGCCACGCCCACGTCGGAGAGCCGGGTGGGAGCCACGCCGTAGGCGGCGAGGGTGGCGGCGCACTCGTCGGCGACGGGCAGGTCGGCGGTGCCGGCGGTGACGAGGGCCACGTTGGCCTTCCGAGCCGGCCGGGCTCGCCACACGACCGTGCTCCCGGTGACGGTGCCGCCGGGAGCCGCCGCCAGGGCGGCGTCGATCTGCTCGGAGCGGGCCCGGGTGAGCAGCACCGGGTCGCCGGCCACGGTCAGGAGCTCGCTGACGATGGCGGCGCACTGCGCCGGCGTCTTGCCCGGGGCGTAGACCGCCTCGGCCACGCCCTGGCGCAGGCCCCGGTGGTGGTCGACCCGGGCGAAGCCGAGATCGGCGAAGGGCAGCCGGCGCAGCTGGTGCACGGCCTCGTCCGGTGGCACCGCGCCGGCCCGCACATCGTCGAGCAACTGCCGCAGGGCCGCCTCGTCCACGCCGCCATCCTGCCCGCCGGGGAACCGCCGAGCGAGGTCGAGGCGTCACCTACCCTGTGGCCGATGTCCTCCCCCCGGCCCCGCATCGCCTTCCTCGGGCCCCACGGCACGTTCACCGAGCAGGCGCTGCTGACCCAGCCCGACCTGGCCGCCGGCGAGTTGGTGCCCACGGGCTCCATCGCCGAGGTGCTTGCCGCCGCGGCGTCGGGCGAGGTCGACCTCGGGTTCGTGGCCATCGAGAACTCCATCGAGGGCACGGTCAACGTCACCCTCGACACCCTCGCCCTCGACGCCCAACTGCTGATCCAGCGCGAGGTGGTGATCAACGTCCAGCTCAACCTGCTGGTGCCCCCGGGCATGGACGTGGCCGACGTGAAGACGGTGGTGTCGTTTCCCCACGCCACCGCCCAGGTGCGCCGGTTCCTGGCCTCGACCCTGCCCGGCGCCAGCACACAGGCAGCCAACTCCACCGCCGAGGCCGCCCGGCTGGTGGGCGAGGCACGCGAGGCCGGCATGGCCGCGGTGGGCACGGCGCTGGCCGCCGAGCTCTACGGGCTCGAGGTGGCGGCCTCCGACATCGAGGACCACCCCGAGAACCAGACGCGGTTCGTGGTGGTCGGCACCCACGGGGTCCCGGAGCCCACGGGGCACGACAAGACCACGGTGGTGTGCTTCCAGCGGAGCGACCGGCCGGGGAGCCTGCTCGCCATCCTCCAGGAGTTCGCCGCCCGGGCCATCAACCTGACCAAGCTCGAGTCGCGTCCCACCAAGCGCAGCCTGGGCGAGTACTGCTTCATCATCGACTTCGAGGGCCACCTGGCCGACGAGCTGGTGGC
>DASZDK010000083.1:0-40858 GCA_035942035.1 Acidimicrobiales bacterium
GGGTGACCATTCGTGTCGGGGTGTTCGGAGCCGAGGGGCGCATGGGGCGCACGGTCTGCGCGGCCGTGCACGGCGACCCCGACCTCGAGCTGGTGGCCGCCGTCGACCCCCACCACGCCGGTCTCGACCTGCGCCCGGTCACCGGCGTCGACGCCGACCTGCGCATCCTTCCCTCGGTCGAGGCGCTCGCCGGCCTCGAGGTCGACGTGGTCGTCGACTTCACCTCGGCCGAGGCCGCTCGGGCCAACCTCCGGTGGTGCGCGGCTGCCGGTGTCCACGCCGTGGTGGGCACCACCGGGCTCACCGACGACGATCTCGCCGTGCTGGAGTCGAGCTTCACCACGAGCAACTGCCTGGTGGCGCCCAACTTCGCCATCGGGGCGGTGCTGATGATGCGCCTGGCCGAGCTGGCGGCGCCGTGGTTCTCGTCGGTGGAGATCGTGGAGGCCCACCACGAGGACAAGCGCGACGCCCCCTCCGGCACCGCCCTGCTCACCGCCCGGCGCCTGGCGGACGCCTCGGACGAATGGGACGACGACCCCACGACCAACGCCGTGGTCGAGGGGGCGCGCGGCGGCAAGGGCCCCGGTGGCATCCCCATCCACGCCATCCGCCTGCGGGGGCTGGTCGCCCACCACCAGGTGCTGCTGGGCACCACCGGCCAGTCGCTGACCATCCGCCACGACTCCTACGACCGCAGCTCGTTCATGCCTGGTGTGCTGCTGGCGGTGAAGGCCATCGCCGACCGTCCCGGGCTCACCGTCGGGCTCGACACCCTGCTGGATCTCTAGGACATCGAGTCGGCCCAGCGGCGGACCTGGGCCTCCAGCACGCCGAGGGGCAGCGCTCCGTCACGCAGCACCACGTCGTGGAAGTCGCGGACGTCGAAGCGTTCTCCGAGGTGATCGGCTGCCTCCGCCCGCAGTTCCCGCAGCTTCAGCTCGCCCAGCTTGTAGGCCAGGGCCTGGCCGGGCAGCACCAGGTAGCGGTCGATCTCCACCACGACGTCGTGGTGGGGCGAAGCGGAGTGGCGCCCGAAGTACTCGATGGCCTGTTCCCGGCTCCATCCCAGGGCGTGCATGCCGGTGTCGACCACCAGGCGAACGGCCCGCAGCATCTCGGTGTCGAGGGCGCCGAAGCGCTGGTAGGGGTCCTGGTACATCCCCAGCTCGTGTCCCAGGCGCTCGCTGTAGAGCCCCCAGCCCTCGATGTAGGCGGTGAACATGCCCCGTCGGCGGAACTCGGGGACCTCCTCGAGCTCCTGGGCCAGGGAGATCTGGAAGTGGTGGCCGGGCACCGCCTCGTGGAGGCAGAGCGACTCCATGTTCCATGTCGGGCGGGAGGCCAGGGCGGAGGTGTTGACGAAGAACCGCCCCGGGCGTCCCCCCTCGAGGGATCCCTCGAGGTAGAAGGCGGCGGGCGCCGAGGCCGCCATCTCCGCCGGCACCGGCTCGACCCCGAAGGGCAGGCGGGGCAGCCGGCGGAACAGGCGCACCACCGCGGGGTCGATCCGCTTGGCGATGTCGCGGTAGGCGGCCAGCAGCGTCTCGGGGCGGTCGAAGAAGAAGCGGGGGTCGCTGCGGAGATGGTGGGCGAAGTCCTCGGCGGCACCGCGGTGGCCGGCGGCCTGCCGTGCCCGCTCGAGCTCCGAGCTGATGCGGGCGACCTCGGCCAGCCCGATCTCGTGCACCTCCTGCGGCGTGAGCTCGGTGGTGGTGTGGTGGCGGACCCGTTCCTCGTACCACTCCCGGCCCTCGGGCAGGTCGGCCAGGGCCGTGGTGGTGCGAGCGGCGGGGAGGTAGGTGGCCACCAGGTAGTCGTGGAGCCGGCGGAAGGCGGGGACGACCTCCGCCGCCACCAGTGCCTGCGCCTCCCGTCGGGCCCCGGCCATGTCGGCGGGGGGCAGGGACGGTGTCGCCTGTCGAAACGGTGCGAGCAGCGGGCTGGCCGCCGGGTCGTCCACCAGGTGGGCCTCCACCTGGGCGGGCACGCTCCGGAGGGTGACCTGGGGAGGGGTGACCCCGCGGGCCCGCCCCTGGTCGAGCAGCGCGATGGTCTGCTCGACGAGGAGAGGGACCGCCCCCAGCCGGGCCACGAGGTTGCCGAGGTGGGCGGGCGTGGAGGTCGGCATCGACCCGAGGAGCAGGCCCAGGTCGGTCTGGGGGCCCTCCAGCTGGGAGAGGGGCAGGTGCTCGGCGGGGAAGCGGGCCGCCTCCGCCTCGCTGCGCTGCTCCCAGGAGAAGACGTCGTAGCTCAGCTGATCACCCGGCTCGAGGGTGTCCCGGTTGATGGTGGCCAGTGCCCGCAGCGGGGCGCCGGCCTCCGCCCGTCGCCGAGCCACGGCCTCGAGCGACAGGTCGGGGAGGCGGTCGTCGAGCCCCGGCCAGCCGACGAAGGTGGCGACGTCGGGGCGCTCTTCCATGGCGTGGCGCCACACCAGGTCGAACAGGCCCTGCAGCCGCTCGGGATCGGGGCGCCGGCCCTTGGTGGCGGCGAGGTCGTCGAGGGCGGCGAGGTAGGCGCTCACCGGCGGTCGTCTGAGGGGGCCGGCCCGTCGCCGGTGGTCGGCCCCTGCCCGGTGGCCTCGATCTCCGCCTCCAGCTCGGCCTCGATCTGCGAAGGTGGCCGGGCCGTGCCGGCGTCGCCCTTCTTGCGGGACTGGAGGGCCACGACCAGGAACGACAGCCCGATCAGCCACCACTGGTAGCGCTGGATGAACCCGAGCACGGCGAAGAGCTCGTCTTTGAATGTCTCGCCGAGCAACCGGAACAGCAGCAGCCGCCCGAGGGTTCCGGTGACGTTGAGGGCGACGAAGCGCCGCACGGACATGCCGGCGGCTCCGGCCAGCAGGCACATGTAACCGCTCGGCGCCAGCAGCACGATGACCGACCCGAAGCGGGCGAAGAAGCGCTCGACCCCGGCGATGAAGCCCGTGTCGCCGAGCTTGCGCTCGGCCCAGCGCAACGCTCCCTCCCCGTACTGCACGCCCAACAGGTAGAAGAGCGGGTCGGTGAGCACCAGCCGGGTGAAGCCCACGACCAGGAAGGGCACGGCGTCGACCTGGGGCGAGGCCAGGAGGAGGTAGCGGTTCCTCGGGTTGAAGAACATCTGCAGCAGCGGGCGCTCGTTGATGAGCCCCGGGCCGATGACGTCGGCGATCATGCTGACCACGCTGAGGATGGCGATGGGCGTCACCAGCACGGGCAGCGGGATCCGCCGCCCGCCTCCCGCCACCTGCTCCGACATCCGGTCGAGCCTACGGCTCCTCCAAGCGTGGCAGCGCGCTGCCGTCGCCCGCCGGGCAAGGCGGGCGGGCAGAGGTCGGGGATTAAGGTGCGGCCGTGCCGTACCCGTCCGACCCCCGGCTGGTGGTCCTCCACGCCCTCGGCGTCAAGGGCGTGAGCAGCGTCGACGTGGTGGTCAGCGCCACCGGGCTGGTGGCCAGCGAATTCGTCGCCCTGCTGGAGGAACTGCGGGAGGCGGGCTCGGTCGAGCACCGGGCGGGCACGCCGGCGGGCTGGTCGCTGACCCCGGTGGGGCGCAAGGAACGCGACGCCCTCCTGGCCGAGGAGCTGGACCTCGCCGGCGCCCGGACCGCGGTGGAATCCGCCTACCATCGGTTCTTGCCGATCAACGCCGAGCTGCTCACCACCTGCACCGCCTGGCAGCTCCGTGAGGACGCCGGCGGCGAGCCCGTGGCCAACGACCACGCCGACGCCGACTACGACACCGCCGTGGTGCGAAGGCTGGCCGATCTCGACGCCCGTTCCCGGCCCGTGCTGGCCGACCTGGCCGCCGCCCTGGCCCGCTTCGGCGCCTACCGCCCCCGGCTCGACCACGCCGTGCAGCGGGTGGTGGCGGGGGAGCGCGACTGGTTCACCCGTCCCCTGATCGACAGCTACCACACCGTGTGGTTCGAGTTGCACCAGGACCTGCTCGACACCTTGAGCGTCGAGCGCGACAGTGAGGAGCAACGGTAGCGATGGCCCGCTTCGGTCCCGTCGTGACCGCCATGGTGACGCCCTTCGACGACGATCTCGGGGTCGACTACGACGCCGCCGCCGCCCTGGCCCGGTGGCTCGCCGATCACGGCAGCACCGGCCTGGTGCTGGCCGGGACCACCGGCGAAAGTCCCACGCTGACCGACGACGAGAAGCTGGAGCTGTTCCGCACCGTGGCCGAGGCGGTGACCGTCCCCGTCATCGCCGGCACGGGCAGCGCCGACACCCGGCACACGGTCGAGCTCACCCGGGCGGCATCGGCCACCGGTGTGGCCGGCGTGCTCGTCGTCTGCCCCTACTACAGCCGCCCCTCGCAGGCGGGCATCGAGGGCCACTTCCGGGCGGTGGCATCGGTCACCCGGCTGCCGGTCGTGATGTACGACATCCCCGGGCGCACCGGACGCAAGGTGGCCACCGACACGCTGCTCACCCTGGCCGGTGACGTCCCCAACATCGTCGCGGTCAAGGACGCCGGCGGCAGCGTGGCCGAGTCGGCCCGCCTGTTGGCGGCGGCACCTGATCACTTCGAGCTCTACAGCGGCGACGACGCCCTCACCCTGCCCCTGCTCTCGGTGGGTGCGGTGGGGATCGTGGGGGTGGCCACCCACTGGGCCGGCGAGGAGATGGCCGCCCTCGTGACCGCCTTCCAGGCCGGCGACGTGGCCGGCGCCCGCGCCACCAACCGGCGACTGCTGTCCAGCTTCGCCTTCGAGACGAGCGAGACAGCGCCCAACCCGCTGCCGGCCAAGGCCATGATGCGGGTGCTGGGCCTCGACGTCGGCCCTTGCCGCCCACCGCTCGGCCCCCCACCCGACGACCTCGAATCCCGTGCCCGAAAGGTGTTGTCCGAGCTCCATGGCTAACCCTGTGCGCATCACCTTCCTCGGAGGGCTCGGTGAGATCGGCCGCAACTGCGCCGCCTTCGAGCTCGACGGCCGCATCGTCCTGCTCGACTGCGGGCTCATGTTTCCCGAGAGCGACATGCTCGGCATCGACCTGGTGCTCCCCGACTTCACCTGGCTGCGGGAGAACGCCGACCGGATCGAGGCCTGCGTGCTCAGCCACGGGCACGAGGACCACGTAGGGGCGCTGGCCTTCCTGCTGCGCGAGCTCTCCTTTCCCGTCTACGGGTCCGAGCTGACCCTCGGGCTGGCCCGCAACCGCATCGAGGAGGCCGGCTTGCTCGGGCGCACCGACCTCATTGCCGTGGAGGACGGCGAGCGCCGCCGCATCGGGCCTTTCGACGTCGAGTTCATCCCTGTCACCCACTCGGTGCCCGACGGATTCGCCACCGCCTGGCACACCCCCCAGGGCGTGATCATGCACAGCGGCGACTGGAAGCTCGACCTCACCCCGGTCGACGGGCGCACCACCGACCTGGCTCGCATGGGCGCCATCGCCGTCGAGTCCGGCATCCGCCTGCTGCTGAGCGACTCGACCAACGCCGAGGAGTGCGGTCACACCCGCTCCGAGCGCTCGGTGGGTGAGTCGCTGCGGGCGCTGTTCGCCGCCGCCAAGGGCCAGCGGATCATCACCGCCTGCTTCGCCAGCCACATCCACCGCATCCAGCAGATCGCCGACGTGGCCATCGCCGACGGTCGAGTGGTGGCCACCCTGGGCCTGTCGATGAAGAAGAACCTGCGCCTGGCGCGGGACATGGGACGGTTGCGCATCCCCGACGACAAGCTCTGGGACATCGCCGAGATCGGCGACGTGGCCCCCGAGAACCTGTGCGTCATCTCCACCGGTTCCCAGGGCGAGCCGCTCTCCGCACTGTCGAGGATGGCGGCCAACGAGAACAAATGGCTGAAGGTCGGGCCGGGCGACACCGTCATCCTCAGCTCCCACCCCATTCCCGGCAACGAGTCGGACGTGAGCCGGGTGATCGACGGCCTCCACCGCCTGGGCGCCGACGTCATCCACTCCGGCCTCGCCGACGTCCACGTCACCGGCCACGCCATGCAGGAGGAGCTCAAGACCCTCCTGTCCATCACTGATCCGGAGTGGCTCGTGCCGGTGCACGGCGAGTACCGCCACATGGTCCACCACGGCCGCTTGGCCGTCTCGGTGGGTCTCGACGAGGACGACGTGGTGCTGTGCCGGGACGGTGACCAGATCGAGCTGGGCGACGACGGCGTCACCAAGGTGGGCGAGGTGCCGGCCGGCTACCTCTACGTCGACGGCGTGGTGGGTGACGTGGGCCACGGGGTGCTGCGCGACCGGCGGGTGCTGGCCGAGGAGGGCGTGGTGGTGGTCATCGTGACCGTCGACGTGACCTCCGGCGAGGTCATCGCCGGCCCCGAGATCGTGACCCGCGGCTGGGTCCACGCGCCCGAGGCCGAGGACCTCATCGAGGAGGCGCGCCAGCGGGTCATCGAGTCCATCGAGGACGCCGACGACACCGACCTGGACACGCTCAAGCGCCACGCCCGCAAGGCCCTCGGTTCCTTCGTCCACGAGCGCACCCGGCGCCGGCCCATGATCGTCCCGGTGATCATGGAGGCCTGACAGGCTCGCTGCGCTCGCCGGGAGGCCAGGGTGCCGCCTGCGGCGGCGCTCATCGCCGTTCCGGCAGGAGGGAGGCTCGCTTCCTCGTCCCCCTGCCGCGGTGTTGCTGGTGTTAGCGTTGTTGCCACTGTGGCATCTACGACCCGCACCCGGTCGGCTCGCAAGAAGGGCCGCAACCAGGGCCGCAAGCAGGCGGGGAACCGGCCCGGAGGCGCACGCCCGAAGTCCACGGGTACCAAGCGCACGGCCAACGGCCCCGGGCCCGTCTCGCGGCTTCTGGCCGGGCGCGCCGACGTGTGGGGGGCGCTGCTGGTGGTGGCGGGCGTGCTCGCCGCCCTCGGCACCTACGCCGGCCTGACGGGCCCGTGGGGTCGCCGGCTCGACGGCGCGGCCGGCGCGGTGACGGGCATCGCCCGCTACGCCCTCCCCCCCGTCCTGGTCTGGCTCGGTGCCCGCCTGGTGAGCGGCCGCACCCGCGACGGCACCCGCCGGGTCGCCGCCGGCCTGGGCCTGCTGCTCGTGGCCGGGATGGGTCTGGCCTCGCTGGTGTCGGGCGATGCCGGCGGCGCCGTGGGCCGGGCGGTGAGCGGCCCCTTGCAGGACGCCTTGTCGCCGTGGGGTGCCGGCGTGGTCCTGGCCTCTCTCGCCGCCGCCGCCGTGCTGCTGGCCACGGACACGTCGGTGGGCGCAGCGGCGACCCGCGTGGCCGCGGCCGCCAAGCGTGTGGGCGGCGCCACCCGTCCCGCCATCGACAAGCTCCGTGCCGGCGTCCACTCGCTGGGCTCGCTGAGCTCGGGCCCGCCGGGCGACGGCTTTGAGCACGACCCCACGCTGGCGTCACCCCAGTCGTCGCCGGACCCGTTCGAGGGAGCCGACGCTTCCGACGGTCCTGACGGCCCCGACGTCACCGGTCCCTTGAGCGTGGCCACGGCGGCCGAGCCACCCGCGGACGAGGCCGAAGGCGTCGACATCGTCCCGGCGCCGGCGGGCGACCAGGGCGCCTGGAAGCTCCCGCCCCTGTCGCTGCTGGCCCGCAGCGCCGCCCAGGAGATCGACGAGCGGATGGTCGAGCAGGCGGGACGCACGCTCGAGCGGGCGCTGGCCGCCCACGGCGTGGAGACCCGCCTGGCGGGCATGACCGTGGGCCCCACCGTCACCCGCTACGAGCTCGAGCTCGGCCCCGGCGTGAAGGTCGCCCGGGTCACCTCGCTCAACCGGGACATCGCCTACGCCATGGCCTCGCCCGACGTGCGCATCCTGGCGCCCATCCCCGGGCGCTCGGCCATCGGCGTCGAGGTCCCCAACCAGAACCGGCAGCTGGTGGCGGTGGGGGACATCCTGTCCAGCGGCGAGGCCGCCCGGGCAGCGCACCCCTGCGAGGTGGCGCTGGGACGCGACATCAGCGGACGGGCGGTGATGGCCAACCTGGCCGAGATGCCCCACATCCTCATCGCCGGGGCCACCGGGGCGGGGAAGTCGAGCTGTCTCAACAGCCTCATCACCTCGCTGCTGATGCGCACCACCCCCGACCAGCTGCGGCTGATCCTGGTCGACCCCAAGCGGGTGGAGCTGGGCCAGTACAACGGACTCCCCCACCTGCTCACCCCCGTGGTGGTCAGCCCCAAGAAGGCGGCCAACGCTCTCTCATGGGCGGTCAAGGAGATGGAGCGCCGCTACGACCTGCTGTCGGAGGTCGGGGTCCGCGACGTCACCGGCTACAACGCCGCCTTCGACCGCGGCGACCTGCGGACCGAGCCCCGGGCCGAGGGCGTCGACGACCCGGCGGAACGGCTGCACACCCGCCTGCCCTTCGTCGTGATCGTGGTCGACGAGCTCAACGACCTGATGATGGTGGCGGCGCGCGACGTCGAGGAGTCGATCTGCCGGATCGCCCAGATGGCCCGGGCAGTGGGCATCCACCTGGTCATCGCCACCCAGCGTCCGTCGGTCAACGTCATCACCGGGGTGATCAAGGCCAACATCCCCGCCCGCCTGGCCTTCGCCGTGTCCAGCCTGGCCGACAGCCGGGTGATCCTCGACCAGGCCGGCGCCGAGCGGCTGGTGGGCCAGGGCGACATGCTGCTGCTGGGCGCCGCCTCGTCGACGCCGCGGCGCATCCAGGGGGCGTGGGTGGGCGAGGACGAGGTGGCCAAGGTGGTGGCCCACTGGCGCCGCCAGTCGCCCTCGGTGTCGTACACGCCTGGGGTCGAGGGCACCGACGAGCTGCTCGCCTCGGGCACCGACTCCGGGCCGGCCGGTGACGACGACGACCTGTGCCGGGCGGCCATGGAGCTGATCGTGCGCTCGCAGCTCGGTTCCACCTCCATGCTGCAGCGCAAGCTGCGGGTGGGCTTCGCCCGGGCCGGCCGCCTGATGGACCTGCTCGAGCAGCGCGGCGTGGTCGGACCGTCCACCGGCTCCAAGGCCCGGGACGTGCTGATGACCCCCGAGGAGCTCGACGAGCTCCTGGCCGGTAGCGACGCTTCCTGAGGGGGCCGTTCCCCGCTGCGGCGGGTAGGGTCGCCGCCGGCGTGCCGGGAAGCCTGGTCGGCGAGATGCCACGTCGATCCCGGACAGGAGCCCGTTCGATGACCGCCGCCGCCCACCACCCCGCCTCGGGGCCGGCCACCTGAGCCGGCGAAGACGTGCTCGCGCTGCTCCTCGCCCTCCACGCCGTGCTCGCCCTCGCCGCTCCGGCGCTGGGCCGCCGGCTGGGCCCCCGGGTGTTTCTGGTGTGCGCGCTGGCGCCGGGCGCCACCGCGGCGTGGGCGGCGACGCAGGCCGCCGGCGTCCTCGACGGGTCGGCCACCACCCAGGTGATCTCCTGGGTGCCCGGCCTGGGGCTCGACCTGGCCCTGCGCCTCGACGGCTTCGCCCTGCTCATGGTGGCCCTGGTCTCGGGGATCGGGGCGGTGATCTTCGCCTACAGCCGGTGGTACTTCTCGCCCCGCCCGGGGCTGGGCCGCTTCGCAGGGGTCCTCACCGCCTTCGCCGGCTCCATGCTGGGCGTGGTCCTGGCCGACAACGTGCTCCTGATCTACGTGTTCTGGGAGCTGACCTCGATCACCTCCTACCTCCTGATCGGCTTCGAGGACGAGAAGGGGTCCGCTCGCGCCGCCGCCCTCCAGGCCATCCTCGTCACCGGCGCCGGCGGGCTGGCCATGCTCGCCGGCTTCGTTATCGTGGGCCAGGCGGCGGGGACCTACTCGCTGTCGGGCATCCTCGCCGACCCTCCCGGCGGGGGCGTGGTGGGCGCCGGCCTCGTCCTCGTGCTGCTGGGGGCGTGCACCAAGTCGGCCCAGGTGCCGTTCCACTTCTGGTTGCCGGCGGCCATGGCGGCGCCGACGCCGGTGAGCGCCTACCTGCACTCGGCCACCATGGTGAAGGCGGGCGTGTACCTCATCGCCCGGCTGGCGCCGGCGTTCGCCACCGGCCACGCCTTCTGGCGCCCGCTGGTCATGGGCCTCGGAGTGGCCACCATGCTGCTCGGGGGGTGGAGGGCGCTGCGCCAGCACGACCTCAAGCTGCTCCTGGCCTACGGCACGGTCAGCCAGCTGGGGTTCATGGTGGTGCTGGTGGGGGCCGGCATCCCCGAGCTGACCTTCGCCGGCGCCGCCCTCATCGTCGCCCACGGGCTGTTCAAAGCAGCGCTGTTCATGGTGGTGGGCATCGTCGACCACCAGGCCCACACCCGCGACCTGCGGGTCCTGTCCGGCCTCGGGCGGCGGATGCCGGGGGTGGCGGCGGTGGCGGCCGTGGCTGCGGCGTCGATGGCGGGGGTCCCGCTGCTGCTCGGCTTCCTCTCCAAGGAGGCGGCCTACGAGGGGCTGCTCCACGCCCATCTCGGCGTCGGCGGATCCCTGGCCCTGGCCGGGGTGGTGGTCGGGTCGGTGCTGACCTTCGCCTACGGGGCCCGGTTCGTGCTGGGCGGTTTCGGTGCCGGGTTCGGCGAGCGCGCCGGTGGCGGCGACGCCGTGGGGCCCGACGTGGCCAGGCCGGTGCCGGCGTTCGTGATCCCGGCCGCGCTGTTGGCCGTGCTCACCGTGGTGGCGGGCGTGGCGCCGGCGGTGGTCGACCCCCTGGTGGGCGGGGGAGCCGGGGCACTCGACGCCGCTGCGGGAAAGGCCCATCTGGCGCTGTGGCACGGGTTCACGCCGGCCCTGGGGCTGTCGGTGCTGACCCTGGCTGCCGGCGCCCTGCTCGTGGCCGGCGCCGGCGTCGTGGAGCGGTCCCAGGCGCGGCTGGCGGGTGTCCCCTCGGCCGCCGGGGTCTACTCCTCGGCCCTGGTGGGGCTGAACCGGCTGGCGGACCGGGTGACCGCGGTGCTGCAGAACGGGTCGCTGCCCGTCTACCTCGCGGTGATCCTGCTCACCGTCCTGGCCCTGCCGGGGCTCGCCTTGTTGACCCGGACCCGCCTGCCCGGCGGCGTCGTGGTGGGGGAGTCGCCGCTGCAGGTGGTGGTGGCCGGGGTGGTCCTGGCCGCCGCCGTCGGTGCCGCTTTCGCCCGCCGCCGCTTCGCCGCCGTGCTCTTCCTGGGCGGTGTCGGCTACGGCGTGGCCGTGCTGTTCGTCATCCAGGGCGCTCCCGACCTGGCCCTGACGCAGCTGCTGGTGGAGACGCTGGCCGTGGTGATCTTCGTCCTGGTGTTGCGCCACCTGCCCGAGCGCTTCGAGCCGTCGGTGTGGCGGCTAGGGCAGGCCACTCGGGTGGCGGTGGCCGGCGGCGTGGGCGTGTTCGTCGCCGCCTTCTCGCTCGTCGCCGCCGGCGCCCGCACCGCCGAGCCGGTGTCGGGCGCCTACCTCGAGCAGGCCGTTCCGGAGGCCGGAGGCCAGAACGTGGTCAACGTGATCCTGGTCGACTTCCGGGCCTTCGACACGCTGGGGGAGATCACCGTGCTCACCGTCGCCGCCCTCGGGATCGTGAGCCTGGTGCAGGCCGGTCGGCGCCAGCAGGACCAGGCGTGAGGGCGAAGGGAGCCAGGGCGATGGGAGGCAGGGCGATGGGGCGGGCCACTCGGCCGCCGCAGTCGCTGATCCTCGACACCTGCCTGGGTGCGGTGTTCCACACCGTCCTGGTGTTCTCCCTGTTCCTGCTCTTCGCCGGCCACAACGCCCCGGGCGGAGGCTTCATCGGGGGCCTGGTGGCCGGCGCCGCCTTCGTGCTCCACTACGTCGCCGGCGGGACCGGGCAGCTCACGCGGGTGGCTCCCGTGGCACCGTTCGTGCTCATGGGCACCGGCCTGACGCTGGCCGTGCTGGTGGGGATGGGAGCCTTGGTCGCCGGGGGGCAGCTGCTCGAGAGCGGCGTCTTCAGCCTCGATGTGCCCGTGCTGGGCAAGGTGAAGACCACCTCGGCGCTGCCGTTCGACATCGGCGTGTACCTCATCGTGATCGGTCTCGTGCTGGCCCTCCTCGGGTCGCTCGGGGGCGAGGCCGACCGCCCGGCGGGCGAGCCCGACGACGCCGGCGCCGGCGAGGGGGCCTCCCAGTGATCCTGGTGCTCGCCCTGCTGGTGGGCGCCCTCTACGCCGTGGGCACCTACCTGCTGCTCCAGCGCACCCTGACCCGCGTGGTCATCGGCCTGGCCATCATGGGCCACGGGGCCAACCTGCTCCTCCTGCTGGCCGGTGGGCGGGCGGGTCGGGCTCCGATCGTGGACGGTCCTGGCGGCGGCCCGTTCGCCGACCCGCTGCCCCAAGCCCTGGCCCTGACCGCCATCGTGATCACCTTCGGGATCACCGCCTTCCTCCTGGCCCTGGCCTACCGGAGCTGGCTGTTGCGCAGCGACGACGAGGTCGAGGACGACGTCGAGGACCGGCGCATCGCCCGCCTGGTGCGCCGGCACGAGGAGAACGACTCGTGAGGGCCCTGATCGCCCTCCCCGTGGTGCTGCCGCTGCTGGCTGCCGGCGTGTCGCTGGCTCTCCACCGCCGGCCCGCGGTCCAGCGGGCGCTGAGCGTCGTCGTACTCGGCGCCACGCTCGTGGCCAGCGTGGCCCTGCTCGTGACCGTCGAGCGTTCGGGCGTGGCTGCGGTGCAGGTGGGCGGCTGGCCGGCGCCGATCGGCATCACCCTGGTGGCCGACCTGTTCGCCGCCATCATGTTGGTGATCTCCACCGCCATGGTGCTGGTGGTGCTGGTGTACGCCATCGGCCACCCTCGCACCCGCGACCACGGGTTGTTCTTCCATCCCCTGTACCTGATCCTCGCCACTGGCGTCGCCGCCTCCTTCCTCACCGGCGACCTGTTCAACCTGTTCGTCGCCTTCGAGGTGACCCTCGGCGCCAGCTACGTGCTCATCACCCTCGGGGGCAGCCGCGACCAGGTCCGGTCGGGGATGACCTACGTGGTCATCAGCCTGCTGGCGTCGACGTTGTTCGTGACCGCCGTGGGGCTGGTCTACGCCGCCACCGGAACGGTCAACATGGCCGACCTGGCCGGCCGGGTGGCGGCGCTGCCCGACGGCGTCCGCCAAGCCCTGGGGCTGCTGCTGCTGGTGGTGTTCGGGATCAAGGCCGCCATCTTCCCCCTGTTCTTCTGGCTGCCCGACTCCTATCCCACCGCCCCGGCCCCGGTCACCGCCATCTTCGCCGGCCTGCTCACCAAGGTCGGGGTCTACGCCATCATCCGCACCCAGACCCTGATGTTCCCGACCGACGGCGGCCCCTCGACGCTGCTGCTGGCCATCGCCGGCGCCACCATGGTGGTGGGCGTGCTCGGGGCCATCGCCCAGAACGACGTGAAGCGGATCCTCAGCTTCCACATCATCAGCCAGATCGGCTACATGGTGCTGGGGCTCGGCCTGTTCACCGTTGCCGGCCTCGCCGGTGGCATCTTCTACATCGTCCACCACATCGTGGTGAAGACCACCCTGTTCCTGGTGGGCGGCCTGGTCGAGCAGGCCACCGGCACCGGCGCCCTCTCCCGGGTGGGCGGCCTGCTGCACCGCACGCCGGTGGTGGCCGGGCTGTTCCTGCTGCCGGCCCTGAGCCTGGCCGGCCTACCCCCGTTCTCCGGCTTCGTGGCCAAGCTCGCCCTGGTCCAGGGCGGCCTCGCCATCGGGGCCCATACCATCGTCGGCATCAGCCTGGCGGTCAGCCTCCTCACCCTGTTCTCCATGACCAAGATCTGGGCCGGGGTGTTCTGGGGTGCGCCCGAGGAAGCGCCGCCGCTGGCGGCCGCCGCCGGGGACGGCCGCCTGTCGTCGCCGGCGCTGATGGTGGCGCCCACCGCCGTCCTGGTGGTGCTGAGCCTGGTCATCGCCGTCGCCGCCGCGCCGCTGTGGGACCTGAGCCAGCGGGCGGCGGCCACCCTCGTCGACCCTGCCCCCTACGTCGAGGCGGTGCTCCCGTGACCCGGACCCCGTCGATTCCGCTCCTCGTGTGGCTGGTGGTGGTGTGGGTCGCCCTGTGGGAGCAGGTGAGCCCGGCCAACGTGGCCTCCGGCCTGGTGGTGGCCCTGGTGGTGCTCACCGTGTTCCCCCTGGGGGACCGGGGGAGCTCCGGGCGGGTGCGCCCGGCGCCGGCGGTGCGCTTCCTCGTCTACTTCGCGTGGAAGCTGGTTGAGGCCAGTGCCATCGTGGCCTGGGAGGTCGTCACCCCCCGCAACCGCGTCAACGAGGGCATCGTGGCCATCCCCATCCGCGGCGTGTCCGACGTGGTCATCACCGTGGTGGCCAATGCCATCTCCCTGACGCCGGGCACCCTCACCCTCGAGGCCCGGCGGTCGCCGGCGGTGCTCTACGTCCATGTCCTGCACCTGCGCGACGTCGAGGAGGTGCGCCGGGAGATCCTCCACCTGGAGGCGCTCGCCATCCGGGCGTTCGGCCCGGGGGAGATGGTGGCCGCCCTCGACGCTGAGGGCGAGCAGTTCCTCGCCGGCGCCTCGGAGGCCAGGCGGTGGCCGGCCGGCGCCGAAGAGGAGCGCCCGTGACGGCGGCCACCGACGTGGCCTTCGCCGTGCTGGCCGTCGCCGCCGTGCTGTGCACCGTCCGCCTGGTGCGGGGCTCGTCGCTGGCCGACCGCATCGTCGCCCTTGACGCCCTCCTGGTGGTCATCGTCAGCGGCATCGCCGTGCACGCCGCCCGCACCGGTGAGGGCACCTATCTCGACGTGCTGGTGGTCATCGCCCTGCTGGGCTTCGTGGGCACCACCACGGTGGCCCGCTTCATCGAGCACCGGGGGCCCTGAGGTGGACAGCGTGGGAGACGTGATCGCCGCCGCCCTCATCCTCGCCGGCGTGGCGCTCAGCCTGCTGGCCGGCATCGGCCTGCAGCGCTTCCCGGACGTGTTCGCCCGCATGCACGCCGCCACCAAGCCCGCCACCCTGGGCCTGATCCTCGTCCTCGCCGGCGCCGGCCTGCGGGTGGGCGACCGGGGCGACGTGGCCAAGCTGGTGCTGGCCGCCGCCTTGCAGTTCGTCACCGCACCGGTGGCCATGCACATGGTGGGGCGGGCGGCGTATCGGGCCGGCACCGAGCTGAGCCCGGCCACCACCGTGGACGAGCTGGGCGAGTCGGGAGACGCACCGCCAGGCCCGGTCGACGGGGCCGCGGAGGCGCAACGGTAGGGTGGCCGGCGTGGCCAGGAGCTTCTGGGTGGAGACCCTCGGTTGCCCGAAGAACCAGGTCGACTCCGACAAGCTGGTCGGCACCCTGGCGGCCGATGGCCTGGTCGCCGCCGACGGGCCGGGCGACGCCGACCTGGTGGTGGTCAACACCTGCGCCTTCATCGAGGAGGCTCGGGCCGAGTCGGTCGAGACCGTCCTCACCCTCGCCGGTGGGCGCCGGCCCGGGGCCGAGCTGGTGGTCACCGGGTGCATGGCCGAGCGCTACGGCGACGAGCTGGCGTCAGCCCTGCCCGAGGCCGACGTGGTGGCCGGCTTCGGCGTTCCCGTGCACCTGGGGCGCCGGCCGGGCCCGTCGCCGGCGCCCTCCATGGACCTGCTCGAGCTGCCCCGCCCGGCGGCGTCGGCGCCCTGGGCCTACGTCAAGGTGGCCGAGGGCTGCGACCGGGCCTGTGGGTTCTGCGCCATCCCGTCGTTCCGCGGGCCCCAGCGCAGCCGCTCCTTCGAGGCCGTGCTGGCCGAGGTCGACACCCTGGCCGCCGGCCGAGGAGGCGTTCCTGTCGCCGAGATCGTGCTGGTGGCCCAGGACCTGGCCGCCTACGGGCGCGACCAGGGAAGCGGAGCCCGCCGGATCATCCCCCTGGTCCGGGCCGTGGCCGAGCGGGTCTCCCGGGTGCGCCTGCTCTACCTGTACCCCTCCGACCTCACCGACGGGCTGGTCGAGGCCGTCTGCGACAGCGGGGTGCCCTACTTCGACCTGTCACTCCAGCACGTGTCCCGACCCCTGCTGCGCCGCATGCGCCGGTGGGGTGACGCCCGACGGTTCCTCGCCCGGATCGATGACATCCGCCGGCGCCAGCCGGAGGCGGCCCTGCGCTCGAGCTTCATCGTTGGCTACCCGGGCGAGACCGAGGGCGACCACGACCAGTTGCTGTCGTTCCTCGACGAAGCGCAGCTCGACTGGTGCGGTTTCTTCCCGTGGTCGCCCGAGCACGGCACCTACGCCGCCGACCTCGGCGGCCGGGTCGACGGGGGCCTGGTCGCCGAGCGGCTGGCCGAGTGCAGTGAGCGCCAGGACGCCATCACCGCCCGCCGGCGTGATGCCCTGGTCGGCACCGAGGTCGAGGTGCTCGTCGACCGTCCCGGCGTCGGTCGCACCTACCGGGAGGCGCCGGAGATCGACGGGATCGTCCACCTCTCCGAGTCACTGGCTCCGGGGAGCCTGGCCACGGTGCGGGTGACCGCGGCGGCCGGCCCCGACCTGGTGGCGGACGGGGCGGTGGGCCTGGCGCTCGAAGCGCCGGCGTGACCACCTCGTTCGGTCCCTCGGCCCTGGCCACGCCGGCCAACGCCGTCACCCTGGCGCGGGTGGCGTTCACGCCGCTGTTGCTGGCCGTCATCGTGTCGTCGGGGCCGTCGCTGGCGGTGCTCGGCGCGTGGATCCTCCTCAGCGCCACCGACGGCCTCGACGGCTACCTCGCCCGCCGGCACGGGACCACCCGCTCGGGCGCCTTCCTCGACCCCCTTGCCGACAAGCTCCTCGTCCTCGGGGCCATGTTCGCCCTCGTCGCTCGGGGCCTGTTCTGGTGGCTGCCGGTGGCGATCATCGCCGTGCGCGAGGTGGCCATGAGCGGCTACCGGAGCTGGGTGGGGCGCCAGGGGGTGTCGGTGCCCGCCCGGTCCTCGGCCAAGGTCAAGACCGTGGTGCAGGGGGTGGCGGTGGGCCTGGCCCTGCTCCCGGTGGTCGCCGAACACCACCTCTGGATCGCCCGGGCGGTGCTCTGGGTCGCTGTGGTACTGACCGTGGTCAGCGGTCTCCAGTACCTGCTCGACGGCGCCCGGGCCCGCGCCGGCGCCTCCCCGGAGGCCGACAGCGGTGCGCTGTGAGGTCGTTGCCGTCGGGACCGAGCTCCTGCTGGGCCAGATCGTCGACACCAACTCGGCGTGGATCGGTGAGCGGCTGGCCAGGGCCGGCATCGACTGTCACTTCCAGACCCGGGTGGGCGACAACATCGAGCGGATCGTGGTCGCCCTGCAGGTGGCGCTGGGTCGCAGCGACGCGGTGGTGGTCTGCGGCGGGCTCGGTCCCACGCCCGACGACGTCACTCGGGAGGCGCTGTCCGTGCTCCTGGGCGTCCCCCTGGTGCGCGACGACGAGGTGCTGGCCCGCATCCGAGCCCTGTTCGCCGAACGGGGCCGGGCCATGGCCTCCAGCAACGAGCGCCAGGCGGAGGTCCCGGTGGGGGCCGCGGTCATCGAGCAGCGGCGGGGAACGGCGCCGGGGCTGATCTGTCCCGTCGGGTCGGCGGGAGGCGCCGGCGCCGGGGGCTCGGTGATCTACGCCGTGCCCGGCGTCCCCCGGGAGATGACCGAGATGGTGGAGCGGGCAGTGGTGCCCGACCTGCAAGCCCGGATGGGCCAGCGGTCGGCCATCGTGAGCCGGGTGCTGCGGGTCTGGGGCGAGCCCGAGTCGGCCCTGGCCGAGCGGCTGGCGCCGCGCCTGGCGGCGCTGGATGCGGCCGGCAACCCGACCATCGCCTTCCTGGCCAGCGGGATCGACGGCATCCAGGTGCGCATCACCGCCAAGGCGACCACCGCCGAGGCCGCCGGGGCCGTGCTCGACGCCGAGGAGGCCGAGTTGCGGTCGCTGCTCGGCGAGCACGTCTTCGGCGTCGACGACCAGACCATGGAGTCAGCGGTGGCTGCCCTGCTGCGCACGCGCGGGCTGAGCCTCGGGCTGGCTGAGTCGATGACCGGTGGGTTGATCGCCTCCCGGCTCACGTCCGTGCCCGGGGCGAGCACCTGGTTCCGGGGTGGGGTGGTCTCCTACGCCGGCGAGGTGAAGTTCGGCCTGCTCGGCGTGCCACCGGGCCCGGTCGTGTCCGAGCCCGCCGCCCGAGCCATGGCCGAGGGCGCTCGGCGGGTTCTGGGCGCCGACGTGGGCCTGGCCGTGACCGGTGTCGCCGGCCCCGGCGACCACGACGGGGTGCCCGCCGGGACGGTGGTGGTGGGTGTGGCCCTCGCCGAGGCCTCCGAGGCCTCCCGGCTGCGCGTGCCCGGGGACCGCGTCACGGTCACCCAGCTCGGTGCCATCTCGGCCCTCGACGTCCTGCGCCGGCGGCTGCTGGCCCAGGCCGGTGAGGCCTCCGGTTGATGCTGTGCGCACTCACCGCTAGGGTCCGCCTGGGCTGGAGTACCACAGAAGTTGCGACGCTGAGGTGCGCCGACACATGGAGAACCCTGACATTCTACTTCGGCCCGAGTTCCTCGTGTCGATCTTCGCCATCCTGGGCGTCACCGGCCTGGCGCTGTACTTCACGCGCCACGACCGCCGGAAGCCCGAGTCACCGTCAGCGCCCGTGCCCATGGCCGACCCCGGCCCCACCCGGGCCCGGGTCGAGAAGAAGGGCGTCGGCAAGGAGCCTGCCGGCGGCAAGGCCACGACCTGTTCCGCCGAGCCGGGTGCCAGCACCACCCCGGTGTTCGCCAAGGCGTCGGCCCTCGACGGGCCCAAGGTCACCTTCGCCGACGTCGCCGGCCTCGACGAGGCGGTGGCCGAGCTCCGTGAGGTCAAGGAGTACCTGACCGACCCCGGGCGGTTCCGCCGACTGGGCGCTGAGCTGCCCCGGGGCATCCTGCTGTGCGGCAACCCGGGCAACGGGAAGACGCTGCTGGCTCGGGCGCTGGCCGGCGAGGCCGACGTCCCGTTCTACTTCACCTCGGCGGCCAGCTTCGTGGAGCAGTACGTGGGCCTCGGCGCCGCCCGCATCCGGTCGTTGTTCGACGAGGCCAAGCAACAGGAGTCCGGCGCCATCGTGTTCATCGACGAGCTCGACGCGGTCGGCGCCAAGCGCAGCGGCAGCGGCCACGGCGAGCGGGAGTTCGACCACACGCTCAACCAGCTGCTGGTCGAGCTCGATGGCTTCGCCGCCACCTCCGGCGTGGTCATCCTGGGTGCCACCAACCGCCCGGAGCTCCTCGACACCGCCCTGGTACGCCCCGGGCGCTTCGACCGCCGCATCCACATCGACGTCCCCGACCTCGCCGGGCGGATCGCCATCCTGCGGCTCTACGCCGAGCGGCGTCCGTTCTCCCGCCAGGTCGACTGGAGCGACGTGGCCACGCAGACCACCGGGCTCAGCGGGGCGGAGCTGGCCAACATCGTCAACGAGGCGTCCCTTCTGGCCGCCCGCCGGCACCGCACCAAGATCACCGCCGACGAGGTCGAGGAGGCAGTGGCCCGCGTGTCGGGCGGGGCCCGCACCTCCCGGGTCATCGACGAGAACGAGAAGCGGCTCATCGCCTACCACGAGGCAGGCCACGCCCTGTTGTCGCTGCTGCTCAAGAACGTGAAGATCCCGCCCCGGGTGTCGATCGTGCCGCGGTCGGCCGGCAGCCTGAAGTCGCCGTGGTCGTTCGGTGACGACAGAAGCACGCTCACCAAGCGCGAGCTCATGGCCCGCCTCATCGTCCTGCTCGGCGGGCGGGCGGCCGAGGTGGCGACCTTCGGCGAGCCCAGCACCCGGGCCGAGGACGACCTCGACGATGCCGCCAAGCTGGCCCGGCGGATGGTCGAGCGCTGGGCCATGACCGGGCGCTACGAGCTGGCCGGCCGCGACGAGGACGCGGTCACCCGCTCGCGCACCGAGTCCCGGTCCGAGCCGGGAGTCGCCAAGCTCCTCTCCCAGGCCGAGCAGATCGCCCGCTCCATCCTCCAGGACAACGGCCCTCGCCTGGCCGCCCTGGCCGAGCGGCTCATGCACGACGAGACCCTCAGCGTGGCCCAGATGGCGGCGGCGGCGGGACTGCCCGATCCGGCCGAGGAGCGGCTGGCGGCGTCGGATGGCGCCGCCGCCTCGATCTTCGACGGTGCCTCCACGTCGGTCACCCGCTTGCACGGCTGAGGCACCGGCCGCCGGTTCGCCGCCAGGATGGCCTGAGCTGGACGGGGCGCTGCCCGTGCGGCTGTTCGTGGCCGTGCGGCCGCCCCCGGAGGTGGTGGCGGTCCTGGCCGCCCTGTCCCGTCCCGAGCGACCGGGGCTGCGGTGGACGCCGCCGGAGCAGTGGCACGTCACCCTTCGCTTCTTCGGGCCAGTCGACGCCGAACAGGCGCAGGCGGCGCTGCGGGGGGTGGCCGAGGCGGCAAGGGCGGAGCCGTCGGCGCCGGCCCGGCTCGGCCCCGAGGTCGGGCGCTTTGGCCGGCGGGTCCTGCACGTGCCGGTGGCCGGGCTCGAGTCACTGGCCGCCGCCGTCGTCGCCCGTACCGGCGACGTGGGCCGGCCGCCCGATCCTCGGCCCTTCACGGGGCACGTGACGCTGGCCCGCAACCGGGGGAAGGCGGCGCTGGCCGACCTCACCGGTGGCGGCGTGGAGGCCCGGTGGCAGGTGCGCGAGGTGGCGGTGATGGACAGCGTGGCCCAGGCGGCAGGGACACCCAACCGCTACGAGACGGTGGCGACCTTTCCGCTCACGGGTCCTTGAACGAACGAGCGTTCGGGAGTAGCGTCGGAAGTCACACCCATGTGATTTGTCACACCTCGTTCGTAGGGTGGTGCCCACGTCGGACCTCCGGGGTCCCCAGCTCGTCACGCGACAGAGACAGGAGCAACCAGGTGGATCGAGACCAGGCCCTCAAGATGGCGATCAGCCAGATCGACAAGCAGCACGGCAAGGGCTCCATCATGAAGATGGGCGAGAAGGGCACCATGGACATCGAGTCGATCTCCACCGGCGCCCTCGCCCTCGACCTCGCTCTCGGCATCGGGGGCCTCCCCCGGGGCCGGGTCGTCGAGGTCTTCGGACCCGAGTCGTCGGGCAAGTCCACCCTGGCCATGCACGTGGTGGCCGAGGCCCAGCGCAACGGCGGCATCTGCGCCTACATCGACGCCGAGCACGCCATGGACCCGGTCTACGCCCGGGCCATCGGCGTCGACGTCGACGAGCTCTTGATCTCCCAGCCCGACACCGGGGAGCAGGCGCTCGAGATCGTCGACGTGTTGATCCGCTCCGGTGCGCTCGACGTGGTGGTCGTCGACTCGGTGGCCGCGCTCACGCCCCGGGCTGAGATCGAGGGTGAGATGGGCGACGCCCACGTGGGCCTGCAAGCCCGGCTCATGTCCCAGGCGCTGCGCAAGCTCACCGCCAACCTCAACAAGTCCCACACCATCTGCGTCTTCATCAACCAGCTGCGGGAGAAGATCGGGGTGATGTTCGGGTCTCCCGAGACCACCCCCGGCGGTCGGGCGCTCAAGTTCTACTCGTCGGTCCGTCTCGACATCCGTCGCATCGAGGCGATCAAGGACGGCGTCGAGGTGGTGGGCAATCGCACCCGGGTCAAGGTGGTGAAGAACAAGGTGAGCTCACCGTTCAAGATGGCCGAGTTCGACATCATGTACGGCAAGGGCATCAGCCGCGAAGGCTCACTGCTCGACGTCGGGGTCGAGCTGGGCATCGTCAAGAAGTCGGGCGCCTGGTACACCTACGAGGGCGAGCAGCTGGGCCAGGGACGGGAGAACGCCAAGACCTTCCTGGGCGACAACCCCGAGCTCATGGTCGAGATCTCCGAGCGCATCCGGGTGGCGGTGGGCATCGACGCCGGCAAGGAGAGCGCCGGTGATGTCGTCGATCCCGACGACCAGCCGCTGCGTCTCGACTGATTCGTCCACGCCTCGAGCGCCCGAAGGGCGAAGGAGGAGTTCGGGGGTGTGGTGTCGAAATAGGTGCAGTGATGGCCATGACGACACCCCCCACCGCAACCACCTCCGCCTCCCCGAACCACCACACGGGGCACGACGTGCTCAAGGTCTCCAGCAAGTCCAGTCCGAACTCGGTCGCCGGCGCCGTCGCCGGTGTGGTCCGGGAGTGCGGCACCGTCGAGCTTCAGGTCGTGGGGGCGGGTGCGCTCAACCAGGCGATCAAGGCCCTGGCCATCGCCCGCGGGTACGTGGCCGACAGCGGCCTCGACCTGGTCTGCGTGCCCACCTTCGCCGACATCGAGATCGACGGCGAGCGCCGCACCGCCATCCGCCTGGGCGTCAGCGACCGCCACGCCGAACAGCCGGTCACCGGGCGCCCGCTCCGGCTGGCCGCCGAGGTCGTCGACGACGAGTAGCCGGCGATGGCCGGTCCCGCTGGCTCTAGCCTGGGCCGAGTGAGCCGTCGCTACGCCATCCGCACGTTCGGATGCCAGATGAACGTGCACGACTCCGAGCGCATCGCCGGCCTGCTCGAGGCCGACGGGCTCCAGCCCGCCGACGACCCGGCCGATGCCGACGTGGTGGTGCTCAACACCTGCTGCATCCGCGAGAACGCCGACAACAAGCTGTACGGCACCCTCGGCCACCTCAAGACCGTCAAGGGGGCCCGGCCGGGGATGCAGGTCGTGGTGGCCGGGTGCCTGGCCCAGAAGGACCGGGAGCTGATCCAGCGACGGGCCCCCCACGTCGACGTGGTGCTCGGCACCCACAACGTGGGGGCTGCCGTCGACCTGCTCCACCGGGCCGAGCGCGACGGTCCCCTCATGGAGATCCTGGAGGAGAGCGACGCCTTCCCCTCGGCCCTGCCGGTCCGGCGCGACCTGCCCTGGTCGGCGTGGGTGACCATCCAGATCGGCTGTGACAACGCCTGTGCCTTCTGCATCGTGCCGTCGGTCCGAGGGGTGGAGCTCAGCCGTCCCTTCGCCGAGGTGGTGTCCGAGGTGGAGCAGTTGGTGGACGCCGGCACGGTCGAGGTCACCCTGCTGGGCCAGAACGTGAACTCCTACGGCCGCGACCTCACCCGGGCTCGGCGGGCAGCGGGGGAGCCGGTGCGGGCCCGTCCCCTGTTTGCCGACCTGCTGCGGGCGCTGGGCGAGGTCGAGGGGCTCCGCCGCGTCCGCTTCACCAGCCCGCACCCCAAGGACCTCCGTCCCGAGACCATCACCGCCATGGCCGAGACGGGCGTGGTGTGCGAGCACCTGCACCTGCCGTTGCAGGCGGGCAGTGACCGCACCCTGGCCGCCATGCACCGGGGCTACACCGGCGAGCGCTATCTGGAGAAGCTGGCCCAGGCCCGAGCGGCCGTTCCCGATCTGGCGGTGACCACCGACCTCATCGTGGGCTTCCCCGGCGAAACCGACGACGACTTCGAGCGCACCCTCGAGGTCGTGGCCGCCGCCGAGTACGACAGCGCCTACACCTTCGTGTTCAGCCCCCGGCCCGGCACCGAGGCGGCTGAGCGGGTCCACGACTTCGTGCCGCCCGAGATCACCGCCGAGCGCTTCGAGCGGCTGCGGGTGGTGGTCGAGCGGAGCGCCCTGGCCCGGCACCGGGCCCGGGTGGGCCGGCGCGAGGAGGTCGTGGTCGAGGGCCCCAGCAAGAAGGACGACGCCGTGCTCAGCGGACGCACCCGCCAAAACAAGCTGGTGCACTTCCGCTGCGCGACCCCCCTTGCTGCCGGCACCTTCGCCGACGTGGTGGTCACCGGTGCCGCGCCGCACCACCTGATCGGTGACCTGGCCGCCGTCACCGCCCGGCCCCGTCATCGCACCCGCATCCCCGTCGCCGTCGCCGTCGCCGGCTGACCGAGTCCGTGCCTCCCGGTCACCTCGTCCTGCTCGGTGCCACCGCCACGGGCAAGTCGGCGCTGGCCCTGGAGGTGGCACGCCGGCACCCCGACGTCGAGCTGGTCAACCTCGACTCGATGCAGGTGTACCGGGGCATGGACATCGGTACGGCCAAGCCCAGCCCCGACGAGCGGGCCGAGGTCCCGCACCACCTCCTCGACCTGGTCGACGCTACTGAGGACTTCTCCCTCGCCCGCTTCCAGGCCGCCGCCCGCTCCACCCTGGCCTCGATCGAGGCCCGCGGCCACCGGGCCGTGCTGGTGGGGGGCACCGGGCTGTACGTGCGAGCCGTGGTCGACGACCTGCAGCTCCCGGGGCGCTTCCCCGAGGCCCGCGCCGCGCTCGATGCCGAGTCCGACACGGCGTCCCTGCACCGCCGGCTGGCCGAGCTCGATCCCGTCGCCGCCCGCCGCATGGAGCCGACCAACCGCCGTCGGGTGGTCCGGGCCCTGGAGGTGACGCTCGGCAGCGGGCGACCGTTCTCCTCGTTCGGTCCCGGCCTGGACGCCTACCCGCCTTCCCCGCTGGCCCAGGTGGGTCTGCGCCTCCCCCTCGACGTCCTCGACGCCCGCATCGCCCGGCGCTTCGGGGCCATGCTCGACGCCGGGCTGCTCGACGAGGTGCGGGCACTGCTGCGCCGGCCCGGCGGCCTCTCCCGCACCGCCGGCCAGGCCCTGGGCTACCGAGAGCTGGCCGCCCACCTCCAGGGCCGGTGCAGCGTGGACGAGGCTGGCGAGGAGGCGGTGCGTCGCACCCGGCGCTTCGCCCGCCGCCAGCTGCGCTGGTTTCGGCGCGACCCCCGCATCGAGTGGCTCGACGCCGGCGAGAACTCCCTCGCCCTGGCGCCCCCCCTCCTGGGAGACTGCCTGCAGTGCAGCTGAGCAAGCACCATGCCCTGGGCAACGACTTCCTGGTGCTGCTCGACGCCCGGTGCCGCTGGTCGGTGGACGGCGCCACCGCCCGGGCGCTGTGCCACCGCCGCCGGGGCGTGGGGGCCGACGGGCTGCTGCGGGCGTCGGCCGGCACCGACGGGGCCGACGTCGACATGACGCTGTGGAACGCCGACGGCGGGCTGGCCGAGATGAGCGGCAACGGCATCCGCTGCCTGGGCCAGGCCATCGCCCGGGCCCGCGGGACGAACGAGCTCGATTTGGTGGTGGGCACGGCCGGTGGGCCCCGGCGGCTCCGCGTCGGCGCCGGACCCACGCCGGGCGCGGCATGGGTGGAGGTCGACATGGGCACGGCCGACAAGGGACCGGCGGGGTCGGCCCCGGCGTCCGCCCCGGTCCTGGAGGCGGCGACCGTCGACATGGGCAACCCCCACCTCGTCCTGCTGGTCGACGACCCGGCGGCGGTCGACCTGGCCGCGCTGGGTCCCGCCTGCCAAGGCGAGTTCGAGCACGGGATCAACGTCGAGGTGGTGGCTCCCCGCCCGGGCCGTGCCGACGCCCTTGACCTGCGGGTGTGGGAGCGCGGCGCCGGCCTCACCCAGGCCTGCGGCACCGGTGCCTGCGCCGCCGTCTTCGCCGCCCACGGGTGGGGCCTGGTGGGCGCCCGGGTGCGGGTGACCATGCCCGGCGGCGAGCTCGACGTGGCCCTGGGCGACGACGGCATCTCCCTCGTCGGACCGGCGGTCCACGTGGCCGACGTCGAGGTCCCCGTCCCGCCCCTGTCCGGCGTCGGCGGAGCGGCATGGTCCTGATCGAACGCTCCTTCCGGGAGCGCATCATCCTGGTTGGCGTCACCATCCCCCCCACCACGGTGGAGGAGACCGAGGCCCACCTCGACGAGCTGGCCCTCCTGGTCGACACCGCCGGTGCCGACGTCGTGGCCCGGGTGGTGCAGCGCCGGAACGCCCCCGACCCGGCCACGTTCGTCGGCAAGGGCAAGGCCGCCGAGCTGCGGGACGTGTCCCTCGAGGTCGACTCCGACACCGTGGTGTTCGACGACGAGCTCAGCCCGGCCCAGAGCCGCAACCTGGAGAAGCTCCTCGGCCGCACCGCCATCGACCGCACGGCGGTGATCCTCGACATCTTCGCCCAGAACGCCCGCACCCGCGAGGGCAAGGCCCAGGTCGAGCTGGCCCAGCTGCGCTACCGGCTCCCCCGGTTGCGCGGCCGGGGTCTGTCGCTGTCGCAGCAAGCCGGCGGCATCGGCACCCGGGGGCCGGGCGAGACCCAGCTCGAGGTCGACCGCCGGCGCCTGCTCCGGCGCATGACCACCCTCGAGACCGAGCTGGCCCAGCTCGAGCGCACCCGGCGCACCCAGCGCAAGGCCAGGGGCCGGGGGCGCAACCGCAGCGTCTCGATCGTGGGGTACACCAACGCCGGCAAGTCCACCCTGCTCAACCGCCTCACCGAGGCCGGCGTGCTGGTCGAGGACCGGCTGTTCGCCACCCTCGATCCCCGGGCCCGCCGGCTGGAGCTGCCCGGTGGCGAGGCGGTGGTGCTCTCGGACACGGTCGGCTTCGTCCGCAAGCTCCCGCACCAGCTGGTGGAGGCCTTCCGCTCGACCCTGGAGGTGGTGGCCCAGTCCGACCTGCTCGTCCACGTGGTCGACGCCGCCGCCTCCGACCCCGACGCCCACATGCGGGCGGTGCGGGCCGTGCTCGACGAGATCGGCGCCGGCGAGGTGCCGGAGCTGGTGGCGTTCAACAAGACGGACGTGGCGCTGGAGGCCAAGCGCCTCGCCGACCACCACCCCGGCTCGGTGGCCGTCTCGGCCCTGACCGGGGCGGGGATCGACGACCTCGTCAGCGCGGTGGCCGACCGGCTGCGGGCGCTGGAAGCCGTGGTCGAGCTGGCGGTGCCCTACGACCGGGGCGACGTGGTGGCCGCCCTGCACCGTGAGGGCGAGGTGCTGGTCGAGGTGCACGAGGCCTCCGCCACCCGGCTCCGGGCCCGGCTCGACGCCGCCGCCGCCCGGCGCTTCGACGAGTTCGTTGTCAGCGACTGAGGGGCGGGCGCCGGGCGTGAGCTCCGGCTTCATCCCGCCGGCCTATCCCTACGATCGGCTGGCACCCCTGGCCGCGGTGGCCGAGGCCCACTCCGGGGGCGCCGTCGACCTGTCGGTGGGGACGCCGCACGACCCGCCGCCGCCGGCGGCCGTGGCCGCCCTCGCCTCGTCGGGCACCGAGCGGGGTTACCCGCCGTCCATCGGGACGGCGACCCTGCGTGAGGCGGCCGCCGGCTGGTTGCGGCGCCGGCTGGACGTCGAGGTTCCGCCTTGTGCAGTGGCGGTGTGCATGGGCACCAAGGAGCTGGTGGCCGGCCTGCCCCACTGGCTCCGCCTGCGCACCCCCGACCGCGACCGGGTCCTGTACCCGGCGGTGAGCTACCCGACCTACGCCATGGGCGCCGTCCTCGCCGGGTGCCGCCCCGTGCCCGTGCCCCTCGACGGGCAGTGGCGACTCGACCTGTCGGCGGTCAGCTCCGAGGACGCCGAACGGGCGGTGTGCCTGTGGTCGAACACGCCTGGCAACCCCGCCGGAGGCCTCGACGATCTGCCGGCGCTGGTGACGTGGGGCCGGCACCACGGCGTCCCCGTCCTCTCCGACGAGTGCTACGTGGAGTTCACCTGGGACGGTCCTCGCCGCAGCGTGCTGCAGTCGGGGAGCGAGGGCGTGCTGGCTGTCCACTCGCTGTCGAAGCGCTCCAACCTCGCCGGCCTGCGGATCGGGTTCTACGCCGGTGACCCGGAGCTGGTCGAGTACCTCTCCGAGCTGCGCAAGCACGCCGGCTTCATGGTGCCGGGGCCGGTCCAGGCCGCTGCCGCTGCTGCCCTCGGCGACGACGCCCACGTCGACGCCCAGGCCGAGCGCTACCTCCGTCGCCTCCGGCGGTGCCGGGACATCCTGGTCCGGGGCCTCGGTGTCGACGTCCCCCTGCCCGGCGGCAGCTTCTACCTGTGGGCGCCTGCTCCCGGCGGTGACGCCTGGGGGTTCACCGAGCGACTGGCCACCGAGGCGGGCTGCCTCGTCGCTCCCGGCGAGTTCTACGGCCCCGCCCCGGGTCACGTGCGCATGGCCATGGTCCAGCCCGACGACCGCCTCGAGCTGCTGGCCCGTCGCCTGGGCGTGGAGTGACCCCGCCGGCGCCCGGCCACCCTGCCAGCGCCGCCCCGGCACTACCCTGCGCCGGATGAGCGATCTCGCGTCCCAGATCGACCAGCTGTGGGAGCACCGCGCCGAGTTGGAGCCAGGCGACTCGGATGCCGGCGAGGTGGTGCTCGAGGCGGTGGGGTTGCTCGACACCGGCGCGGCGCGGGTGGCCGAGATCGACGCCGACGGGCAGGTCGTGGTCCACCAGTGGCTGAAGCGGGCCATCCTGTTGCTGTTCAAGCTGTCCCAGCTCGACACCGTGGAGCTGGGGCCCTTCGAGTTCGCCGACAAAATCCCGCTCAAGGGCGGCTACGCCGCCGCCGGGGTGCGGGTGGTGCCCGGGGCCTCGGCTCGGTGGGGATCGTTCCTCGACCGGGGCGTGGTGCTCATGCCCAGCTACGTCAACATCGGGGCCCGGGTGGGAGCCAACACCATGGTCGACACCTGGGCCACGGTGGGCTCGTGCGCCCAGATCGGGGCCAACGTCCACCTCTCGGGAGGTGTGGGCATCGGCGGGGTGCTGGAGCCGGCCCAGGCGGCGCCGGTCATCGTGGAGGACGACGTGATGATCGGCAGTCGCAGCATGATCACCCAGGGCGCCCGGGTGGGGCGGGGCAGCGTGCTGGCCGAAAGCGTGATCCTCAATCCCGGCATCCCCGTCATCGACGCCGCCACCGGCGACGAGGTCAGCCGGGGGGTGGTCCCGCCGTGGTGCGTCGCCGTCCAGGCCAGCCGGCGCCGCCAGTTCCCGGGCGGTGAGTTCGGGCTGCCGTGCGTGCTCATCCTGCGGCGGCTCGAGGAGGGTGAGCGCCACGACAAGGCTCGGCTCAACGAGATCCTTCGCACCCACGGCGTCAACGTCTAGGGCGATGACCATCGACCTGCTGGCCCTGACCGCCGAGCTGGTCGACGTCCCCTCGGTCAGCCATCACGAGCGCCAGCTGGCCGATCACCTCGAGCAGCGCCTGCGGGCGGCGCCGTGGCTCACCGTCGACCGGGTGGGCGACGAGGTGGTGGCCCGCACCACGCAAGGGGCCCGGCCCCGGCTGGTGCTGGCCGGGCACACCGACACCGTCCCGGCCAACGGGAACGAGCGGGCCCGCATCGAGGGCGACTGCCTCCACGGCCTGGGGGCGTCGGACATGAAGTCGGGGCTGGCCGTGTTCGTGGCCCTGGCCACCGGCGTGGCCGACTCCGCCGTCGACGTGACCTACGTCTTCTACACCGCGGAAGAGGTGGAGAGCCGCCACAACGGCCTGGCTCGCCTGGTGCGAGAGCGCCCGGACCTGGTGGTCGGCGACGCCGCCGTGCTGGGTGAGCCCACTGGCGGCGTGGTGGAGGCGGGGTGCCAGGGCTCGCTGCGCCTGGGGCTGACCCTCACCGGCCGGCGGGCGCACGCCGCCCGGCCGTGGAAAGGCCGCAACGCCGTGCACCGGCTGGGGCCGGTCCTGCGGATCCTCGAGGACTACCAGCCCCGCCGGCCCGTGCTCGACGGCTGCGAGTTCCGGGAGGCGCTGCAGGCGGTGGGGGTCCAAGGAGGCGTGGCCGGCAACGTGGTGCCCGACCGGGCGACGCTCACCGTGAACCACCGCTTCGCCCCCGACCGTGACGCCGCCGAGGCCGAGGACCACGTCCGCCGGCTGCTGCAACCCGTGCTCGACGCGCACGACGTTCTCGAGGTGATCGACGTGGCCCCCGGCGCCGCACCGGGCCTCGACCACCCGCTGCTGCAGGCCCTGGTGGACGCCAGCCCGGCTCCGGTGCGGGCCAAGCTGGGCTGGACCGACGTCGCCCGCTTCGCCGCCCTCGGCGTGCCGGCGTGCAACTTGGGCCCGGGGGACCCCACCGTGGCCCACGCCCCGGACGAGCGGGTCGAGCGGGCGCCGCTCGAAGCCACCTACGCCGCCCTCCTGGCCCTGCTCGAGCAGGGGCCGGCGGGCGACTGACGACGCTGGACCCTTACCCTCCCGGTCGGAGTCCGGCGGGCAACAGCCGGCGCAGGCGCCAGGAGCCGACGCCGGCGGCGGTGGCGAGGAACGCGGCGGGCACGGCCGCCAGGTAGCGATCAGGCCCGTCGCCGTCATCGGGTAGCTCGAGGACGGCCTCGCCCCTGGGCTCGGGCGGCTCGGTCGTGGTCGGTAGCGAGCTGGGAGGCGGCTCCGTCGTGGGAGGCGCCGTGGTGGTGGGCGGCTCGGTCGCCGTGGTGGTCGTGGGAGGGGGCACGGCCACGATGGAGGCGGGCGGCGGGGGGGGTGGCGGGGGTGGCGGGGGCGGCGGGGGCGGCGGCGGTGGCGCCTGGGACTGCACCGCCCTGGCCAGGTTCAGGCTTCCTGCCCCAAAGGTGGCGTCGAACCCGGGCGTCCCGACGTCGTCGGCGGTGGACAACAGGGTGTCGACCACCTGCTGTGGGGCCAGGCCCATGCCCCTGAGGACGGCGGCGGCGCCGGCGACGTGGGGCGTGGCCATCGAGGAGCCGACCAGGCAGGCGTACCCGCCACCGGCGAAGGTCGAGACGATGCCGACCTCGACGTTGCACTCCTGGTTCGGCGCCCCGTCACCACCGGGGGCGGCCAGCCCCCACCGGGCACCGCCGACCCCGCTGGCGTAGCCCGGACGGGTGCCAGCGCGGGTGAGAGCGGTGACCACGATGGCGGGCTCGTCGGTGAAGCCGCTGCTGCGCACGAAGGAGTTGCCGGCGGCAACCACGGGGATGGCGCCTCTCGACCAGGCGTAGCGGACGGCGTCGACGAACGCCGGTGCCAGGCTCACGCTGGTGGCGATCTCCCCGAAGGACAGGTTGATCACGTCGGCGCCCTGGTCGGCGGCGTAGCGGATGCCCTGGGCGACGGCGGACACCGAGCCGATGCCGTTCCCGCTCAGGACCCGGACCGGCATGATGCGGGCATCGGGCGCCGCCCCGGCGACGCCCACGGCATTGCCCGTGCTGGCGCCGGCGATGCCGGCGACATGGGTGCCGTGGCCGTTGCAATCGTCGGCGACCGTGGTCGGGCACTCGCTCGGGTCGCCCACGTCGGGGTCCTCGACGAACGAGCGAGCCCCCACGATCTTGGCGGCCAGGTCGGGGTGGGTGGCGTCGACGCCGGTGTCGACCACGGCGATGATCACACCGCCGCCTCGGCCCGCGCCCCAGGCGGCCTCGGCACCGATGGCCTGCAGGCCCCACTGCTGCGGGAAGAACGGGTCGTTGCTGGCGCCGGCAACCGCCGGCACGAGGACCACGAGCGCGAGCACCAACGCCGTCATGGGGGGTACTCGCTGCACTGTCCTCCTCCCGGTGAAACCCGGGGGCGCCGGTGGGGTGACCCGCTTTTAGAGTCGGCGCAGAACGGTCACCACTTTACCGAAGATCACCAGCTCATCGGCACCGAATCGCAGAGGAGACAGGTGCGAGTTGGCGGGCAGCAGCTCGATGTGGTCGCCGGCGCGCCGGAAGGTCTTCACCGTGGCCTCCTCACCGGGGATACCGGCCACGACGATGTCGCCGTTGTCGGCGTCGGGCTGCTGGCGAGCCACCACCAGATCGCCGTCGAGGATGCCCGCCTCGATCATGGAGTCGCCGCGGATCCGCAGCATGAACAGCCGCCCGTCGCCGGTCAGGTCAGCGGGCACGGGGACGAGCTCCTCGACGTTCTCGGAGGCCAGGACGTCGGTACCAGCGGCCACGTCACCGACCAGGGGCACGTGGTGCACGGGCCGACGCTCGGCGGTTGCGCCCGAGCCTGGGTCGTAGCACACCTCGATGGCCCGGGGCTTGGTCGGGTCGCGCCGCAGGTAGCCCCGGCGCTGCAACGTGGAGAGGTGAGTGTGGACCGTCGAAGGCGAGGTCAGCCCCACGGCCAGGCCGATCTCGCGCACGGAGGGAGGAAAGCCCCGGTCGCGCTGTTGGTCGACGATGTACTCGAGGATCTGCCGCTGGCGCTCGCTCAGCTGGTCGTCGCCCATGGCTGGTGCTCCCTTCGCTTCCTGATCGAACGTGTGTTTCACCCGGGACGGTACCGGAGCGCAGACGGCGATACAAACATCTGTTCCTCCCGCCCTTGACAACGAACGGGCGTTCGTGCTTCGGTGGTAGCCGAGCGAACAAGCGTTCGACGAGTGATCCAGGATCACCGACCGGCAGGAGGCGAGCATGGCGGCAGTGACCACGACGGCGGTCAGCACCAGGCCGGCGGACACGAGACCCGAGGGCACGAGATCGCACCGGCCGAGGGCGATGGTGGCGGTGCCGGCGTGCCCCGGGGCGGTTGGACCCGGGCCCGCCGCCGCTCGCGTCGCCGGCCACGACGACCGGGCCCCGGTGGCCGCCGTGGTGGCGCTGCTCGCCCTGCTGGTGCTGGGCTCGCCGCTCGCCGGCCTGGTCGGGGGCGCCACCACGCCAGCCGAGGGCCCATCGCCGTCTCCGGCCCCGGCGGCGGCGCCCAGCTCCGTCCACGTCGTGCAGCCGGGTGACACCTACTGGTCCATCGCCCGGCACCTGAGCGGGCCCGGCGACGTTCGCTCGACGGTCGACGCCGTGGTGGCGGCCAACGACGAGCGTCCCCTGGTCGCCGGCGACCGGATCGTCGTCCCGCTCACCCGGTGACGCCGGCCGTGGTGCCTGATCAGCTTCGCAGGTAGCGCAGGAACAGGTCGCCGTCGTCCTCGAGCACCGATACCAGCCGCAGGGGCCGGGGGGCGGAGAGCACGGCGCCGGTGACGATCCGAGGCCCGGTGCCACCGGCCACCAGGGGCGACAGCGTCAGGCACAGCTCGTCCAGCAGGTCGGCCACCACCAGCTCGCCCAGCAAGCACGGGCCACCCTCGCACAGCACCACGCCGTGGCCGCGACGGCCAAGCTCGGCGACCGCTTGGCCGATGTCCACCCACTGGTCGCCGGCCATCACCAGCTCGGCCGCCTGCTCCGCCCGGTTCCTTCGGGTGGCGTCGGCCCAGGCGCAGGTGACCACCAGGGTCGGCACCGCCGCCTCGGTGAACAACGGGCTCTCCCAGTCGAGCTCCAGACTGCGGGAGACCACGGCGATCGGTGCCGGGTCGTCGCCTCGCACCGGCCCGTAGCCCTCGGCCCGCACCGTTCCCGCGCCCACCAGCACGACGTCGGCCTGTGCCCGCAGCCGCCGGAACAGGGCGCGGTCGGCCGGCCCGGACAGGGCCCGGGTGCGGCCTTCCACCGCTGCGCTCCCGTCGAGCGAGGCCACGAAGTTGGCCATGACCCAGGGGCGCTCCGCTGGCCGGGAGCGCTCACCGCCGTAGAGCGCTCCGAGGTCGACCTTGGTGGCGTCGACGCCGGTGGCCGGGGAGGGCAAGAGCTGGCGCATCCGCCGGCGACGGTACCAGCGGGGCGCTTCGGGCCGGCATGCCGGGTACGACGGGGCTCGGCGGGGTAGCACCCCTGCATGCTGCGGGACGGCCCCATTCCGGCGTTCGTCCACGGCGTCGCCGAGTACGTCGCCGGCGTTCTCCTGGTGGTGGCCCCGTTCCTGTTCGCCTTCCGGGCCGACATCGCCACGGTGCTCTCCGTCGCCGCCGGCGTGGTGGTGCTGGTGGTCGCTGCCACCACACGGGGCCCCACCGGTCTGGTGAAGCACCTTCCGATCAGCGCCCACGTGGCTCTCGACTACGTCCTGGCCGTGTTCCTGGTGGCCTCGCCGTACCTGTTCGGCTTCTCGGACGAGACCGCGCCCACCGCGCTGTTCCTCGGCCTCGGCGTGGTGCACCTCCTGCTCACGATCGGCACCCGCTTCGTCGGGGCTGACGCCTCCACCGCACCCTGAGCCGGGAAGGTTGGGGATAACCACGGCGTTGTCCCCAGAGACGTCCACAGCGGCGGCGATGTCACCCACAGCTTGATCCCTCTGACGTTCCACAGCGCCGACGCCGTACCGTCGATCGTGCCAGCGACCTCTTGCGGCCACCGCACTACCATGGTGTAATTACACGACGGCCGGTCGCCGTCGTGAACGGGCACAGCGGTCGGCCCTGGAGCCGAGGTCGTGCCCGCGTGTGCCACGCACAGGCGGTGGGGGCCCACATCGAACAGTTCTGAGGAGGCAATCCCAATGACGATGGCGCCGTCGAGCCGGATGAGCGGGACGAACGCAGAGGTTGCGGGGCGCATCGGAATCGGCCGGCACTTCACGTCCGAGGGGGTGCATCCCTACGAGCAGGTGGCGTGGGAACGGCGCGACAGCCGCATCACCAACTACCGCGACGGCGCCGTGGCCTTCGAGCAGCGAGACGTCGAGGTCCCGACCCGCTGGTCGCTCAACGCCACCAACATCCTCGCCCAGAAGTACTTCCGGGGCACGCCCGGCACGCCCGAGCGGGAGACGTCGCTGCGCCAGGTGGTCGACCGGGTCGTGGACACCATCGCCCGCTGGGGCCGCGACGACGGCTACTTCGCCGACGAGGCCGAGGCCCAGGCCTTCGAGGACGAGCTCAAGTACCTCGTCGTCACCCAGCGGGCGGCGTTCAACTCGCCGGTGTGGTTCAACATCGGGGCCAAGGGCCGCAAGCAGCAGGCCTCGGCATGCTTCATCCTCGCCGTCGAGGACACCATGGACTCCATCCTCAACTGGTACGTCGAGGAGGGGACGATCTTCAAGGGCGGGTCGGGCTCGGGCATCAACCTGTCCCGCATCCGCTCCTCACACGAGCATCTGAAGGGCGGGGGCACCGCCTCCGGCCCGGTCAGCTTCATGCGGGGCGCCGACGCCTCGGCCGGCACCATCAAGAGCGGCGGGGCCACCCGCCGGGCGGCCAAGATGGTCATCCTCGATGTCGACCACCCCGACATCGAGGACTTCATTTGGTGCAAGGCCATCGAGGAGCGCAAGGCCCGGGCCCTGCGCGAGGCCGGCTTCGACATGGACCTCGACGGGCGCGACAGCCACTCCATCCAGTACCAGAACGCCAACAACTCGGTGCGGGTCACCGACGAGTTCATGCAGGCGGTGATCGACGACGCCGACTGGCACCTGCGGGCCGTCCTCACCGGCGAGGTGGTCAAGACGGTGCGGGCCCGAGACCTCATGCGCCAGATCTCCGAGGCCACCTGGCAGTGCGCCGACCCCGGCATGCAGTTCGACACCACCATCAACCGCTGGCACACTGCGGCCAACACCGGGCGCATCAACGCATCCAACCCGTGCTCGGAGTACATGCACCTCGACAACTCGGCGTGCAACTTGGCGTCGATCAATCTGCTGGCCTTCCTCGACGAGGAGCGTGACCGCTTCGACATCGAGGGCTTCCGCAACGCCGTGCAGGTCGTCTTCACCGCCCAGGAGATCCTCGTGGGCAACGCCGACTACCCGACCGAGGCCATCGCCGAGAATGCCCGGCGGTTCCGCCAGCTGGGGCTGGGCTACGCCAACCTCGGCGCCCTGCTCATGGCCCTCGGCCTGCCCTACGACTCCGACGCCGGCCGGGCGTGGGCCGGCGCCCTCACCGCCTTGATGACCGGGCACGCCTACGCCACCTCGGCCCGCACCGCCTCTCGCATGGGGCCCTTCGCCGGGTATTTCACCAACGAGGAGCACATGCTGCGGGTGCTGAAGATGCACCGCGAGGAGCTGGTCGACCTCGACGACGACCTCCTGCCGGCCGAGCTGGCCGGCGCCGCCCGCCAGGCATGGGACCACGCCGTGGAGTGGGGCGAGTCCTACGGCGTGCGCAACTCCCAGGCCACGGTCCTCGCGCCCACCGGCACCATCGGCCTGCTCATGGACTGCGACACCACCGGCGTCGAGCCCGACCTGGGCCTGTGCAAGATGAAGAAGCTGGTGGGTGGCGGGACCATGACCATCGTCAACCAGACCGTGCCTCGGGCCCTGCGCCGCCTGGGGTACACGCCGGCGCAGATCGACGAGATCGTGGCCTACATCGACGAGCACAAGACCATCCTCGGCGCCCCCCATCTGGCTGCCGACCACGTGCCGGTGTTCGCCTGCTCCATGGGCGACAACGCCATCCACTACCAGGGCCACATCCGCATGATGGGTGCGGTGCAGCCGTGGATCTCCGGCGCCATCTCCAAGACGGTGAACATGCCCGAGGAGGCCACCGTCGCCGACGTCGAGCAGCTCCACATCGACGCCTGGAAGCTGGGCATCAAGGCGGTGGCCATCTACCGAGACAACTGCAAGGTGGCCCAGCCCCTGTCCATGGCCAAGAAGGAGGTCAAGCCCGAGGTGCTGGCCGCCGCCGCGGCAGCAGTGGTCGAGGCGGCCCCCCAGGTGCAGGTGGTCGAGCGCATCGTCGAGAAGGTGGTCACCAAGGCCGCCCGCGAGCGGCTGCCTCGCCGGCGCCGGTCCAACACCTTCACCTTCCGGGTCGCCGACTGCGAGGGTTACGTCACCGCCGGCGAGTACGACGACGGTCGTCCCGGCGAGGTGTTCATGAAGGTCTCCAAGCAGGGCTCGACCCTGGCCGGGATCATGGACGCCTTCTCCATCGCCGTGAGCCTGGGCCTGCAGCACGGGGTGCCGCTCACCACCTTCATCCAGAAGTACACCAACATGCGGTTCGAGCCGGCGGGCATGACCGACGACCCCGACATCCGCTTCGCCACCTCCCTGATCGACTACATCTTCCGGCGCCTGGCCGTCGATTACCTGCCGCTCGAGGAGCGTATGGAGCTCGGCATCCTGGCGGTGGGGGAGCGGGCCAATCCGACGTTGCCGGGCATCGAGGAGGCGGCCACCCAGTCCAGCGCCGGCCTCGACGTCCTCCCCGCCCCGCCGGCCGAGAACACCACCGCCGCCGACCTCGACCCCATGGCCGGCCTGGCGCCGGCGGTCCCGGCCGCCACGGTGGTCGGCCCGGTCAACATCGACGCCCCCTACTGCATGCAGTGCGGCGTCCAAATGATGCGCTCGGGCAGTTGCCACGCCTGCCCGTCGTGTGGGAGCACCAGCGGCTGTTCGTGATCGTGTGAAGGGCCGCGAGTGTCCCCAGATTCGTCCACGAAACGTCGGGATGGGCCCCCGCTTCTTCTACAAGGCGGTCGGCCCACCGCAATCGCTCGCCCACCGGGCGTAGTCCCGTCGCCGATCACCCACGGCGAGATCAAGGCATGCCTCACGGTCGCCGCCGATATCGATACCGACGGCGATCTGCCGGATCCGATCCAGTGGCGTGATCTCAAGTTCCAGCCCGACTGCGTCGCCGCTACGGTCCGGCGACGCTTCTGGGAGGGGCGGACCCCTGGCGACCTCCAGGTGTTCAACTGGCCGAAGGACCGCCATGGCTGGAGACCTATGGCGACGATGGACCCGTTCGACCAGGTCGCCTACCGAGGCCTTGTCGGCCGCAACGTGAACCCAATCGCCGCTTCCGTTGACCCAACGTCGTCCTGTCGAGCCGGCTCGCCGCCCCACCGCCGCACTGGCGGGTCGAACGGCACCATGTGCCGATCAAGGCACGGCGCGAGCGTGGCATTCACCTGTTGACCCAGGAGTTCACGAGCATGCTCGACACCTACCAGGGAGCGGTTTCAACGAGGAGCCTGGGGTTCGTATGCCATCCCGACAAGTGCAAGGCCATCGACGGGTCCACCGCGCTCGAGACCATCCAGCTCGCGGCGTGACGCGTTCGGGCTAGCGCTGAGCAGCGCGTCCACGCAGAGACGGAGGTCGAGCCGTTCGCCAGCCGAGGTGGGCACGGCGGTGACATGGTCGATGTCGAGGCCGAGCCGGCGGTTCTCATCGACGACGGCCCGGTGGTCGGTGGCCAGCAGCTCGCACTGGTTCCCGAGCACGGTGCCATCAGGACGGCGGAAGCGCACGGGCTCGTGCGGTCGGCGGTGGCTTCGACGGTGTAGCCACCCTCGTGGACGGCTCGGTGATGCCTGCGGCACAGCAACACAGGTTGGCCAGGGTGGTCTCGCCGCCGGCAGCCCAATGGCTGATGTGGTGGCCGTCGACGAAGCGGCGGTTGCTGCATCCGGGGAAACGACACCCTCCGTCGCGAGCTTGCAGCGCCCTGCGGATGGCAGGGGGGATGGAGCGGGTCTTGCGGCCAACGTCGAGGGGGGTGGCCCGCTCGTCCTCCACGATGCCAACCACGGCGGCGTCGCGGCCCGAGAGGGCACGCCCGCAGCGTAATACTGAACGCGCCCGGCAGCCCTGCGGTGGGGCACGGGTGGCAAGCCGGACGTGTCAGTCCGGCCCGGGCTCCCCGCCACTCCGACGCCAAGGCATGGTGCGTCGGAGTGGCCGCAGCCGGCTAGTGCCGTCCTTCGCCGTTAGTCCCGGCCCGTATGGGTCAGACCGTGGTCGGGGTTGCCCTTGTCCAGCGCCTGCTCGTGGATGGCACCGAACTGGCGCTCCGACTGGTGTCCGCCCTTGTGGTCGCCGCCGCGGATGAACACGTCCTGACCGTCGTGGTCGACGAAGGCGCCAGGGGCCACAATCTGACCGCCGGGGTTCGGTTCCTGCACCTTGTCGAAGTCGACAGCGCCGGCGCCGGCGGGCTTGTCCTGAGGGCTGCAGTAGAAAGCGAACGCTGGTGCGGCCATGCCGCCGATCAGGCCGACGCAGATTCCTGCGCCGGCGACGAGCTTCCTGACCATGAGGTCCTCCTGTCGCTATGACGTTGGTTGCCACTGATGGTGTGGGACCGCGTGTCCCGCCGAACAGGGGCAGTTGTCCCTTTCTGGGCGGGACGCACGTCCCGAGACCGGACGGGCTCGGTCAGCTCTGGCACAGTGGCGGGTCTGGACTGAGCACCACGGAGCTGGCCTCGAGGTGCACCTCGCCGGCGTACCAGCTGGCGAATGGCCCGGGCCACGGCGCTGTCCTGGTAGCTCTTCCATCGGAAGACGTGGTGCCGGCAGGGCTCCGGGAGCGTGATGCCCGTCCTCTCTTCCAGCTCGTCGAACGTGAGACGGATGGGCTGGCTGTCCTGGCGCCGTAGCCACTCCGACAGCGGCCAGTACCGGCCCGTGTGCTGGATTGCCCCGGGGGCGTAGGCGATGCCGAAGGAAGACTGTGATTCCGGAGCTCGCTGGTAAGCACCGCTCTCGGTGCCATCCCAGGGCGGTTGCTCAGCTGCCAGCGCATTGAGGTCTTCTTCGGTCCAGACCAGGACCCGAGGTCCGGGCCGGTTCACCAGGGTGGTGGCGAAGCGGCGCAGGGAGTCGTCACTGCGGTTTACGCCGGCGAGCACGATCATGCCGAGGGCCACGCCGGCGTCCTGCAGGTTGAGCAGGTCGCCCTTCAGGTGCTTGCGGGTCCGACACCCAGACTCGAGCCGAAGGCGACGATGGGCACGGGCGCGACCACTTCCGGCACGGCCCGGGCGGCACCCACGACCAGACGAATCGAGTCGACCGCCCTGCACGCCGTAGTCGGTGACCTCGAACTGCATGCATCGGCCCATCTCGACGAGGAAGTCAGTCAGGCGTTGGTGGAGCGCCGCTTCCCCGTCGCGGTCGGGTGCTCAGGCACAGGCCTCACCATCCCCACGAGCCCGTAAGGATTCTCGCGAGCGGCACGTCGCGCCGTCCCCAGATGGGGCATTCAACGCTGGACGGCCATGAAATGCATGGATAGTGTGCCGGCAGTGCGTCGCACCCTTGCATTGCTCTCCGCACTTCTGCTGGCCGGGGGCTGCTCCGACGACGGGGAGCAGCCACCGCCAGCAGCGACCGTGCCGTCCGAGGTGACGACCTCGACGACCGCGCCGGCGGCGCCCGATCCGGCTGTGATTCCTGACGACCTAGCCGAGATCGACGAGGAGTACGTGCAGGCGGTGGTGGACGAGCTGTTCGCCGTCGACGCCAAAGCGACGGGGATCTTCCTGACAACCAAGACGCTTGACGAGCGGGCGATTGAGTACCTCCAGGCCATCTACACCGAAGAGGAGCTAGATCGGCAGGTCGACCACTGGTTCCAGGACCTGGCCCATCGCTCCGACGAGTTATTACCAGGGGCGTTGAGGAACAGGGTGACCCGTGTCATACAGGTTGGTGATGACTGTGTTTACGTGGAGGTCGAGACGGACTACTCACAGGTCAGCACTCGAAAGGTCCCTCCCGCGCATAATTACCTAGGGTTGACTCCGAAATTGGACGGCGATGATCCAGGAGGACTGAACCCGACTGCCTGGGTGCTGTTCATGGACGGGGTGGAACCAGACGGCTCCCCACCGGAAAACCCGTGCGAAGGTCGCTAATTTTCGTCCTTGTCAGCCTTGGGCTGACGGTCCAGGTTCAACTGGGTCCAATCGCCGTGGAAGCGGAAGGCCAACGACCAGGAAGCAAAGCGACCGCAGGTAGAGGGAACGGCACGGTTGTCCTCGAGAACCCTGGCGGCATTGCCCCCGGCGCCCCGGCCCGGTCCAGCGCTCCCAGAACCGAGCACGCCTCGACCAAGCCCCTGCCCGCCCACGTGATCACCCGCTACGCCTTGAGCCGCGACCCCGAGGGCAACTTCTGCCTGCGCAAGATCACCACCCGCCGGGACACGCCCATGACCGAAGCCGAGCACTCCGCCAATGGCGAGGCGGTGCGCTTCGCCAACGCCGCCGGCGTGGCCCGCTGCCCCGACGACGAAGGCGCCGTTCGGGAGGTCACCCCGGCTGAAGTCGCCGAACCGTTCGTACGCACCATCCCCATGCCGACACCCCGCCCCCGCATCCCACCCGGCCACGCCATCACTGGCCTGCCGGCGTACCTCGAGACCCGCGGCACGCTCAGCCACCGAGTGGGGCCGGAGCCCACCGAGCTGGGCCCCATCGAGGTGCATGCGACCGGCGCCTACTACGTCGACTGGGGCGACGGCAGTCCCGAGGAGGGGCCGTTCTCCTTCGAGGGCGAGGCCTATCCTACTGGGCGCATCGTGCACACCTACCGCGACACCGGCACCTACACCGTCACCGTGCGGGTGGCCTGGAGCGCCGACTGGCGCCTGGGAGGCGACTCGGGCACGGTGCCGGGCCTGCGGACGCAAGCCTCCATCCCCCTCGAGGTGCGCCAGCTCCAAGCTGTGCGCCTGCGCTGACAGGCAAGCTCAGCCGCCGGCGTCGTCCGCATCCCGTGCGCTGCGGCCCCGGAACACGGCCAC
>DASZDK010000084.1:0-12481 GCA_035942035.1 Acidimicrobiales bacterium
CGGCAAGGGCTCCGAGGAAGCCGAGATCATGCTGGTGGGCGAACAGCCGGGTGATCGGGAAGACCGGGAAGGCCAGCCGTTCGTAGGACCCGCCGGCCGGGTGCTGGACGAGGGGCTCGAGGCCGCCGGCATCGACCGCCGAGACGCCTACGTGACCAACGTGGTGAAGCACTTCAAGTGGACACCCCGGGGCAAGGTGCGGCTCCACCAGAAACCCAACGCCGCCGAGCAGGCCGCCTGCCGACCGTGGCTCGAGGCCGAGGTGCGCACCGTGGCACCGCGAGTGCTCGTCGCCCTCGGGGCCACGGCGGCCAAGTCCCTGCTGGGCAGCGGTTTCCGGGTCACCAAGGACCGGGGCCACTTCGTCGAGTCACCCCTCGCCCCCCACGTGCTGGCCACCGTCCATCCCTCGTCGATCCTGCGCACCGAGGACGGTAACGAGCGGCGGGCCGCCATGCAGGGCTTCGTGGACGACCTCACCGTGGCCGCCGGCGTCCTGCGGTGAGCGTCCGGGTGGCCACGACCATCGACGCACCACCCGAGAAGGTCTGGTCCCACCTCGCCGACGTGGGCTCCCACGTCGACTGGATGCTCGACGCCGAGGCCATCAGGTTCACCTCGCCGCAGCGGCGGGGCGTGGGCACCAGCTTCGACTGCGACACCCGTGTGGGGCCGTTCCGGCTGACCGACCGCATGGAGGTCACCGAGTGGGACGAGGGCCGGGTGATGGGCGTCCGCCACGCCGGGCTGGTGAAGGGCGAGGGGCGCTTCACCCTGGCGCCGGCCGGCGGCGGCCACCACACCTGCTTCACCTGGGAGGAGCGGCTGTCGTTCCCGTGGTCACTGGCTGGTCCTGTCCTGGCGGCAATCTGGCGCCGGAACCTCGGCCGCCTGAAGCGCAGCGTCGAGCAGGGCGGCTGAGGTCGCCGCGTCGTCGTTCGGGTCAGGCGAGTGCACCCTCAGGAGCATCGGGGCGAGTCGTTCGACCTGGTGTGCCCGCACTGCCAGGACGAGCGGATCTTCCGTGTGGTCCAGCCCGGGCACCTCGGGACCTGCACCCACTGTGGGCTCCCGCTGCTGTTGAGCGTCGTCCCCACCGGCGACGGCCCCACCGTTGTGGTGACGCGCCCACACGAGCCTCCGATCACCCGACGCCAGACCGCCGGCCTTCCCGAAGGCATCGCCAACGACGCGCTGGAGGCAGCTCGGTGCTACTCCTTCATGGCCTACCGCGGTGCCGGGCTGCTGGCCCGGCGCACCGTCGAACAGGCAATCGTCATGCTCGGCGTGCCTCCGACCAAGAAGACGCTCCAACACAAGCTGCATTGGCTCCTCGAGGCGGGCCACCTCCCGAAGCGGTGGGCGTCGCCCGCTGGGACCATCCTGGAGGTCGGAAACGCCGCGGCCCACGGCGCGGGCGCCATCAGCAAAGGTGAAGCCCATGCAGGGGTGACGGCTGCCCTTTTGGTCGTGACCGTGCTGGTCGGGGAAGGCAGGCCCGACGCCGGGCCGTGGCCGTCCCGCGGATGACCCCCGTGCGCCACCTCCCGTGGCGCTCCTGTCCTGCGTGACCCGAGTGTGCTCTTCGACCAGGTCGATCGGGTCCCGTCGGCTGCTCGCCTAGATCTCGGTGATGAAGGCAGCCGGCACAGCCAGCACCAGCCACACTCCGTTGGCGCTCATCCAGAAGTCGTGACCGGCGGCACACATCGAGTCGGCCTGCACTGCAAGCACGACTGGTGCTCCTCGTCGCCCCCCGACATCGGTCGCTGTCGCCGGATCAGGTGAGAGGTGGACGTACTGACGGCCCATCGGGCGAAGCCCTTCTGCCAGGATGCTGTCTACGAACCGCCTAACGGTGCCGTGGTACAGGACCGCAGGGGGTCTACGCGTCTCCAGCCCGAGGTCGACGGCGATGGAGTGCCCTTGGCGAGCTCGAATACGCCGTCCGGGGCCATCGAGCTCGTACCGCTGCTTGTCGTTCGTCGCCACGATCACTCGCAGCTCCTCGAAGCCGATGGCGATGCCGTCGCCGTTGGCAGCTCGCAAAAGAGCCGCAACCTCGACCCATCCGTCCGAGCTCATCTTCAAGCCGGCCCCGTCCGGATCGTGCCTCAGTCGGTACGCCAGATACTTGCTCGCTCGGATGCTCTCGTCCTGCGGCACAAGCGTGAGGCTCAGGTGACCGGTGCCAACCAGACGACGCCCAGGGGCGGCAGTGTCAGGACCACCGACTGGTCGAGGCCGTGCCAGGGACGGGCCTCGGCCTCGAGAACCGGACCGACCTCCGAGCCGCTGCCGCCGAAGCAGGTGGCGTCGGTGTTGAGGAGAACCTCCCAGCGTCCACCCGACGGAAGCCCCACCCGGTAGCCGTAACGGGGCACCGGCGTGAGGTTGGCCAGGCACACCACCGGGCGTCCGGGCCCTTCGTAGCTCCCTGTCGGGAGCCGAAGGAACGAGTAGCAGCTCTGGTCGGCGTCGTTGGCGTCGATCCACTCGAAGCCGGCCGGGTCGAAGTCGCCCGTCCACAGCGCCGGCTCGTCCCGGTGCAGCCGGTTGAGATCACGTACCAACGCCTGGATGCCGGCGTGGCCGGGGTCGTCGAGCAGGTGCCAGTCGAGGCTCCGCTCGGAGCTCCACTCTTGGGCCTGGGCGAACTCGCAGCCCATGAACAGCAACTGCTTGCCGGGATGGGCCCACATCCAGCCGAACAGGGCCCGCAGGTTGGCCAGCTTCTGCCAGGCGTCACCGGGCATCTTCCCCAGCAACGATCCCTTGCCGTGCACGACCTCGTCGTGGGAGAGGGGGAGCACGAAGTTCTCGCTGAAGGCGTAGAGCAGCCCGAAGGTGAGCATGTGGTGGTGAAACCGGCGGTGGATGGGGTCGTTGGAGAAGTAGTCGAGGGTGTCGTGCATCCACCCCATGTTCCACTTGTGGCCGAAGCCGAGACCCCCCACGTAGACCGGGCGGCTGACCCCCGGCCAGGCCGTGGACTCCTCGGCGATGGTGAGCACACCGGGGTGGCGGCCATGCATCAGGGTGTTGAACTCCTGGAGGAACGACACCGCCTCCAGGTTCTCCCGTCCACCGTGGCGGTTGGGGATCCACTCCCCCTCCTTGCGGGAGTAGTCGAGGTAGAGCATGGACGCCACCGCGTCGACCCGCAGGCCGTCGACGTGCAGCTCCTCCACCCAGTACAGGGCACTGGCCATGAGGAAGTTGCGGACCTCGTTGCGGCCGAAGTTGAACACCAACGTGCCCCAGTCGGGGTGCTCGCCCTGCCGAGGGTCGGCGTGCTCGTAGAGGGCGGTGCCGTCGAAACGGGCCAGGGCCCAGTCGTCCTTGGGGAAGTGTGCCGGCACCCAGTCGACGATGACGCCGATGCCCCGGGCGTGGAAGGCGTCGACCAGGGCCCGGAAGTCGTCGGGCGTGCCGAACCGGGCCGTGGGAGCGAAGTAGCTGGAGACCTGATAGCCCCACGACGGGGAGTAGGGGTGCTCGCTGACCGGCAGCATCTGCACGTGGGTGAAGCCCTGCTCGGCCACGTAGTCGACCAGCTGGGTGGCGAGCTCGCGGTAGGTGAGTGGGCGGTTGCCCTCTTCGGGAACCCTGCGCCACGAGCCCAGATGCACCTCATAGGTCGACAGCGGCCGATGGAGCGGGTCGGTGGTGCGACGCTGCTCCTGCCACTCGTCGTCACCCCACTGGTGGCGGGACTCGGTGACCACGCTGGCTGTTCCCGGCAGCTCCTCGGTGGCGAAAGCGAGCGGGTCGGCCTTGACCCGCAGGTGGCCCTCTTGGGTCAGGATCTCGTACTTGTAGCGGGTGCCGGCCTCGATGCCGGGGACGAACAGCTCCCAGACCCCACTCGACCCGAGGGACCGCATGGGGTGGAGGCGGCCGTCCCAGCCGTTGAAGTCACCCACCACCCGCACCGACCGGCCCGACGGGGCCCACACCCCGAACGAGACCCCCGCCACCCCTTGGTGGGTACGGCGGGTGGCGCCCAGCATCCGCCACAGCTGCTCGTGGCGGCCTTCACCCATGAGATGCAGGTCGAGCTCGCCGATGGTGGGCCAGAACCGGTACGGGTCATCGACGACGAACGTGCCGCCGTGGGGGTACGAAACCTCCAGCTGGTAGGCCGGTGCCTCCGCCACGGCCACGTCAACGGCGAAGACGCCCCGAGGGTGGATCTGCGCCATGGGCCGGGACTCGCCGTCGTCGAGCAGCAGGTTCATGGCGGCGGCGTCGGGGCGGTAACCCCGGACCACGGTGACCCCTTTCCCGTCGCTGTGGGGGCCGAGGACACGGTGGGGGTCGGGGTGCTCGCCCCCGACCAGGCGGGCCAGCTCAGCGTCGATCGGTCCCGGCGCGCCCGGCTGCGGAGGGGAAGCGGCGGACGTCATGTGATGGCCTCCAGGATGCGATGGACGGCGGACAGGGGGATGTTCACCCAATCGGGGCGGTGCGCCTGCTCGTAGCCGACCTCGTAGACCGCCTTGTCAAGCTCGAACGCGGCCTGTACCAGGCGACGGTCGGCGTCGGCACCGGGCAGCACGGCGTCGATGCCCTCGGTCCCGAGGTAGCCGGCGACGAACGCGCCGGCGTTGCGCTGCTCCCATGACGCCCCGAGCGCCCGGAGCTCCTCGTCGGGCTCAGAGCCCCAGTCCCGGAGGGCGACCTCGGCGGCGTAGTGGAACGACCGGACCAGCCCGGCCACGTCCCGCAGCGGCGAGGACGGCCGCCGCCGTTCAGCCAGTGGCCGGTCAGGCTCGCCCTCGAAGTCGAGGACATGCCACCCGGCATCGGTGCGCATGACCTGACCGAGGTGGTAGTCACCGTGGACCCGCAGTGCGGGACCGGGGTCGTCCACCGCACGCAGACGCCGGTAGACGGCACGGACCCGATGGGAATCGAGCTCAGGGAGACGCACACGCTGCAGATGAGCCTCCATGTCGCCGGCCCACAGGTCGGCGTCGCCCGGCCCGCCACCGAAGGCCTGAGCCAGAGCCAGGTGCATCTCGGCGGTGATGGCGCCGAGCCGGGTGGACTCGGGCGCGAAGTCACCCCCGGCCTCCGCCGGAGGGCACCGCCGGTCGTAGAGGTCACGCAGCGACGTCAACGCCAGGGCGAAGCCTTCCGAGCCGCCCACCAGGAATTCGTTGACCATGGCAAAGTCGCCGGCATCCCCCCGCCACTCGGCGACCGGCCGGGCCACGTTGGTGAACCCCACCTCGACCAGCGCCCTGGTGATCTCGGCGTCGGGGTTGGGGCCATCGGGCACCCGGCGGAACAGCTTCATGATCAGGCGCTCGTCGAAGACCACTGAGGTGTTGGACTGGTCGGCACCCAGGTAACGGGCCCGGCCGGCCTCCTCGCCCGGGGCCACGACCTGCAGCAGCGTCACCGCCAGCTCGGGGTCGATGAGGGCGTCGTAGGCCAGGGCCGCCCCCAGGTCGGTGTCGAGCTCGCGCAAGATGGCCTCGGGCTTGCCCTCGAGGAACGCCTCCCGACTGTCGACGGGGCGCAGACCGAGCACGGCCTGGTACGTCGCGGTTCGCATCTGCCCGTCGACGGGCAGTCGGGCCTCGACGAGCACCTGGAGAAGCGCCGGCCACTCGGTGCGCAAAGCCTCCACCGACTTGAGGCGGAGCTCCGGGACAGCGTCATCGGCGCCACTGAACCAGCGCTGGCGTGGGAGGTACTCCGACAGGGCCTCGGTGAGGGCCTCGGGGTTGATCATCGGCCGTCCACCAGCTCGAACCAGTAGAAGCCGTAGGGGGCGAGGGTGACGAAGTAGGGCAGCTCGCCGATGGAAGGGAACGGCACCCGGCCCAGGAGCTCGTGGGGCACGAAGCCCTCGTACTGCGCCAGGTGGAGCTCGACCGGCTGGGCGAAACGGCTGAGGTTGGTGACGCACATGACGATGTCGCGCTCGCCGTCGGCGCGTTCCAGCGTCCGGGTGAAGGCCAGCACCGAGGGGTTCTCCGCCGACAGCACCTCGAAGCTGCCCGTGCCGAACACCGGGTGCTGCTTGCGCACCGCCAGCATGCGCCTGACCCAGTGGAGCAGCGAGCTCTGGTCACGCAGCTCGGCCTCCACGTTGAGCGCCTGGTAGCCGTACACGGGGTCCATCAGCGGGGGTAGGTACAACGCGGCGAAGTCGGCTTGGGAGAACCCGGCGTTGCGGTCGGGCGACCACTGCATGGGGGTGCGGACGCTGTCGCGGTCACCCAGGTAGATGTTGTCACCCATGCTGATCTCGTCGCCGTAGTACATGATCGGCGACCCGGGGAGGCTGAAGAGCAGGGCGTGGAGCAGCTCGGCCACCCGCCGGTCGTTGTCGATGAGCGGGGCCAGGCGGCGACGGATCCCCACGTTGCGCTTCATACGCGGGTCCTTGGCGTACTCCGCGTACATGTAGTCGCGCTCCTCGTCGGTGACCATCTCCAGGGTCAGCTCGTCGTGGTTGCGCAGGAAGATGCCCCACTGGCAACCGTCGGGGATCTCCGGCGTCTGGGCCAGGATCTCGGTGACGGGGTAGCGCTGCTCACGCCGCAGGGCCATGAACATGCGAGGCATGAGTGGGAAGTGGAAGCACATGTGGCACTCGTCGCCGGCGCCGAAGTAGTCGACGACGTCAGAGGGCCACTGGTTGGCCTCGGCCAGCAGCACCCGCCCCGGGTAGAGCGATTCGACCTCCTTGCGCAAGCGCCGGAGGTAGTCGTGGGTCTCCGGCAGGTTCTCGCCGTTGGTGCCGTCGCGCTCGTAGAGATAGGGCACGGCGTCGAGCCGGAACCCGTCGAGACCGATGTCGAGCCAGTACCGAAGCACGTCGAACATGGCCTCGCCCACCTCGGGGCAGTCGTAGTTGAGGTCGGGTTGGTGGTGGAAGAACCGGTGCCAGTAGTACTGGCCCCGCTGGGTGTCGTAGCTCCAGTTCGACGACTCGGTGTCGGTGAAAATCACCCTGGCATCCGGCCAGCGTTGGTCGTCGTCGTTCCACACGTACCAGTCCGCCTTGGGGTTGGTCCGGTCCTGGCGGGACTCCTGGAACCAAGGGTGGGCGTCGCTGGTGTGGTTCATGACCAGGTCGGCGATGACCCGGATACCCCGACGGTGCGCCTCCTCCACGAACGCCACCACGTCAGCCAGGTCCCCGTACTCGGGGAGCAGGCTGAAGAAGTCGCTGATGTCGTAGCCCCCGTCGCGCAGAGGCGACTTGTAGAACGGCAGCAGCCAGAGACAGTCGATGCCGAGCCACTCGAGGTAGTCGAGCTTGTCGGTGAGGCCCCGCAAGTCACCCACGCCGTCGTCGTTGGAGTCCTTGAAGCCCCGAAGCAGCACCTCGTAGAACACGGCGTTCTGGAACCACCGCTCGTCGGAGCTGAGCCCGGCGCTGCCCGAGGGCACACCGGTGACGCCCTCGCCGGGGGCACTCGGGGCGCTCATGGCCGGGCCCGCAGGTGCAGTACGTGGCCGGGGGTGTCGGCGGGATCGAGACGGACGTAGGGATGGGCGCCCTGCCAGGTCCAGGTGGCGCCGGTGAGCTCGTCGTGGGCCTCGAACGGCTCGTCCCAGGGCAGCCCGAGGGCGCCGAGGTCGATCGAGAGCGTGTCCTCCTGCCACTGCAGGGGGTCGAGGTTGACCACGCACAGCACCACGTCGGTGCCGTCGTCGCTGCTGCGGGAGTAGACCAGCAAGGCGTCCTTGGAGCTGTGGTGGAACCGGGTGTTGCGCAGGTTCTGCAGCGCCGGGTGGGATCGGCGGATCTCGTTGAGCCGGCGGATGAACGGGGCCAGCGACGAAGGGTCGTTCCAGTCGCGTGCCTTGAGCTCGTACTTCTCGGAGTTGCGGTACTCCTCGTTGGCCTCGCTCTGGGGCTCGTTCTCGCACAGCTCGTAGCCGCTGTAGATGCCGTAGCTGGGCACCAGCGTGGCCGCCAGCAACAGGCGCAGGCGGAACGCCGACGGCGGTCCCTCGCGCAGGGGCCCGGAGAGGATGTCGGGGGTGTTGGGCCAGAAGTTTGGACGCATGAAATCAGCGAGGGCACCGGCACTGAGCTCGGTCACGTAGTCCGTGAGCCCGGCCTTGGTCGTGCGCCAGGTGAAGTAGGTGTAGCTCTGGCTGAACCCCACCTCGGCCAGCTTGGCCATGACCTTGGGCCGGGTGAAGGCCTCGGCGAGGAACAGCACGTCCGGGTGACGGCCCTGGACCTCCGGGATGACCCACGCCCAGAAGGCCATGGGCTTGGTGTGCGGGTTGTCGACCCGGAAGATGCGCACGCCGTGGCCGACCCAGAACTCAAAGACCTCACGGCACGCCTCCCACAGCGCCACCCGGTCGCTCTCCTCGGCCGGCCAGAAGTTGATCGGGTAGATGTCCTGGTACTTCTTGGGTGGGTTCTCGGCGTACTTGATGGTCCCGTCCGGGCGATGGTGGAACCACTCCGGATGGTGCCGGACCCAGGGGTGGTCGGGCGAGCACTGCAGGGCGTAGTCGAGCGACACCTCCATGCCCAGCCCCTCGGCCTCGCGCACGAAGGCGTCGAAGTCCTCGAAGGTCCCCAGCTCGCGGTGCAGGGCGGTGTGCCCACCCTCCTCGGCGCCGATGGCCCAGGGGCTCCCCACGTCGTCGGGCCCCGCCTCGAGGGTGTTGTCGCGACCCTTGCGGTGGGCCCGGCCGATGGGGTGGACCGGAGGCAGGTAGACCACGTCGAAGCCCATGTCGGCGACGGCGGCCAGGCGCTTGGTGGCCCCGATCAGGCCTCCCTCGGAGCGGGGGAACAGCTCGTACCAAGCGCTGAACAGGGCTCGCTGGCGGTCGACCCACAGCGGCAACCGCTCGGAGGCGGTGACCTCGCCGGGTAGGGGCACGCCCTCGACAGCGGCGGCCACGGCATCGTCCAGGCCGGCGTTCAGGCGCACCTCCAGGCGGCAGTTGGACCGCCGGACCGCCTGGGCGGCCTCGGTGACCAGCGCCCGCCGCAGCTCGGGCACCAGCGGGGCGAGTGCCTCCAGCAGCTGGGCGCCCTCTTCGATGTCGACGGACACGTCCTGGCCGGCGGCCGCCTTGACCGTGGTGTCGTGGCGCCAGGTGGCGAAGCGATCGCGCCAGGCCTCGACCACGATGTCGTGGCGGCCCACCCGATCGAACGACACCGCCGCCTCCCAACGGTCGTTGCCGACGTGGGCCAGCGGCGTCTCCGTCCACCTCCGCCCGCCGGCGGGTCGGGTACGGACGCGGGCAGCCAGCAGGTCGTGCCCGTCGGCGAAGATGTCCGCCGACACCTGGACCCGCTCCCCCACCACGGCCTTGGCCGGGAAGTCACCGGAGGGGGTCCGGGGCCGGATGTCGTCGATGACGATGCGCCCCATCACTCCCTCAGGCCTACCAGGCGACGGGCCTCCGCGAAACTTGGGCTCCGTCCGCCTGCGACCGGAGGGTCGTCGGCCCGCTACCGTCCTCGCCGATGAAAGCGCTGCGCAGCTTCACCGTCCGGCCCCGCCTGCCGGAAGCACTGACGGCATTGGAAGGCCTGGCCATGAACCTCCGGTGGGCGTGGGACGAACGCACCCGGGACCTGTTCCGGTGGGTCGACCCGGACGCCTGGGAGTCGGGCCGCCACGACCCGGTCCGCCTGCTGGGGGCCGTCGGGCGTCACCGACTGGCCGAGCTCGAGGCCGACCCCGGCTTTCGGACCTTCCTCGGCGAGGTCGACCACGACCTGCGCCGGTACTGCGAGCGACCCCGCTGGTTCCAGACCCGTGGCCTGACGACCCTGCGCTCGGTCGCCTACTTCTCGCCCGAGTTCGGGCTGGCCGAGGCGCTGCCCCAGTACTCCGGCGGTCTGGGCGTGCTCGCCGGCGACCACCTCAAGGCGGCCAGCGACCTGGGCGTGCCCCTCGTCGGTGTGGGCCTGTTCTACCGCCACGGCTACTTCCGCCAGTCGCTCAACAGCGACGGTTGGCAGCAGGAGCGCTACCCCAGCCTCGACCCGTTCGCCATGGCGGTGCGCCCGGTCGACGACGTGCGGGTGAGCGTGGAGCTGGCCGGCTCGCCGCTCGCCGCCCGGGTGTGGCGAGCCGACGTGGGACGGGTCCGGCTGTACCTCCTCGACGCCGACGTGGACGAGAACGATCCCGCCGGCCGCGGCGTGACCGACCGGCTCTACGGTGGGGACGTCGAACACCGTCTTCGCCAGGAGATCCTCCTCGGGGTGGGCGGGGTGCGGGCCCTTCAGGCGGTGGGGGAGACGACCCAGGTGTTCCACACCAACGAGGGCCACGCCGGCTTCCTGGGCCTCGAGCGCATCCGTCGCTTCGTCGTCGAGGAGGGCCTGGCCTTCGCCGAGGCGGTTGAGGCCACCCGGGCGGCGAGCATCTTCACCACCCACACCCCGGTGCCGGCCGGGATCGACCGGTTCCCGCGGCCGCTCATGGAGCGGTACTTCGCAGGATGGGCCAACGAGTGCGGGGTGAGCCTCGACGAGCTCATGGCGCTCGGCCACGAGCCCGACGACGCGCCCGACACCTCCTTCAACATGGCGGTCATGGGGCTACGCCTGGCCGGGCGCTCCAACGCCGTGTCCAGGCTCCATGGTGAGGTCAGCCGGCGGATGTTCGCGCCGCTGTGGCCGGGCGTGCCCGTGGAGGAGGTGCCCATCGGATCGGTCACCAACGGCGTCCACGGCCGCACGTGGGTGTCCTCGGAGATGGACGACTTGCTGAGCCGCCACGTGCTGCCCGAGTGGCACGAGGCGGCGCCCGAGAATTGGGCGCGCATCGAGCGAGTGGGTGATGAAGAGCTGTGGCGGGTGCGCGACCAGGGCCGCGAACGGCTGGTCGGCTTCGTGCGCCGGCGACTCCGAGCGTCGCTGACCGCCCGAGGCTTGAGCTGGTCGGATACCGCCTGGTGCGAGGAGGTCCTCGACCCCAAGGCACTGACCGTGTGCTTCGCCCGACGCTTCGCCACCTACAAGCGGGCGACCCTCCTGCTCTCCCAGCCGGACCGGCTGAAGGCGTTGCTCGCCTCGAGCGAGCGGCCGGTGCAGTTGGTCTTCGCCGGCAAGGCCCACCCCGCCGACGACCACGGCAAGGAGATGATCCGCCAGATCGTGTCCTTCTCGTCGCGGCCGGAGGTGCGCCACCGCATGGTGTTCGTGCCCGACTACGACATCGCCGTGGCCCGCATCCTCTACCAGGGCGCTGACGTCTGGCTCAACAACCCCCGCCGGCCCCAGGAGGCCTGCGGTACCAGCGGTGAGAAGGCGGCGCTAAACGGGGCGCTCAACTGCTCGGTCCTCGACGGCTGGTGGGACGAGATGTTCGACGGTGAGAACGGGTGGGCCATCTCCTCGGCGGAGGGCGTCGACGACCTGGCCAAGCGCGACCAGGTCGAGGCCGACAGCCTCTTCGCCCTGCTCGAGGACCAGATCGTGCCGCTGTTCTACGAGCACACGCAGGGCCCGGTCCCCCGCCGGTGGCTCGGACGGGTGAAGTCGTCGCTGGCATCGCTGGGGCCCCGGGTGTCGGCCAGCCGCATGGTCCGCGACTACGTCGAGGAGCTCTACGAGCCCACCGCGGGCCGGGCCGACGCCCTCGCCTCCGACTCCTGCGCCCGTGCCCGCGACCTGGCGGCGTGGAAGGAGCGGGTGGCGGCGGCGTGGAAGGGCGTCCACGTCGACGCCGTCGACGGTGATCCCTCGGTCCCCGAGCTGGGCGGCGACCGCGAGGTGGAAGCAGTGGTGGCGCTCGGGGACCTGGGTGCCGACGACGTCGAGGTACAGCTGATCCACGGGCTCGTGGGCGGCAACGACGAGCTCCGCGAGGCCCAGGTGGTGCGCATGGAGTTGGACGACCAGGCCGACGACAGCCACCTGCGTTACCGCGGACGCTTCGTCTGCGAGCGCCCCGGCCGGTACGGGTACACGGTGCGGATCGTGCCCTCCCACCCCGACCTGGTGACGCCCATCGAGCTGGGCCGGGTGGCCTGGGGCTGAGGGGTACCCAAGGCGTGGCCGGGTCCTGTCCCTCAGGGTCCCTCCCTGCGCCCGGCGGGCACCGGGTCCTGTCCCTCAGGGTCCCTCCCACCGGCGGATCCTCCCCTTCGGGGCCCCTCCGCCGGCGGGGCCCTCCCTACGGGCCACCCGGTCCCCGCCTCTCTGGGCGCGGCTCTTGGCTCTTCTACGGCCACCCGGCCTCGCCTTCGCCCCTGGTCGCGCGAAGGAAGAGCTAGACGGCGATGACTTCGGTGACGCCCTCGACGCGGTCGCGCAGGATGCGCTCGATGCCGGCCTTCATGGTCTGGGTGGAGATGGGGCAGGTGCCGCACGCACCGACCAGCTCCACGCTCACCACACCGGTCTCCTCATTGACCTCTTTGACCACGATGTCGCCGCCGTCGGCCTGCAGGGCCGGGCGGATGACCTCGATGGTCTCGAAGAGTTTGTCGCGCACGCTGCCAGTCTCGCCCCTCC
>DASZDK010000085.1:0-14815 GCA_035942035.1 Acidimicrobiales bacterium
GCCACCGCCAACGGGTCGCGGGTCGCCCCGGCGGCGAGCAGGGGCAGGGTGGTGGCGACCAGCCCGTCGCTCACGCCGCTCAGCAGGGCGGAGCGCTGCAGCCGTCGCTCGTCCCCGCTCACGGCGCAAACGTAGGCGCACAGGGCAGGGTTTCGCCCTCGTTCGCTCGCTGCGCTCGCTCCACTCCGGCGAGCCGAACGTGGTTCGGACACCGGCGGAGCCGGCGCCCTCCGCGCTCTTGTTCTCCTGGCCGCCATCCAGGGGGGGCCGCCTTCGGCGGCGAGTGTGGCCGGCGGCTGGGCCGACCGCCCGGTGCGCCCGGCGACGCTACGGAGCCGCCAGGCGGAGCAGCACGCGCGGCCATCCCGGCTCCGTGCCAACGGGCGCCGGCGGATTATCGCCGTGCGCAACGCTGCGGAGCCGCCAGGCGGAGCAGCACGCGCGGCCATCCCGGCTCCGTGCCAACGGGCGCCGGCGGATTATCGCCGGCGCGATGACAGAGTGTGGCGATGGAGTTCGTGGCTTTCCCCGGGCGGGGCCGGCAGTACCGGGTCGCCAGCCGGGTGCGCTTCGGCGACACGGATCCCGCCGGCCGCCTGCGGCTCGACGCCCTGGCCCGGTTGGTCCAGGACATCGGCAATGACGACCTGGCCGACGCTGGCCTCGACGCGGCGTCACCGTGGGTCACCCGCCGCACCGAGGTGCGGGTGGTGGGCGCCTGGCCCCGGCTGGGCGAGCCGCTCGAGGTGACCACGTTCTGCAGTGGCCTGGGGCGGCGCTGGGGTGAGCGCCGCACCTCGGTGCGCTCGGCCCAGGGGGCGGCCGAGGTGTCGGCGGTGTGGATCTTCGTCGACGCTGACGGCAAGCCGGCCCGGCTGCCGGCCGAGTTCCTCACCGTCTACGAGGAGTCGGCCGAGGGCCGCCGGCCGTCCACCCGCCTGCACCACCCGCCCCCGCCGCCGGAGGCCACGACGAGGCCGTGGCCACTGCGGGCCACCGACGTCGACGCCTTCGGCCACGTGAACAACGCCGCCACCTGGGCGCCGGTGGAGGAGGAGGTGAGCCGGCGGGGCGTGGTCCCCCGCTGGGCCGAGCTGGAGTACCGCGGTGCCATCGGTCCCGACGACGACGTGGTGCTGCGGGGTGAGGCCGGCGCCGGCGGCGACCTGTGGTTGTGGCTCACCTGCGACGGCGAGGTCCGGGCCTCGGCCCGGCTCGGGTGCTGATCGACGCCGTCGCCTTCCTGGTCGGCTGGGGCGCCGGCTGGTGGCTGCTGTGGCGCATCCCCGTCCCGCCAAGCCCCCCGCCGGGTGCGCGACCGCCGGTGTCGGTGGTGGTGCCGGCACGCGACGAGGAGCGCACCCTCCCCGTGCTCCTGGGCTCCCTGGAGGGCGAGCTGTGCCCCGGGGACGAGGTGATCGTGGTCGACGACCACTCGGCTGACGACACCGCGGGCGTGGCTCGGTCGGCCGGGGCCCGCACCGTCGCCGCCACCGACCTCCCGCCCGGATGGCTGGGCAAGGCCTGGGCGTGCCACACCGGTGCCGGCCTGGCGGCCAACCCCCTGCTGGCGTTCCTCGACGCCGACACCCGCCTCGAGCCGGGCGGCCTCGACCGCCTGGTGGCGGGCTACGCCGAAGGAGGGGGGCTGTACTCCGTCCAGCCCTGGCACCGGGTGCCCCGGCCCCACGAGCGCCTGGCCGCGCTGTTCAACGTGGTGGCGCTCATGGGCACGGGCGCCTTCACGCCCGTCGGTGACCGCCGGCCGCCCGCCGGCGCCTTCGGGCCCTGCCTGCTGACCGGCGCTGAGGACTACCGGGCGGTGGGCGGCCACGCCGCCGTGCGCCACACCGTGCTGGACGACCTGGCCCTGGCCCGCCGGTACCGGGTCGCCGGGCTCCCGGTGCGCATCCGGGGCGGTCGGGGCACGATCACCTTCCGGATGTATCCCGACGGCCTCGGCCAGCTGGTCGAGGGGTTCACCAAGAACTTCGCCGCCGCCGCCCGGGCGGTGCGCCCGCTGACGGTGGTGCTGGTGACGGCGTGGATGGCCGCCCTCGGTGCGCCGCTGGCGCTCGCCGCGGGGGCGCCGGCGCTGGCGCTGGCCTGCTACCTCGCTGTGGCGCTGCAGGTCCACGCCCACCTCCGCCGGATCGGGTCGTTCGGCGTCGTGACCGCCGTCGCCTACCTGGTCCCGCTGGCGTGCTTCGTGATCGTGTTCGCCCGGTCGCTGGTGCTGACCTTCGGGCGCCGACGGGTCAGGTGGAAGGGTCGGGACGTGGCGACCGGTCGGGCGGCTTGAACACCGCCTGGCGGTAGTAGCGCATCTCGGCCACGCTCTCCCGCACGTCGTCGAGCGCCCGGTGCCCGCCTGCCTTGCGCGGAGCGCCGGCCGCCACCTCGGGGTACCAGCGCTGGGCCAGCTCCTTGATGGTGGACACGTCGACGCAGCGGTAGTGCAAGAGGTTCTCCAGCGCCGGCAGGTGCACGGCCAGGAAGCGCCGGTCGGTGCCGATGGAGTTGCCGCACAGCGGGACCGAGCGGGGCTCGTCCACGTGCTCGTTGAGGAAGGCCAGGGTGGCGTCGCCCGCCTCGGCCAGGGTCGTGGTGGAGGCCTCGATGGCAGCCAGCAGGCCGCTGCGGGTGTGCATCTCCCGCACCACCTCGTCCATGGCCGCCATCACCTCGGGCGGCTGGTGAACCACCAGGTCGGGCCCCTCGGCCACCACCTCCAGCTCGTCGTCGGTGACCAGGGTGGCGATCTCGACGATGGCGTGCCGGCTGGGGTCCAGTCCGGTCATCTCCAGGTCCATCCACACCAGCATGATTCAGGCGGCGAGATTGGGGGGCACCTCGGAATCGTAGGCTGCGCCCGTGCTGGAGGTCCCCGTGGTGCGTCTGGATCCCGACCTGCCCCTGCCGAGCTACGCCCGGGCGGGTGACGCCGGCGCCGACCTGCGGGCGCGTGAGGGGGCGCTGCTGCGCGCCGGCGGGGGGCGGGCGTTGGTCCCCACCGGGCTGGCCCTCGCCCTCCCCGAGGGGTGGGCCGGGCTGGTGCAGCCCCGCAGCGGCCTCGCCCTGCGCCACGGCGTCACCTGCCTCAACACGCCCGGGCTCATCGACCCCGGCTACCGCGACGAGGTGCGGGTCCTGCTGGTCAACACCGACCCCGACGACGACTACCAGGTGCAACGGGGCGACCGCATCGCCCAGCTGGTGGTGCAGCAGGTGGCGTCGGTCGCCTTCCGGGTGTGCGAGAGGCTGCCGGCGTCGTCCCGGGGCACGGGCGGGTTCGGCTCCACCGGCCGTTAGCCGCCCGGGCCAGCCCTAGCGCTCGCCGGCGTCGGGAGGGCCCTCCTCGGTGGGTGACGCCAGCGGGCCCGGGACGGTGCTGCCCCCGTCCCGGGCGGGGGGCTCGTTCGCCTGCCAGAACCGCTCCTCGGCACGGCTGCGGAAGCGTCGAGGGTCACCGGACCGGCCCGGTTCCTTGCGCCGGCGGCCCTCCCGCCCACCACCCTCGGTCACGACCAGGACGGCGAGCGCCGTGGTGAGGGGGACCGAGGCGACCAGGCCCACGCTGCCGGCCAGGGTGCGCACGACCTCCACCGCCACCGCCTCGCCGTTGACCACGTCGAGCAGCCCCTGGTCGGCCTGGGTGAACAGCAGGAACAGCGGGAGTGAGGCGCCGGCGTAGGCCAGGACCAGGGTGTTGACCGTGGAGGCGATGTGGTCCCGCCCGATGCGCACCGCCGCCCGGTACAGGTTCCACCGGCCGTAGTCGGGCTTGGCCTCGTGCAGCTCCCACACCGCCGACACCTGGGTCACGGTGACGTCGTCGAGCACGCCGAGGGCGCCGATGACGATGCCTCCGAGCAGCAGGCCCCGCAGGTCGATCTGACCGGCGGTGACCTGGAGGAAGGTCGCCTCCTCGTCGGCCAGCCCGGTGAACTGGGCGGCGTCGACGAACACCCACGCCAGCACGCCCACCAGGGCCAGGCTGACCAGCGTGCCGATCAGCGCCGTGGTGGTCCAGGCATTGACGCCGTGGGCCAGGTAGAGGGCAGCGGCGGCGATCACCGCCGAGCCCACCAGGGCGACCGCCAGCGGGTTGCTCCCCGCCAGGATGGCAGGCAGCACGAAGGCGGTGAGCACGAGCAGGCTGATGCCCAGGCCGAAGATCGCCCGGAGGCCCTTCCACCGGCCCAGCCCCACCACGGCGACCACGAAGATCAGGGTGAGGATGGCCAGCGGCGCCCGCCGTTGCCGGTCGGCGAAGCTGTACTCGAAGCCCTCGCCGGCGCCGGGGTAGTGGCCGAGCACGACCACGTCGTTGATCTGCAGCAGGGGCGCGGCCCCTGCCTCGGACTGCTCCTGGAGCTGGATGACCCTGTCCTTGTCGGGGCCCTCGAGCAGCCGGGCCCGGGCACGGGCGCAGCGGATGTCGGCCTCGGGCGGCGTGCCCGTGCACGCTCCCCGGTCCACCGACACGATCTCGGCGTCGTACAGCTCCTGGGGAGCTCCCAGCTCGGGGGCCAGGGGCGACCCTCCGGTGCCCGGCCACAGCCGAGCCACGCCGATGGCGGTGGCGACGGCGAAGGGGATCAGGAGCAGAGCCAGCAGCCGGCGGGCCCGGTCGGAGGAGGGCGGCCGGTCGGTGTGGGGGGCGTGGGCGTGCGGTGCGGCCATGCCCCTCAGCGTGCCTCACGGTGGAGGCCAACCGTGGGACGGGTGACGCTCTGGATGCCAGCGGGCCCCACCGGCCGGCGCCGCGTCGACTCAGGCGCCGGTCTGGGCCAGCTCGCGCAGGCGATCGAGGCTGCGGGACAGCAGGCGGGACACGTGCATCTGGCTGATGCCCAGGCGCTTGGCGATCTCGGACTGCGTCTTGCCCTCGTAGAACCGCAGGTAGAGCATCACCTGCTCCCGCTCCGGGAGCTCGGCGATCAGCGGCCCGAGCGCCGCCCTGCGCTCGGCCCGGACCAGCTCGGGGTCGATCTGTCCCAGCTGGCCGAGCAGACCGGGGGTCTCTTCGTCCCCACTGCGGCCGGCGTCGAGCGACGCCGAGCGGTAGGCGGAGCCGGCGTCCATGGCCTCGATGACCTCGTCCTCGCTGGTGCCCGCCCGCACGGCGATCTCAGCCACGGTGGGCGACCGACCCAGCTCGAGCTGGAGGTCGTCGATCACGCCGGTGACCCGCAGATGGAGCTCCTGCACCCGACGAGGGACGCGCACCGCCCAGCCCTTGTCCCGGAAGTGGCGCTTGAGCTCGCCGACGATGGTCGGGGTGGCAAAGGTCGTGAACTCGAGGCCCCGGTCGGGGTCGAAGCGCTCGACCGCCTTGACCAGACCCAGGGAGGCCACCTGCACGAGGTCGTCCAGGGGCTCGCCGCGGTTGGCAAAGCGTCGGGCCAGGTACTCGGCCAGGCCCAGGTGGGCCTCGATGAGCTGGTCCCGCAGCGCCGGCTCCCGTGTGGTGGCGAACTTCTGGAAGGTGAGCAGGAGGGCGTCCTTGTCGGTGCGGTCGAGGCTCATCGGCGGTGCTCCACCGGCGCGGCGCGCCGTTTCTTCAGCCGGAAGCGCATGGTGCTGTCCGAGTCGACGAGCTCGTGCTCGTCGACCACCGCGGCGAGGATGAGCGCCGACAGCTCGCTGGCAGCCGAACCGACGGTGCGCTCGTCGACGTCGCTGCTGCCCTCGATCTCGAGGGTATCGACGCTCATCCGGTAGATTAGGGTGAGCGTGCCTTCCCGCCCTCTCGTGCCAACCATGGCGAAGCACAGCTCGTCGACGGCGATCTTCAGGTCCTCGACCTCCTCGAGGCTGAAGCCCAGCCGGCTGGCCAGGCCGGCGGCGGTGAGGCGGGCCACCCGCATCAGCTGCGGGGTGGCGGGCAGCGTGAGCCGGATCTGCTCGCCGTCTACCTGGTCCACTTCCGCTCCTCCGCCTCGCGCCCCAGGCGAAGCTAACACTGCCCGTCGGGACGAGCGCGAACGACCGTTCGCGGTGAGGGCAGCACCCGGCGCTAGGTTCTGGACACTCATGGACCTGGCCCAAGAGCTCGTCTGCCTGGAGATCCCGGCGCTGCCGGCGTTCGTCGGCGTGGCCCGCACGGTGGTTGCCGCGGTGGCCACGTCGGTGCCGGGCATCGACGACGATCGCCTGGAGGACCTGCGCATCGCCGTGTCCGAGGCCTGCACGAATGCCGTCGAGGCCCACCAGGCGGCCGGGCTCGACCAGCGAGTGGTGCTGCGCTGCCTGCTCGAGCCCGACAACCTCGAGGTGCGGGTGGAGGACAACGGCAGCGGCTTCGACCCGGCGGCCGTGCCGCCTCACCCTCCGGTGGGTGACCCCGCCCACCTCCGAGCCGAGCGGGGGTGGGGTCTCCAGCTCATCCGGGCGCTGGTCGACGAGGTCCGGTTCGTGCCCAGCGAGCAGGGAACAGCCGTGCATCTGCGAATGCACCGGCACTGAGGAGCCGTCACGCTACGGAGGAGCGAATCCCTCATGTGAAGTTTGCTTGTCACGGGGGCCGGGAAGTGTCCGCGGGGGACCCCGACCGCAACGACGGGAAAGGCAGGGCCGAGATGATCTGTCGCTTGTGGAACGTCGCTTCTTCCGGCAAGCCGGACCGTGGACGGCGGCCCCGCTCCCAGTACCGATGACGGCGGTCACGTCGGGGGCCGCTGCAGGACCGAATCCACCGCCCGTGTCCCGCCGCCGTGCCCTGGAGGCGGTGCTGTTCGACCGCGACGGGACCCTGGTCGTCGACGTGCCCTACAACGGTGATCCCGCCAAGGTCGAGGTCGTGCCCGGCGCCGCCGACGCCCTCGGCCGCCTGCGTGACGCCGGTCTTGCCCTGGCGGTCGTGAGCAACCAGAGCGGTGTCGCCCGGGGGTGGCTGACCGTGGAGCAGGTCGATGCGGTCAACCGCCGGGTCGAGGAGTTGCTGGGGCCCTTCGTCACCTTCGTGGTGTGTCCCCACGGCCCCTCCGACGGGTGCGAGTGCCGCAAGCCCCGACCCGGCATGGTCCTGGCCGCCGCCGCCCGCCTGGGCGTGCGCCCGGAGCAGTGCGCCCTGGTGGGTGACATCGGCGCCGACGTGGAGGCGGCGTTGGCCGCCGGCGCCCGGCCCGTGCTCGTGCCCGCCCCGGACACCCGCCCCGAGGAGGTGGCGGCCGCCCCCGAGGTGGCGCCCGACCTGCTCGCCGCCGCCGACCTCCTTCTCGCCTCGGCGAGGGTGGGATGAGCGCGGTGGCCGGGCCCCACGTGCTCGTGGCTCGGCTCGACAACGCCGGCGACGTCCTGCTCTGCGGCCCCGCCGTGCGAGCCGTGGCCTCCGACGCCCGCCGGGTCACGTTCCTCGCCGGGCCCTCCGGGCAGGCGGCGGCCGAGCTGCTACCCGCGGTCGACGAGGTGCTGGTGTTCGACGCGCCCTGGGCTGGCTTCAGCCCGCCGCCGGTCGAGCGGCGCGCCGTCGATGACCTGATCCGCCACGTCGCCCGGCTCGAGCTCGACGAAGCCATGGTGCTGACGTCGTTCCATCAGAGCCCCCTGCCGCTGGCCCTGCTGTTGCGCATGGCCGGCGTGCCCCGGGTCGGCGCCGTCAGCGTCGACTATCCCGGCTCACTGCTCGACGTCCGCCACGCCGTGCCCGACGGCGTCCACGAGGTCGAGCGGGCGCTGTCCCTGGCCGCTGCGCTCGGCCACGACCGGCCCGAGGGTGACGACGGCAAGCTGGCGGTCCGTCGCCCCCTGCCCGCCTGGCGGCCGTTCGACGAGCCCTACGTGGTGGTCCATCCCGGCGCGTCGGTCCCCGCCCGGGGGTGGGACCCTCAGCGCGCCGCCGCCTTCGTCGACGCCCTGGTGGCCCGTGGCTGGCCGGTGGCGGTGACCGGCACGGCCGCGGAGGCGGAGCTGACCGCAGCCGTCGCCGGCTCGCGGCGGGCCCGTGTCGCCGACCTGGGCGGGCGGACCGATCTGGCCGGGTTGGCCGGGGTGCTCGACGGCGCCGTCGCCGTGGTGTCCGGCAACACCGGGCCGGCGCACCTCGCCGCCGCGGTGGCCACGCCCGTGGTGTCGATCTTCGCTCCGGTGGTGCCCGCCTCGCAGTGGGCTCCGTGGGGCGTGCCGGTGGCGCTGCTGGGCGATCAGTACATCGACTGCGCCGGCTGCCGCTGTCGCACCTGTCCGCTGCCCGGCCAGCCCTGCCTGGCGCCGGCCACCGTGCCCGCCGCTCTTCGCGGGCTGCGCCGGGTGCTGGCGGCCAATGGGACCGCGCCGCCGTGGGCGCCGGCGTCGTCGGTCACGGCGAAGGTGGGGGCGTCGTGAGGATCGCCATGGTGTCCGAGCACGCCAGCCCCCTCGCCGTGCTGGGCGGCGTCGACGCCGGCGGCCAGAACGTCCACGTCGCCGACCTGGCCCGGGCGTTGGGCCGGCTCGGCGCCGAGGTTGTCGTCCACACCCGCCGGGATGACCCCGCCCTGCCCCGCCGGGTGCAGTTCGCCCCCAACGTGACCGTCGACCACGTCGACGCCGGTCCCGCCATCCCCGTTCCCAAGGACCGGCTGTTGCCGTTCATGCCCGCTTTCGCCCGGGAGCTCTCCGTCGCCTGGCGGCGGGACCGACCGGACGTGGTCCACTCCCACTTCTGGATGTCGGGTCTCGCTGCGCTGTGGGCCGCCCGCCCACTCGAGCTCCCGCTCGCCCACACCTACCACGCCCTCGGCGTGGTGAAGAGGCGGAACCAGGGCAGGCACGACACCAGCCCGCCGGCGCGGATGGGCGCCGAGCGCATGCTGGCCGGCGCCGTCGACCGGGTGGTGGCCACCACCGCCGACGAGGCCTTCGAGCTGGCGCAGCTGGGCGCCGACCTCGACCGCATCACCGTGGTCCCCTGCGGCGTCGACCTCGCGCACTTCCGGCCCGAGGGCCCGGTGGAGGTCCTCCCCCCGGGGCGGCGCCGGGTCGTGGTGCTGAGCAGGCTCGTCGAGCGCAAGGGGATCGGCAACGTCATCGCCGCCCTTGCCGAGGTTCCCGGGGTGGAGCTCGTCGTGGCCGGGGGACCGCCGGCGGGGATGGTCGACGACGACGTCGAGGCGCAACGGTTCCGGGCCATGGCCACCAGCCTGGGCGTGGCCGACCGCGTCGAGTTGCTGGGCGCGGTGTCGCGAGAGCACGTTCCCGCCCTGCTCCGCTCGGCCGACGTGGTGGCGTGCTGCCCGTGGTACGAGCCCTTCGGCCTCGTCGCGGTCGAGGCCATGGCCTGCGGAGTGCCCGTGGTGGCCTCGGCCGTCGGTGGGCTGGGCGAGAACGTCGTCGACGGCGTCACCGGCCTGCTGGTGCCGCCCCGCCAACCGCGGCGTATCGCCGAGGCCCTGGCTGCCGTCCTCGGCGACGACGAGCGGCGCCGGGCCATGGGCATGGCGGGACGCCGCCGGGCGGAGCGCTTCGGTTGGGAGCGCGTCGCCGAGCAGACCCTGGAGGTGGCGACCGAGCTGGCCCTCGCCGGCGCTCGCACCACGTCGACGTCGGCGGAGTGGTCGACGTGACCCGGCCCACCGGTCCCGTGCCCCACGGGCGAGCGCACCTGGCCGCTCTGGCCGCGCCGCTCGCCGAGCTGGAGGCGGACGTGGGCCGCATCGACGGGTGGGGCCGGCACCTGTCCGCCGTGCTGAGCGGGGGCGGGCGCCTGCTGGCGGCCGGGAACGGGGGCAGCGCCGCTCAGGCGCAGCACCTCACCTCCGAGCTGGTCGGGCGCTACCGGGACGATCGCCGGGCGTTCAGCGCCATCTCCTTGTGCGTGGAGGCGTCCAGCGTCACTGCCATCACCAACGACTACGGCACCGACGACGTGTTCGCCCGCCAGGTCCGGGGCCACGGCCGGCCGGGCGACGTGCTGGTGCTGTTGAGCACGTCGGGGTGCAGTCCCAACGTGCTCGCCGCCGCTGCCGCCGGCCGCGCCGCCGGCCTCACCATTTGGGCCCTGACCGGTGCGGCGCCCAATCCCCTCCTGGAGCTGACCGACGACGCCGTGGTCGTCGACGCCCCCGCCACCGCCACGGTGCAGGAGGTCCACCAGGTGGCCGTGCACCTGCTGTGCGCGGCCGTCGACACGGCGCTCGGCGTCCTCCCGTCCGAGGCCGACGCCGGCGAGCGGTGCCTGCCTGAGCCCCCGGAGGCGCCCGTCACCCCCGCTCCCTCACGTTCTTTGTCGGATCTCCCGCCGCCACGGTGGGCCAGCCGACAAACAACGAGGGCCGATGGCAACGGCCGCCGGGGGAAGCGGTTGGTGGTCGTCGGGGACGCCCTGCTCGATCGCGACCTCGACGGGAGCGCCGAGCGCCTGGCCCCGGACGCACCTGTCCCGGTGGTCGACGCCCCGGTCGAGCGCCCCCGCCCTGGTGGGGCCGCCCTTGCCGCCAGCTTGGCTGCGGCCGACGGGGCCGAGGTGGTGCTGGTCACCGCTCTGGCCGACGACGAGCCCGGGCGCCAGCTGGCGGGTCTGCTCGAGCGAGCGGGCGTCGAGGTGGTCGACCTCGGTCTCGACGGGCGTACCCCGCAGAAGGTGCGGGTGCAGGCAGGCGGGCGCACCCTGGTGCGAATCGACCACGGAGGCCCTCCCGGCACGGTCGGAGCCGCGACCGCCGCCGCCCGTGCCGCCCTCGAGGGCGCCGACGCCGTGCTGGTGGCCGACTACGGGCGCGGCGTGGCCGCCGACGCCGGCGTGCGCCTGTCCCTGGGCCGGCTCGTGCCCCACACCCCTCTGGTGTGGGATCCCCACCCCCGGGGCCCCGAGCCCGTGGCCGGCCTGCGCCTGGTGACTCCGAACGCCAGCGAGGCCGCCCGTTTGGTCCCCGAGCCCTCCGGCTCGGGAACAGCAGCGGTGGCCAGCCGGGCCCGGGCCCTCGCCGACCGGTGGGGGGCGGTGGCGGTGGCGGTGACGCTCGGTTCCCGTGGCGCCCTCCTCGTGGGCCCGGACGGTCCCCCGCTGGCGGTACCGGCTCCGTTCGCCGACGGCGACCCGTGCGGCGCCGGCGACCGCTTCGCCTCCGCCGCCGCCGTCGCCCTGGCCCGAGGGTCGCTGGTGTCGGAGGCCGTCGAGGAGGCGGTGCACGTGGCCTCCGCCTTCGTGGCTGCCGGTGGAGCCGCCGGCTTCTCGGTCGTCGACCTGGCACCGGCGGTGGACGGCGACGTGGGCTCGCTCGACGCCGTGGCGCTGGCTGCCCGGATGCGCCGGGAGGGCGGCACCGTGGTGGCCACGGGTGGCTGCTTCGACCTGCTCCACGCTGGCCACGTGCACATGCTGCAGGCGGCGCGCCGCCTGGGCGACTGCCTGCTGGTGTGCCTCAACTCCGACGACTCGGTCCACCGGCTCAAGGGCCCGGACCGCCCGCTGCAGTCGCAGGACGACCGCGCCGCCGTGCTGGCCGCCCTCGACTGCGTCGACGGCGTCATGATCTTCGACGAGGACACCCCGGTGCAGGCGCTCGAGCAGCTCCAGCCTCACTTGTTCGCCAAGGGCGCCGACTACGCCGTGGCCGACCTGCCCGAAGCTCGCACCCTGGCGCAATGGGGGGGCGAGGCCGTGGTCCTGCCCTACCTGGCGGGCCGGTCGACCAGCCGTCTGATGAAGGAGGCCGTGCGCCGTGCACGCTGATCCCGCCCACTGGACCGTGATCGTCACCGGGGGTTCGTCGGGGCTAGGTGCCGCCGTCGCCGACAACCTCGATGCCGCCGGCGCCACCCCCGTCGTCCTCGACCGGCGCCCACCGGCCGAGGGCCGGGCCTTCGAGCAGGTCGACCTGGCCGACTCCAAGGACGCCGAGGAGGCGGTGCGGCGGGTGGCCGAGTCCTACGGCGGGATCGACGCCGTCGTCACCTGCGCCGGCATCGACGTGCCCGGCGCCCTCGACCAGGTTCCCACCGAGACGTGGGAGCGCATCGTGGCCGTCAACCTGCTGGGGACCGCCGCGGTGGTGCGCGCCGCGCTGCCCTCCCTCGAGGCTGTCGGCGGTCGCGTCGTCACCGTCGCCTCCACCCTCGGCCACCGGGTGTTCCCCGACGCCACCGCCTACTGCGCCAGCAAGTTCGGCGTGGTTGGATTCACCCGGGCCCTCGCCGCCGAGATGAAGGGCCGGGTCGGGGTAACCCTGTTGACGCCCGGGGGGATGCACACCGCCTTCTTCGACGAGCGCGAAGAGCAGTACCGGCCCGGTCCCGACGCCCGGCTGTGCTCGCCCGAGGCTGTCGCCGCGGCGGCCGTGTTCGCACTGTCGCAGCCCGACGGGTGCGACATCAAGGAGCTGGTGGTGGCGGCCTCGACCGAGACCTCCTGGCCGTAGGCCACAGGCCTCCCGACGAGGCGGCGGCTACTCGTTGGGAGGGCTGGCGCTGATGTCGGCCAGCGCCGACTCGGGGTCGTTCTCCACCGCCAAATCCCCGATCGCGACCACGCCGACCAGGCGGTCACGGTCGTCGACCACGGGGAGGCGTCGCACCGCCAGCTGGCGCATGAGGCGGGCGGCGTCCTCGGCGGTGTGCTCGGGGGTCAGGCAGACCAGCTCGCCGCTGGCGATGTCACCGAGCGTGGTCTCCGAGGGGTCGAGGCCCTCGGCGATCACCCGGACGACGATGTCGCGGTCGGTGATCACGCCTCGGGGCTGGTCCTCCGTGGTCATCAGCACGTAGCCGATGTCGGCTCCCCGCATGGCGAGGGCTGCCTCCACCACCGTGGCGGTGGACGGGAAGCTGACGACGTCCTTGGTCATGACCTCGCTGATGTTCGCCACGCTCGAATCGCTCCTTCGCTGCGTCCTGGATGTGTCCTTCCACTACCCAGCGTCCTCGCCTCGCTACCTGTCGCCACCATGGTGCTGCCCCGTACGGACCCAGCGGCGGCGCCTCAGCGCGGGCGACTCCGGCGAGACGCCGTGACCGGCGTCTCGGGCATGAACAGGCCCGCCTTCTGGTGGGCGTAGGGCGAGAAGAGGTCGCTGGCCACGAACCGTTCTCGGATGTCCTCGAGCACGGCCGGATCGGGCCGGTGCTTGACGTTGAAGTAGATCTCCTCGTGGATGCGCCGGGGGTCGACGCCGAAGTCCGACAGCGCGGTCGCCATCTCGTGGGTCATGGCCCCGTTCCCCACCAGGCAGAACGACTTGTCCCCCAATGTCTTCAGCAGGCCGGGGACGCTCTCGGTCACCCGGCCCCGCAGGCCGGTCCAATCCGTTGGAGGCTGGGACAGCGAGATGGCGTAGCGGAAGCTCCGGTGATCGCCGGCGAGCTCGTCGAGCTCGTCGAGCATGCAGATGTCGTCCTCCAGGCGGAGTCCCCAGTACAGCTGGATGGGCCGGTCGGCGTTCTCGGCGAGGAGGTGCCGGGCGAGGGGCAGGCAGGGCCCGACGCCGACCCCCGTGGCCACCAGCACCACATCGGTATCGGCCTCCTTGGGCACCATCGAGCGTCCGCTGGGACCGCGGAAGTGGATCACGTCGCCGACCTGGAGACCGGCGAGGTAGTACGACAGGGGCCCTTCGGGCACCAGGCGGACGAGAAGATCGAAGGTCGCCTCCTCGTTCGGTGTCGAGGCGATGCAGTAGGGGCTGCGGCGGACGCCGTGCTCACCGACCTCGGCGCGGATGCCAACGAAGTGGCCGGGCTCGAAGCGGAAAGGTTTGTCGTCGACCACCCGGAAGGTCATCAGGACCGTGCCCGTGGGCGTCAGCTCCTCGTGGATGACGAGCTGCGCCAGCCGGTCGTAGCGGTCGGCCCGCATCAGCTTGCGCTCGGGCGCGCCGCGTGCCAGCGCTCCGGTGGGAGGCACGATGTCGATGTCCCCTCCGACCCTGCGGACCTGATCGGGTGGAAGTACGGGCTCGCTCTCGCCGGCGCTCGTTGCCATGTCGTCCCCCACGCGAAGACGTCGTCTTCGCCGTCGCTCACCCGTTGCCGGGCCACGACGTCGCTGTCGACCAATGGTCAGGTTACCCCTGTGGCGACTTCGTGGCCGCTCGGTCGCGTGGATGACGAAGGTCCTACGGGCGACGCTCCAGCTCGAACGCCTCGGCCAGCAGCTCGTAGGAGCGCAAGCGAGCGCGGAGGTCGTGGCACACGGTGAGCACCACCAGCTCGTCCACGTCATGGGTGTAGGCCAGCTCGAGAAGGCGGTCCCGCACACGGTCCGGCGCTCCCACCACCCGGCGGTCACGGTGCTGCACGAGCAGGACGCGCTCCACCGGCGTGAGCGGCACTGCCTCGGCGTCCTCCACCGACAGCAATGGCCCACGCTCGGGGCCCTCGGGACGGAGGCGCCACACGTCGGCGCTGAGGGCAAGGCGTTCCGCCTCGGCGTCGGTCTCGGCGCACACCACCGAGACCCCGACGTTGGCGCGGGGCTCGGGGCACCGCTGCGAGGGGCGGAAGCGCCGGCGGTAGTTCGCCAGCAGCTGGGGGCCGTGGCCGGGTGAGATGAAGTGGGCGAAGGAGAAGAACAGACCCGTCCCCGCGGCCAGGGCGGCCCCGTAGCTGCTCGACCCCAGCCCCCACAGCTCCGGAGCGCCGGGGCCCTGGGGCATGGCCCGCACCGACGCGAACGGGTGGTCGGGGCGCAGCCGGCCGTGCAGGAAGCCGACCAGGTCGTCGACCTGGTCGGGGTGGTGCTCGTCGCCCAGGGCGCCGGGACCGTGGGCCAGGGCGGCCGCCGCCACGGCGTCGGCGCCGGCGGTGCGGCCGATGCCGAGGTCGATGCGCCCGGGGTACAACGTGTGCAGGGTCCGGAAGACCTCAGCGACCTTCAGGGGGCTGTAGTGGGGGAGCA
>DASZDK010000086.1:0-26244 GCA_035942035.1 Acidimicrobiales bacterium
GATGTTCAGCATCGGAGGTAGAGCACTGGAAGGGTTAGGGGGCCTACAAGCTTACCGACCCCAATCAAACTCCGAATGCCAACGCTTCAATAGCCCGGCAGTGAGACCATGGGGGATGAGCTTCATGGTCGAGAGGGAAACAGCCCAGACCGCCAGCTAAGGCCCCTAATTCTAGGCTAAGTGGAAAACGATGTGGGATTGCACAGACAGCCAGGAGGTTGGCTTAGAAGCAGCCACCCTTGAAAGAGTGCGTAATAGCTCACTGGTCGAGTGGTCCTGCGCGGACAATGAAACGGGGCTCAAGCCTAGAGCCGAAGCTGCGGATTTCTTCGCCTCAAGCGAAGGAGTGGTAGGGGAGCGTCGAGCGTGCAGCGAAGCGGCCGCAGAAGCGGTCGTGGAGCGCGCTCGAGAGCGAATGCCGGCATGAGTAGCGAAAGAGGAGTGAGAAACTCCTCCGCCGAATGCCCAAGGGTTCCTGGGGAAGGCTAATCCGCCCAGGGTGAGTCGGGAGCTAAGGCGAGGCCGAAAGGCGTAGTCGATGCACAACTGGTTGATATTCCAGTACCACCGTGTCCGCGCCCATTCCAAGACGGAATTGCTAAGGGGCTGCTCCTTCGGGAGCGAACCGACCCATTCCGTGGCGGACAGCGACGGGGAGACGCAGGAGGGTAGATGATCCCGGGCGTTGGTTGTCCCGGGGTAAGCGTGTAGGGCGGGGTTCAGGCAAATCCGAACCCCATTCAGCCTGAGACGCGATGCCGAGCCGATCTAGGCGAAGTCATTGATCCCATGCTGCCAAGAAAAGCCTCTAGCGAGCTGACACGGTGCCCGTACCCCAAACCGACGCAGGTGGGCAGGTAGAGAATACCAAGGCGATCGGGAGAACAGTGGTTAAGGAACTCGGCAAAATACCTCCGTAACTTCGGGAGAAGGAGGGCCTCATCAGGGTGAAGCACTTCGCGTGCTGAGCCCGAAGAGGTCGCAGAGAGCAGGGTGAAGCGACTGTTTACTAAAAACACAGCAGCGTGCGAAGTCGCAAGACGATGTATACGCTGTGACGCCTGCCCGGTGCTGGAAGGTTACGGGGAAGGGTTAGTCCGCAAGGGCGAAGCTCTGAACCTAAGCCCCAGTAAACGGCGGCCGTAACTATAACGGTCCTAAGGTAGCGAAATTCCTTGTCGGGTAAGTTCCGACCTGCACGAATGGCGTAACGACTTTCCCACTGTCTCAACCACAGACCCGGCGAAATTGAAGTACGAGTAAAGATGCTCGTTAGCTGCGGCAGGACGGAAAGACCCCGTGGACCTTTACTATAACTTGGTGTTGAGTTTTGGTGCGGATTGTGCAGGATAGGTGGGAGGCTAGGAAGCGCCGGCGTCAGCCGGCGTGGAGCCATCCTTGAGATACCACCCTGTTCGTACTGGGACTCTAACCTGGGCCCGTGATCCGGGTCGGGAACAGCGCCAGGCGGGTAGTTTGACTGGGGCGGTCGCCTCCTAAAGAGTAACGGAGGCGCTCAAAGGTTCCCTCAGGCTGGTCGGCAATCAGCCATCGAGTGCAATGACACAAGGGAGCTTGACTGCGAGACAGACACGTCAAGCAGGTGCGAAAGCAGGACATAGTGATCCGGCGATAGCGTGTGGAAGCGTCGTCGCTCAACGGATAAAAGGTACCCCGGGGATAACAGGCTCATCTTCCCCAAGAGTCCATATCGACGGGAAGGTTTGGCACCTCGATGTCGGCTCGTCGCATCCTGGGGCTGAAGCAGGTCCCAAGGGTTGGGCTGTTCGCCCATTAAAGCGGTACGCGAGCTGGGTTTAGAACGTCGTGAGACAGTTCGGTCCCTATCCGCCGTAGCCGTAGGAGATTTGAGGAAGGCTGTCCCTAGTACGAGAGGACCGGGACGGACGCAGCTCTCGTGTGCCAGTTGTCCTGCCAAGGGCATGGCTGGTTAGCGACCTGCGGAAGGGATAAGCGCTGAAAGCATCTAAGCGCGAAGCTCGTTCCAAGATGAGATCTCCCACTGGATAACCAGGTAAGGCCCGTGGCCAGACGACCACGTCGATAGGCCGGAAGTGTACGCACGGCAACGTGTTCAGCTGACCGGTACTAATCGGCCGAGGGCTTGAATCAACACTCAATGCCCGTGCTCGCTATCGAACGCTTACAGGAGCCCGAACTTTCGCAAACGGGCAACTGACAACAGCACCGATTTTCCGGTGGCCATGGCGGCGGGGCCACACCCGTTCCCTTTCCGAACACGGAAGTTAAGCCCGTCTGCGCCGATGGTACTTGGGGGGTGACCCCCTGGGAGAGTAGGTCGCCGCCGGAAATTTCTCTACGACGAGCCCCGCTGCGCGGGGCTCGTCGCCGTTTTCGGCGGTCTGGCGCTCTGGCGGTAGCGTCGGGGACGTGCCTCCCGGACGTCCCCCCGGTCCAGATTCCCCTCGTCGTGGGACTGGCGACGCTCGAGGCCGCCGGCCAGGCATCGGCGGCCCGAGGAAGCCTGGTGGCCGCGGGAAGCCGGGCCTCGGCTCTGGGCAAAGCGGGGCGGAAAGGGGGCGCCGGCAGACCGGCGACACCGGTGTCGAGGGGCGGGGATGGGGTGGTGTCGCTCGAAGGGGCGCCCGAACCCTGCGCTCCACTGGCGACGGTGCCTCCAAGCCGGCTCCGGTGCCCGAGGGCGGGCCGCCGTCGCCGCCGGAGGAGTGGACCGACGCCGGGCGGGTGGAGGAGGAGGGGAAAGGCGCCAGCGGGGGGACCCGGGAGCGTCCGGCTGACGATCCGCACCGTCGCCCCGCCAAGCTCCCGGCGGAGGTCAACGAGGAACTGGTGGCCAGCGTCGGAGCGGCCACCGCCGAGCGGGACGCCAAGCGCCTGCAGGACGCCACTCGTGCCTACGAGCGGGAGCGCTATCCGGACGCTCGGCGACTGCTCGAGCGCCTGGCCCGGCGGGCCCCGGAGGTGGCCGCCGTCCGGGAGCTCCACGGCCTCACGTTGTACCGCATGGGGAAGTGGCGGGCGGCGATCACCGAGTTGGAGGCGGCTCAACGCCTCAGTGGGTCCATCGAGCAGCACCCCGTGCTGGCCGACTGCCATCGGGCCCTCCGCCACTACGACGAGGTGGACCGGCTCTGGGACGAGCTGCGTCGGGACGGGGCGCCGGCACCGGTGGTGGTCGAAGGCCGGATCGTGGCGGCCGGAGCCCTGGCCGACCGTGGCAAGGTGACCGAGGCCATTCGCTTGCTCGAGCAGGGCCCCGTCGAGGTCCGCAATCCTCGGGAGCACCACCTGCGCCTGTGGTACGCCCTGGCCGCCCTTCATGAGCGCGGTGGGGACCTTCCCCGGGCGCGGGAGCTGTTCCGGCGAGTGGTCGACGCCGATTCCGGCTTCGCCGACGCCGCCGAACGCCACCGCTCGCTGAGGTAATCGCTGCGGAGTCCGCCAGGCGAAGCAGCATCCGACGCTGGTGCAGCTCCGTGCAACGGGCACCGGCGGATGATCGCCGGCGGAAAGTGATGGTGTCACCTCGTCGTTACGCTGGCGGCGGCGCTTCCCCCCGACAACCGCCTGTCAGAAAGGGACGTGCCGTGAACGTCGCCATCCTGCGGGGCCGCCTCTCCCGCCCTCCCGAAGAACGCCTGCTGCCGTCAGGTGATGTGGTCGTCAGCTATGACGTGACCGTGCCGCGCCCCGGGGAACGTGCCGAGACCGTCCCGGTGGCATGGGTCAACCCACCGGCTTCCGCTGGTGACCTCGACGTCGACGTGGAGGTGGTCGTCGTCGGCCGTGTCCGACGGCGCTTCTTCCGAGCCGGGGGAGCGACCCGGAGTCGCACCGAGGTCGTCGCCGAGCGCGTGGTGCCCACCCGCCGGCGTGCCCGAGCGGCACAGGCGGTGGCAGTAGCCTTGGCGACGGCCGGCGAGCAGGCGGCGGGCGGGTCGTCTTGAAGAGGGATGCCGTTCAGCCGGAGGCGCCGTCGCCCTGGCTGGCCTTGGCCACGGCCTCGGTCAAGGCCGGCCCGTCGAGCACGTCGGCCATGACGCCGATCTGGGCATCCCAGATGTCGTCCGGCACCTCCTGTCTGATCTCGTCGTCGAGAACGTGGCGTACTTCGAGGCCCAACTGGACCCCTGCCAATGCACCTGCGTACGAGGGATCCCCCTTGGCGATGGTCTCGGCGGTGACTGCGGCGCTCTCCGGGTCGGGAGCTCCGATCACCACCACGAGATCATCACGTCCGTGGGTCTCCGACAGCCGGAGCAACTGCTCCTGGCTGTCCAGGTCCATGGCACCTGCCGACGTTCAAACGAAGCATTCGGTGGCGGAGAACGCCACGGTGCCACCGGCCGCCTCGACGCAGGCGGCGATGGCGGGGCCGGAGACGCCGTCCCGCTCACCCAGAGCGACGACTTGCTTCCCCTTCAGCATGTGCTCACCTCCTTCATTGTCCTTGAGTCTCATCGTCCTTGGCCTTGATTGCGTTCGAGCAACAGGCTCATTCCGTCCGACAACTGCGACATGCGCCCCAGGAAGAGACTTCCCTTGGCGATCATCATCACTCTTCGTGCCTCTCCCGACGTCAGGCGGGCGAGGGCGTGCGGAAGGTAGCAGAGGCCCGACGCCAGGTGACCCTGGGTGGGGGCGTACCCGGGCATCCCCCGGGTCTGCACGAAGGCGGGGATCTCCTCGCGGGTGATGTCCCCGCGTTTGCTGGCAAGGGCGGCAAGCGTGCGGTAGTTGCGCTCGGGCACGTTGCCCGAGCCCTGCGGCTCGGTGACCTCGGGATTGTGCAGCTCGGTGGCGAAGTCGTCCACGTCGGTGGTGGCCAGGCCGAGCCGTTGCAGAGGCTCCAGGGCCAGCGCCTCCATGATCTGGGGAGCGGAGCCGCCGGCGGAGACCCGGTGGCGTCCCACGCTGTCGAGGCGCAGGATCGGCGACACGCCGTCGTCGGCCTCGACCAGTGCCGCCGCACCCCCCAGGACGTCCTCGAGGACGGGGAGGTCGTTGCGCAGGTGACCTTGGAACTTCATGCCGAGCTTGGCCAGGCTCCCGCCGGCCACCACCGCCACCCGCTTGAACACGCCCGATTGCACCAGGCTGGCTGCCACCATCAGGGCCGGGATGGGCGCCGCACAGAAGTTCTTGATGTCCATGCCGGACGCTTCTGAGAGGCCGGCAGCATGGGCCACCGCCTTGGCCAGGTTGCCGCCGCCGCGCTGGTAGCGATCGCCGATTGCCTCCTCGCCACAGCCGATGACGTAGTCGATCGACTGCGGGTCGAGATCGTGGTCGTGGACCAGGTGCAGCAGGGCCAGGGTGGCCGTCGCCTTGGACGACAGGTTCTCCAGCAGGACCGAAGCCGTCAGCGCCTGGTCGACCTCGTCCGCCGGACGCACGGCGCCCTCGGCTCGGCCGCCGCCGACATGCAGCGCCAACGACCCCGGGGCTTCCCGGGCGCCGCCCACGTCACCAACGGCCCGCTCGATGCGGTCGAGGGCCAGGTGCTTGCCCAGCGGGTGCGTCCGCAACGCCGCCGCCGCCCGCTCGGCGAGGCTCGAGGTCAGGGTCACCAGCCCCGCCTCGTCGACCGCCGCCAGCAGCCCGAGCAGCTCTTCCTCCGGCATCACCTCGCCGCCACCCCCGAAGCGAGAGGCGGAGCCGGTCGTGCCCACCCAGGGCCGCTCAGGCAGGGCCCGAGGGTGCAGGGTCGAGAGGTAGGCCTGGTGCGGGGGATAGGCGACCGCCTCCTCGAACGTGCGCAGCGACGCCAGGAACTTGCGCTCGACCTCGGCGTCCTTGGGCAGCTCCCGTGACGGCTTGGAACCGTGGCGAGCCATGCCCGGCACGTGGGCCAGGACCTGGGTTGCGGCGACGACCACGGGCGCGTTCATGCATTGTCCTTTCCGCCGTTGACCTCGAAAATGGTTGGTGACGACACCGGGGTGGCCACCGCTTCGAGCGCTCGCTCCACCAGCTTGCGGCGCCACGCCCGCTCCTGCGCCGGTCCGAGTGACGGATCACCCGTGGGGTACGGGATGCCCCGGGTGGCGACGATCCGGGGAGCCCCGACGCGCTCAGCGATCGACACGAGGTTGCACAGGAGGGCGGTGGCGATCCCTGCCCGCTCCAACTCCTTCGCCAGCGTTGCCCCGCAACGCGTGCCGGTCCCTCAAGTGGACGTCAGGATGGCCGCCCGTACCTCTGAACGGCGAAGGTCGGCGGCCCACTCGACCCCGAAGCGACGGGCGTTGGCCACTGAGGTCCCGTTCCCGGCGGTGACGAGGTACTCACCGTGGAGCCTGCCGATGGCCCCTTCCGCCTCCAGCTCCCGCGCGATGTCCAGTGGCACGATGCGATGCGGGTCCTCGTTGGCCCATACCGTCGAGAAGCCCCCGTGGACGGAGCCGTAGTGCTCGGGAGCCAGGGCGTCGACGCCGTCGAGGGAGTACCGCAACCACCGGGTCGCCCGGGCGGACTCGAGCCGGCCGGGGTTGCCCTCAGGCACCAGCGCACCCTCGGTCACCAGGGCCACGACGGCCTGCCCGACATCGTCCACCGGGGCAGCCGGCGTCACCTGGTCGAAGCGCGGCAGCGGGACCTCGGTCGCCTCCAGGTCACCGCCGAGGCGGGCCAGCGCGAGGTCGACGGCTCGGGCCGCCGCTGGCCGGTCGACCCGTACCACCTGGCGCCGGGGCCGTCCCAGTCGCCCCTGCTCGTTGGTGAGCGGCTCACCACTGGCCACGATGGCGGCGGCGGCGGCCAGCGTCTCCAGCGACCGGCCCATCTCCCGAGCGGCGACTCCGCTGCGCACCACGGTGGCGCCACCGGCCTCGTCGACGCCCGGGTTCTCCTCGTGCATGGCCGCCAGCGACGTGATCCCCGCCTGCGTCGCCGCGGCGGCGACGCGGGCACAGGCGAGTCCGTAACGGCCACTGGTGAAGGACGGTCCGGCGATCAGCAGGTCGGGGTCGTCCTGGCGGACGAGCGCCAGGATCTCCTCGATGGCATCGGAGGAGCCCGAGGCGTAGTCATCGCCACAGTGGACGGTGGCCACGATCTCCAGGTCGTCGCCCAGCAGCTGCTGGAGGCGCCGTCCCGGGCCGACGGTGCCCTCGACGCGAACCGGTGAGGAGCCAGCGGCATCCTCACCGCCGATCCCGGCGAAGAACTGGTTGATGTAGTGGACGACCTTCGTCATGGGTGCCTCAGACCGCCGCTTCGCAGCGTAGATGGCCCCAGCCGAGCGGGCTCAGCGAGCAGTAGACAACTGCCGTCGGCAGGCGCAGCTCGTCAGTGGCAGGCAGATCGACGAGGTTCACCGTCGTTCCCCCCAGCGCGCGGTCCACGGCCGGTAGCAGGAGTTGGTCGTCGTAATTGCCGGTGCTGACCATGGCCGTTGCTCGGCTGGGAGGCACGACGACTGAGGGGCCGGTGCCGTCAGTGCCGGCCATCTCGGCGAACAGGCCGACGGCAACGATGCCCAGTGCCTCGAGCTCGTCCATCTTGAGAGCGACGTCGGCGTCGGCGTTCCCCCCACCCTCCTTGGTCACCAGGGCGGCGTCGAACCCAGCGGCGGCACACACCCGGGCGGCGTGGACGGAGATGAGCTGCTTGTTGTCGGCGTCGACGGGCTCGGGGGCGAGCACCACGCCGGCGAAGTTCAGGTCTTTGCCGTGACGCCGCCGGAGCTCGGCAACCACGGGGTGGTTCTGGTGCATGAAGGTGGGGTTCTTCAGCCCCGGGTGCCCGAACTGGCCGCTCACGACGGCACCGTCGTCGAGGTCACCGGCATCGAGCAGCGTCGGAAGCGCCTTGGCGAAGCTCCGCCCGTAGACGAAGACATCCTTGAAGCTCCCTTGGGTCTGGAGGTTGGTCACCACGCCCACGCGAGGCAGTCCGGCGCCAGCCGAGGACGGAGTCGGCAGCTCCTCCACGGCATCTGGGGGGGCGTCGAGGGCGGCCTCGGCCAGACGGGCGGCCAACGCCAGCGTGCCCCGTCGAACCGCCTCGTCGACGTCCTCCCAGCTTGCCCCGTCGGCGGGGACGAACTCCACCACGAGGTTGTGCGTGGACCCCAGTGGGGAGAGGGCGGCTGCCGGACCCGACATGTCGATGACCGCTTCCTGCGCCCGAGGCAGGTAACCGGCAGCCACCACGGCGGCACCCCGCAGCACGTGGGTACGGCCTCGGCCCTGTGGCTGGGCGGGCCCCACGAAACCGGGAAAGATGCCGCCACCTCCCGGGCCCTTGGTCCGGGGTTCCACCGCGTCGAGGACCTTGACGATCCGAAGTGCTGAGCCCGGAGAGGCCCACGACACCGAGACCTCCCCCAGGGCGGGCGAGGAGAGAATCTGAGCTGCCTCGGCGGCCGAGACGGTGAGGCGGCCACCCTCATAGAGGGTCCGCTCGCCGAAATCGACGGCTTCGACGTGGTGCACGATCCGCGTCAAGCCGGTCGCCGGTCGCTCTTTCAACCCCTCGGTCTGGCGTGTCTCAGCCACGGGGCCGCCGAGAGGTGGTGCCCGCCCGGCGTGACGGCGCCGCCTTGCCGGCGGGACGCCTGGCCGACGTACCTGGCACCTTCTTCTTGCCGGCCGAGGCCTTGCCAGCCGGCACGCGCTTCGGGGCGGAAGCCTTCTTGCCGGCCGCCTTCTTCGTGGCGGTCGCCTTCTTCGTGGCGGTCGCCTTGTTCGTGGCGGTTGCCTTGTTGGCGGCGGGCTTCTTGGCGGCGGCCTTCTTGGCGGGGGATCTCTTGCGCGCCGGGGTCGTCTTCGCCGTGGCCTTCCGCGTGGCCGGGCGCTTCCTCGCCGGTGCCTTCTTGGTCGGCGGCGTCAGCGCGGGCTCTTCCGCAACCTCCTCCGCGGAACGGACCGGACGTCGGGAACCCGTAGATACGGCCGATTCCCACATCATGGGTTCCTCACTGGCGGCCGAGGGGGACGACGAGGTCCATGAGTTGGCGAACCCCCGGGCCGTGGACTGCGGAACCGGCTTCCGCCGGACCGCCGGAGCAAAGCGCTGCTGGCGGGCCAGGGCCTGACGCAGCGCCTGGTCGCGCGCCGCCTCGGCCTGGGAGGGCTGGATGCGGTTGACCACGTGCGCCTCGAGCGAGCCACCGCCCCGGCGTTCGGCCCACTGCTGCAAGGCCAGTTCGGTGACCGCCGCTTCCTCCTCCGCTGCGGTGAGACGGGAGAAGCGCTCGTCGTCGCCTGGCGGGCCGGGGTGCTGTTCCCACGCCGGCGGTCCGGCCGGTTCAGGTGCCCGAGGACCGGCGTCGTGCTCCCACGCCGGCGGAGGACCGGCCGCGGGACCGGGCGGCGACGAGTACGGCGAACCCCGCGATCCCAGGGAGCGTCCCATCGAGCGCTCCAACTCGATCTGGGCCTGCCGCTCGAGCTCCTCGCGGGTGGGCCGTCGCTTTCGGGCCATGGTCAACCCTACAACGACCGCTCTTCAGCGGTCGAAGAGCCGGAACACCATCCCCGTACGGGGCTTGGGGTGGAAGTACGTCGTCTTGGGGGGCATGCGCTCGCGCCGATGAGCAGTTGCCGCGATCTGCGCCACGGTTGGGGGCCGCAGCAGCAGGCCGACTGCGCCGGGGTCGGAACCGACCCGGCTGAGGATGGTCGACGCGCCGTGTTGGTACACCACTTCGTGCTCCGGGAGCGCCGAGCGGGCGACCTCGACGCGGCTCGAGTCGAGGTCGGGCAGGTTGGCTGGAAAGGCGCCAGAACGGGGGCGCAGCAGGAAGCCGCGCCCGTCCGGGAGCACCAACCCGAGGGCCTCGCCCGACTCCATCAGCTGGGGCAGACGGTCGTGACCACCGCGCGCGGCCGTCGCGTCGAACCACGGCGACAGGGCCTCGACGACGTCGAGCGTGTCGGGCAGGCCGGTGAGCAACCGGTGGATGGGCCGCACCGCCAGCTCCTCCTCGGACAGCTCGACCATGAGCGCCATGGTCAGGTCGTACGGACCGGGGCGATCACCGTTCTCCGCCCGCCTCCGTTGCCGGTAGGCCAGGGCGGTCTCGTAGCGGTGGTGCCCGTCGGCGATGACGGTCGGTGCCGAAGCCACGAGGTCGGTGACCGCTGCCGTCAAGGCCGGTGCGGTCATCCGCCAGAGCCGGTGGTGGATGCCGAGCTCGTCGGTGCCCCTGGCCGCAGGAGGTCCCTGGGGACGGGCGAGGCTGCCCAGCCCCTTGGCCAGGGAGAGGCACCAGATGGGCGACAGGTTGCACCGGGTGGACTCGAGCAGCTGGAGCCGGTCGCTCTTGGCCTTGGGAGTGGTCTCCTCGTGGGGAAGTACGTCGCCCTCCCCGGGCACCGAGAGCTCCAGGGTGCCCAGAATCCCGTTGGTCTGGCGTGGCCGTCCCTGCTCGTCGTGGTAACCCATCCGGTAGAGGTAGAAGCCCGGCTCGGAGTCCTGGAGCAGCACCCCGGCGTCCTGCCACTCCTGGAGCAGGCGGGCGGCCACGGCATAGCGGTCCTGACCTCCTTCGTCGACCGGCACCTCCAGCCGCACGGCGTTGTACGGGCCCTTCGATGCCAGGCGCTCACGATCGTCGTCATCGATGACGTCGTAGGGCGGGGCGATGACCGTCTCGTGGTCGATGTCATCGCGGTAGCGAAGGCCGGCGAACGGCTCGAAGCGGGCCACGCCCCTTGCCTAGCAGGTGCGTCCTGCGGTGGCGTCACCGGTGGCGGGAGGCGGCGCGCCAGCCGGCGGCGCCCCACGATTCGTCATTGGGGGTCGTCAGGCGGCGACAATGCCCCCGTGGCGTGGGTGATCGACTTGGACGGCGCGGTGTGGTTGGGCGGGGAGGCCATCCCCGGCTCCCCGGAGGCGGTACGTCGCCTGCGCGAGGCCGGGCACAAGGTGGTGTTCGTGACCAACAACTCCTCGGCCTACGTACGCGACCAGGAGGCCAAGCTGGCGGCGATCGGCATCGAGGCCGAAGGGGACGTGCTGACCTCGGCCCTGGCCGCCGCCTCGGTGCTCGAGCCCGGTACCTCGGCCGTGGTCTGCGGCGGCGCCGGTGTGAGGGAGGCCCTCGAGGAACGAGGCGTGCGCCCCTTCACCGAGGGGCCTGCTGACGCGGTGGTGGTCGGGTTCCATCACCAGTTCGACTACGAACGGCTGCGGGTGGCCCACCACGCGCTGCACCATGGCGCCCGCCTGGTGGGCACCAACGACGACCCCACCCTCCCCACCAGCGATGGCCCGGTGCCGGGGGCGGGTGCCATCCTGGCCGCCGTGGCCACCGCCGCCGGCATCGTCGAGCCCCAGGTGGCGGGCAAGCCCTACGCACCGATGGTCGACCTGGTCCGCTCGGCGGTGGGCGAGGGCGACCACGTGGTGGTGGGGGACCGGCCCTCGACCGACGGACGGCTGGCGCGGAACCTGGGTGCCCGCTTCTGCCTGGTCTTCAGCGGCGCCACCTCCCCGGACGACCTCCCGGCGGATCCGGAGCCGGATGCTGTCGCCGACGATCTGGCCTCGCTGGTGGAGGCCGAGCTCGGCGGTCAGTAGGGCCCTCGCCGGCTCCCGTACCAGGGGTCCTTCCCCGGCTCGAGGTACTGGTCTCGCCAGGCCACCTGGCGGGCCCCCCGGCTGGCCCGCACCAACAGGCCCACCGCCACGCCGAAGAGGAACCCGCCCACATGGGCCATCCACGCCACGCCGGCGTTGGGGTTGACGAAGAACTGGGACACGAACCAGAAGCCGAGCAACCACTTGGCGGAGATCTCCCGAAACAAGATGATGAAGAAGAAGAAGGCGGTCAGGATCGGCGCATTCGGGAACCAGACGAGGTAGGCACCCATCACTCCGGCCACGGCGCCGGACGCCCCCACCAAGGGGATGGTGCTGTCGGGCTGGATGGCGACATGGGCTCCGGTCGCCACGATGCCGGCGACCAGGTAGAAGACGAGATAGCGCGCCGCCCCCAGATGGTCCTCGATGTTGTTGCCGAAGACCCACAGGAACAACATGTTGCCGCCGAGGTGCAACAGGCTCCCGTGGAAGAACATCGAGAACAGCACCGCCAGCCAGACCTGCTTGTCGGCGAAGACGGGAGTGCCGCCCCGCTGACAGTTGTCGGCCTCGGTCGCGGTGGTGGGCAACTCGTCCTCGGACAGCGGCTCCCCGGTGATGATCTCGCACGGGATGGCGGCGTATTGGAAGCTGAACCGCGCCGCCTCCGACTCGCTGGCGGCCATGCCCTGGGGCTGGACCAGGAAGTAGATGCCGACGTTGGCCAGGATGAGCAGGACGGTGAGGACCGGTACCCGCCGGGTGGGGTTGTCGTCCCGCAGCGGGATCACTCGCGCACTCTATGCACTTCACGGGCGAAACCCGAGCGGTAGCGTTCGAGGGGTGCGCCGACGGCTCGACACCGAGCTGGTGCGGCGGGGCCTGGCGGTCAGCCGGGCCCGGGCGGTGGCCGAGATCGAGGCAGGCCGGGTGGTGGTGGCCGGTGCTCCGGCGAGCAAGGGTGCCACCCTCGTCGATCCCGCCCAGCCCATCACCATCCTCGGGTCCCCGCCCCGCTTCGTGGGCCGTGGTGGCGAGAAGCTCGACGCCGCCCTCGAGCGCTTCCGGCTCGACGTCACCGGGCGCCGGTGCCTCGACGCCGGCGCCTCGACGGGCGGCTTCACCGACTGTCTTCTCCAGCGGGGGGCGGCCGAGGTGGTCGCCGCCGACGTAGGCTACGGGCAGCTCCACGAGAAGCTGCGCGGCGATCCCCGCGTGGTGGTCCGGGAGCGCACCGACGTGCGCTCCCTCGGCCTCGACGACGTGGGTGGAGGGGCCGAGGTCGTCGTGGCCGACCTGTCCTTCATCTCCCTGCGGCACGTCCTGCCCAGCCTGTTCAGCCTCGCCACGCCCGGCGCACCGGTGGTGCCGCTGGTCAAGCCGCAGTTCGAGGCCGGCCGGCGCGAGGCTGACCGGGGACGGGGCGTGGTGCGTGACCCCGTCGTGTGGCGACGGGTGCTCGAGGAGATCGTCAGCGCCGTGGAGCAGGCCGGGGCGGCCATCATGGGCGTCATGGCCTCGCCCCTGACCGGTGCCGCCGGCAACGTGGAGTTCCTGGTCCACGTCGTGGCTCCCGATGGCCGGCTCCCTCCCCACGCCGACACCAACGTGGACCTGGACGCGGTGGTGGCCGAGGCGAGCCGCCGCCACGGCGGCTGACATGGCCTCGGTCGCCTTCGTGCTCCACCATGACCGGGCCGAAGCCGTCGCCCTGGCCCGGGAGGCGGCGACGTGGCTGCTCGACCAGGGTCACGAGGTTCGCCTGTCCGACGCCGACGCCCGCCACGCCGGGTTGCCCGACCTCGCCTGTGCGGAGGGCCGGCTCACCCTTGGTCTCGACGTCGCCGTGAGCTTGGGGGGCGACGGGACCATGCTGCGGACCGTCGACCTGGTCGCCGATGACCGCGTCCCGGTCATCGGGGTCAACCTCGGGCACCTCGGTTACCTCGCCGAGGTCGAGCCCCGGCACCTGCACACCGCGCTTCAGCGCTTCTTCGCCGGCGACCACGACATCCAGGAGCGGATGCGCCTCACCGTGGCGGTTGACGCCCCGTCCCGGGCCGAGGCTGGCTCGTGCTCGTTCCCCGCGCTCAACGAGGCCGTGGTGGGCAAGACCCCCACCGGCCAGATCGTACGAGTGGAGGTGGCGGTCGACGGGGAGCGGTTCACGACGTACCACGCCGACGGCATCATCGTGGCGACGCCGACCGGCTCGACCGCCTATGCCTGGTCGGCGGGCGGACCCATCATCGCCCCCTCGCACGCCGCCCTGCTGCTGATCCCGGTGGCCCCCCACATGCTGTTCGACCGGCCGCTCGTGCTCCCACCGCAAGCGACCGTCCGCCTCGAGGTGGCGGCCGACCGCGCCGCTGTCCTGTCGGTCGACGGCCGCAGCCTGGGACGCCTGGAGGTGGGGGACGCCATCGCCTGCACGGCAGCCAGGCACCCTGGCCTGGTGGCGACCTTCAACGGCCGGGGGTTCCTCGGCATCCTCAAGGCCAAGTTCGGGCTGAACGACCGCGGCGCCGGGCACTGGTAGGCCTCGACCGGCACCGCCCCCCCCATCGACGTAACGGCCGGGGAGGGGCCGGGGACGGACCGTGGGCCTAACCTTCTCGGCGTGAGCGTCCGAGCCCGAATCGAGCGCTGAGGGTCGATGCTGCTCGAGCTGGCCGTCACCGACCTCGGCGTCATCTCGGAGCTGTCACTGGTGTTCTCGCCCGGCATGACCGCCGTGACCGGCGAGACCGGGGCGGGCAAGACGCTGGTCGTCACCGCGCTGGAGCTGCTGGCGGGTGCCAGGGCAGACGCCACCGTCGTGCGCCCGGGCGCCGACGAGGCGCGGGTCGACGGACGCTTCGTCGACGGGGCCGGTGACGAGGTCGTGTTGGCCCGGGTGGTGCCCGCCGAGGGACGGTCCCGGGCCTACGTCGGCGGTCGGCCCGCTCCGGTCACCGCCCTGGCCGAGCGAGGCGCCGGCCTGGTGGAGCTCCACGGCCAGCACAGCCACCAGTCGTTGTTGAGTCCTTTCGCCCAGCGGGCGGCGCTCGACCACTTCGGTGAGGTGGACCTCCGGCCCCTGCACGCCGCCCGCCGCCACCTGGCCGGCATCGAGGCAGAGCTGCGGTCGCTCGGCGGCGATGCCGGTGAGCGGGCTCGCCAGCTCGACCTGCTGCGGTTCGAGGTGGGAGAGCTCGACCAGGCGGGCCTCGGCGACCTCGACGAGGAGGCCAGCCTGGAGGCGGAGGAGGACCTCCTCGCTGCCGCCAGCGCCCACCGCCAGGCCGCCGCCGACGCCCACGCCGCCCTCGCCGACGACCACGGTGCCCACGAGGCGTTGGCCGCCGCGCTGGGGGGCGTGAGCGGGCTCCGTCCCTTCGCGGAGATCGAGGAGCGGCTCCGGGCGCTGGCCGCCGAGGTCGCCGACGTCGCCACCGACCTCCGGCGCTCCGCCGAGGCCATCGAGGAGGACCCGGCGCGCCTCGAGGCGGTGCGCCAGCGTCGTCAGCTCCTTCGCCGGCTGTGCCGCAAGCACGGGGTCGCTGACCTGGCCGGGTTGGTCGCCGTCGCCGAGGGGCGCCGGCACGCCGTGGACGAGCTGGTCACACACGGGCACCGCTCCGAGGAGCTGGAGCGGGCGGCGATCGAGGCCGCCGGTGCCGTGGCGGAGGCCGCCGCCGAGGTCGCCGCCGCCCGGCGGACGGCGGCCCCGGTGCTCGCCGCCGCCGTCGGGGCGCGGCTGCGGGAGCTGGCCATGCCCCGGGCCCGGCTCGAGATCGACGTCGCCGGCGATGACCCAGCCGACGACGTCCGCTTCTTGCTGGCCGCCGGCGCCGCGGAACCCGCCCTGCCCCTGGCCAAGGTGGCGTCGGGGGGTGAGCTGTCACGGACCATGCTGGCCCTTCGCCTGACCGTGGGCGCCGCCGCCCTCGCCGGGTCCGATGGGGGCGAGGGCCACGTCCGCACGCTCGTGTTCGACGAGGTCGACGCCGGCATCGGCGGTGAGGCCGGGCTGGCCGTGGGTCGAGCCCTGTCGGCGCTGAGTGCCGGCGCCCAGGTCCTCGTCGTGACCCACCTGCCCCAGGTGGCCGCCTTCGCCGACGCTCAGATCGCCGTGTCCAAGAGCGATGACGAAGGACGCCCGGTGGCCCGCGCCCGGCTCCTCGACGACGAGGCCCGGGTCGTGGAGGTTTCCCGCATGCTGTCGGGCCAGCCCGGGAGCTCCACCGCCCAGGGCCATGCCCAGGAGCTGCTGGCGGTGGCCGCCCGGCAGCGGGCCCTCGCCGGCGCCGGCGGGGACCACTCATGACCCTGTCGGCCGGCAACGACGCCGTGCGGGGCCCGGCGCGCGTCGGACGCCGTACCAAGGACCTGATCCCCACCCTGCGACCGGGAGACGTGGCCGTCATCGACCACGCCGACCTCGACCGCGTGGCCGCTGAGGGACTGGTGCTGGCGGGCCCCGCCGCCGTGGTCAACGCTGCCCCTTCGATCTCCGGCCGCTACCCCAACGTGGGCCCGCTGCTCATCACCGCCGCCGGCATCCCGCTGCTCGACGGGGTGGGAGCCGAGGTGATGGCGGCGGTCCGAGACGGCGAGAGCGTCTCCATCTGCGAGGACCGGTTCGAGTCACCCACGTGGTCCGGGCAGGGCACCCGCCAGAGCATCGCCACGCTGGAGCAGCTGATCGAGCAGTCCAGGGCCGCCATCGGCGACGAGTTGGAGCGCTTCGCCACCAACACGCTGGAGTACCTCCGCACCGAGCACCGCCACCTGCTGGGCGACATCAAGATCCCCGACGCCGGGCTCGACCTCGCCGGACGTCACGTGCTCGTGGTCGTGCGCGGCCACGACTACCGGGAGGACCTGGACGCGCTACGCCGGGGTGGCTACCTCGACGAGATGAGCCCCGTGCTGGTGGGCGTCGACGGCGGTGCCGACGCTCTGCTCGACCTCGGCCGGCGCCCCGACATCATCATCGGTGACATGGACTCGGTGTCCGAGCAGGCCCTGCGTTGCGGCGCCACCCTGGTCGTCCATGCCTATCCCGGCGGATGCGCCCCGGGGGCTGACCGCCTCGATGCCCTGCACCTGGCCTATGAGGTGTTCGAGGCGCCGGGCACCAGCGAGGACATCGCTCTGTTGCTGGCCCACGAAGGCGGCGCCGAGCTCATCGTGGCTGTGGGCACCCACAACTCCATGGTGGAGTTCCTGGACAAGGGCCGGGCGGGCATGGCCTCGACGTTCCTCGTCCGGATGAGGGTCGGGCCGAGCATGGTCGACGCCAAGGGGGTGAGCCGGCTGTACCAGTCCCGTGTCCGAAGGGGAGACATGTTGCTGCTGGTCGTGGCGGCGCTGTTCTCGCTCGTCATCGTCACCGCCGTGAGCCAGCCCGCCCGCCTGTTCCTGGAGAACCTCTGGAACGCGCTCCGGTTGGGCTGATGGTCAACTTCCGCTACCACATCATCTCCGTCGTGGCCGTGTTCCTCGCCTTGGGCGTCGGCGTGGTGATGGGGAGCGCGGTCATCGACCGGGCGGTGGTCGGCACCCTGCGGGAACAGCAGGCCGCCATCGACCGGCGGATCGACGAGGTGCTGCAGGAGAAGGGGGAGCTCGAGGCGCTCCTGGCCGAGCAGCAGCAGGTTTCAGAGCAGCTCGCCGACGAGGGGAGCCAGCGATTGCTGTCCGGTCAGCTGAGCGGGGTCCCCGTCGTGGTGGTCGCCGTCAAGGACGTGGACTCCACCGCCCTGGACGACGTCGTGCAGGGCCTGCGCACTGCCGACGCCGACTACGAGGGCACGGTGCAGCTCACCGAGCGCCTGGCGCTGACCACCGAGGAGCAGCGCCGGGACCTGGCCCGGGCGCTGGGCGCACCCGAGGAGCGGGCGGTGAGTGAGCTGCGGGCCCTGGCCGTCGATCACCTCACCAGCACGCTGGTGCCGGCGGCCGGCGCCGAGGAGGACTCCTCGCCGGCGACCGGTGAGGTCCTGGCCGAGCTGCGCGCCGCCGGCTTCGTGGACTACGAGGCCCCCGAGGGGCGCCCGGGGGGCATCAGCGAGCTCGTCATGGCCGGGGCCACCGTGGTCCTGGTCTCGGACGCAGGCGCGGCGCTGAGCTACGAGGAGTGGATTCGCCCCCTGGTGGAGGCTTTGACGGCAGACCGTGACCGTGACGGCAGACCCGACGTCGCCCTCCTGGCCGTCGAGGCGCTCGGTACGGAGGAGGTGGCCGAGAGCGAGGCGGAGTTCACCCAGGCGCTGCGGGCCGACGACACCCTGTCTGCCCGCCTGTCGACGGTCAACAACGTCGACAGGTTCGCCGGGCGGCTGGCGGCGGTGCTGGCCATCCAGGACCTGGCCGACGGGCGGGTGGGCCACTACGGCCGGGGCGCCCAGCGGCTGATCCCGGCCCCGTCCCGGTGAGGGCACCCGGGCCCCCGCCGGCCGGCGCCGGTGCCGGCGCCGCCACGCCCACCGTCGACCTCGCCCGCACGACGGCGGCCATGACCGTGCTCACCCTGGTGTCGCGGGTCACCGGCCTCGTACGGGTGCTGGTGGTGGCCGCCGTGCTCGGCACCACCTTCCTCGGCAACACCTACCAGTCGGCCAACACGGTGCCCAACCTGTTGTTCGAGCTGTTCGCCGCCGGCGCGCTGCAAGCGGTGATGATCCCCGCCATGGTCGAGCTGTTCGACCGGGGCGACGAGGCCGAGGCGTCGCGAGTGGCGGGCTCCCTCCTGGGCCTGGCCCTGGCCGGCCTGGCCGTGGTGGCCGCCGTGGGGATGCTGGCGGCGCCGTGGGTCATGCGGGTCCTGGTCGCCGGTGTGGAGTCGCCCGAGGTCCGTGCCGCCCAGATCCGCCTGGGCACGATCCTTCTGTGGTTCTTCCTGCCCCAGCTGGTGCTCTACGCCGCCGGCATGGTGGCCACGGGGGTCCTGAACGCCCGGGGGCGCTTCACCGCTCCCGTCGCCGCACCCGTGGCCAACAACATCGTCGTCATTGCCTCCTACGGGGTGTTCTGGCTGCTCCGGGGAGGGGCGGCTCCCGGGCTCGACCTGACCCCCGCCCAGATCGGCGTGCTCGGCCTCGGCACGACGCTGGGCGTACTGGCGCTGTCGGCGCTGCCGGTGCTGGCGGTGGTCCGCAGCGGCTTCCCCCTGCGGCCTCGGCTCGACCACCGCCACCCCGAGGTGCGCCGCATCGTCCGCCGCAGCGGCTGGGCCGCCGTGTTCCTGGGCAGCACCCAGATGCTCCTCGGGGTCGTCCTCGTCCTGGCCAACGGAGTGGAGGGCGGCGTGGTCGCCTACCAGGTGGCCTACACCATCTTCCTCCTGCCCCACGCCCTGTTCGCCCTGCCCGTCCTGACCACGCTGTTCCCGGCACTGGCCCGCCGTGCCTCGGCCGGCGATCACCCCGGGTTCGCCAATGCCGTCGCCGCCGGCGTGCGGGCCATCGCCTACTTCGTCCTGCCGGCCGCCGCCGCCCTGGCCGCCCTCTCCTCCCCCCTCACGCGGGTGCTGCTCTTCGGCGAGAGCGCCGGCGACGGGGCGGTGGTGGTGGCCGAGGCGGTGGTCGCCTTCGCCCCGGGCCTGCTGGGCTACGGCGCCTTCTTGTTCCTGACCCGGGCGCTGTACGCGGTGGGTGACACCCGGACGCCGAGCCTGGTGCACGTCGGCGTGGTGGTGGGGGCAGCGCTGGCCATGGCCGGGATCTCTGCCATCGCCGGGGCCGACCGGGTACCGGGGCTCGCTGCCGCCCACTCCCTCGCCTATCTGGTGGGCGCCGTGGTGCTCGCCCGGCGGGTCCCGCTCCGCGCCCGGTTGGCCCAGGGCACCATGCCGTCGCTGCTCCGACCCGTGGCCGGCGGTGTTGCCGCCGCCATCGCCGCCGGCGGGGTCATGTGGCTGGTCCAGCAGCCGTTCGACATTGCCGGGCGAATCGGTGCGCTTGCCGTGCTGGCCGGGGCCGGCGTCGCCGGGGCCGCCGTGTACCTGGGCGCCCAGGCGCTGCTCGGCACCCGGCCGGCCACCATCGCCGGGCTGCTGCGCTCCCATGGCTGACGGCGTGCCCGTGCTCCAGCTCCTCGGGCCCTCCACCGGGGGCATCCGCCGGCACGTGGCCCACCTGGCGGAGACCCTGCGCCACCGCGGGTGGCAGGTGGAGACCGCCGGCCCCGCCGGAGTGCTCGACGGGCTCGCTCCGCTCGACCACGTGGTGGAGATCCCTGCCGGAGTGGGCCCAGGGGGGGCCTGGCGGGCCCGCAGCGGCCTGGCCCGGGCGGTCGAGGGCACCGCCCTGGTCCACGCCCACGGGCTGAAGGCGGGGTGGCTGGCGACGTCCCTGCGCCGGCGGCCGCCGGTGGTGGTGACCGTGCACAACCTGGTCCTGACCGAGGTGGCCGGCCCGGCAGCGTGGCCGCTGCAGCGGCTGGAGGCACTCCTGCCCCGCGTGGCCGACGCCACGGTGGCCACCTCGGCCGAGGTGGCCCGGCGCTTCGCCGGCGCCCCTGGTGCCGACCGCATCGCCGTGGTGCCGCCGGCGTGGCCACCGCCCCGTGCCCGCCGACCGACCGGCGAGGTCCGGGCCGAGCTGGGGCTCGGCCCTGGCCACGTCCTGTTGGTCACCGCCGCCCGCCTGCACCTCCAGAAGGGGCTCGACGTGCTCCTCGACGCCGTCGCCCTCCTACGGGGGCGACGACCGGAGGTGCGTTGCGCCGTGGCGGGGGAGGGGCCACTGGAGGCGACGCTGCGCCGGCGGGTCGACGAGCTCCGCCTCGCCGAGGAGGTCCTGCTGACCGGGGCCCGGGACGACATGGCCGACCTGTTGGCCGCAGCCGACGTGGTGGTGATCCCGTCCCGGTGGGAGTCCGGGCCTCTGGTGCTGTTCGAGGCGCTGGCCCTGGGCCGGCCGGTGGTGAGCACGCCCGTCGGCGCCGCGCCCAGCTTGCTCGCCGACCGCGACGGTGACGGCTGCGGTGGTCGCCTGGTTGCCGTGGACGACCCGGCGGCGCTGGCCGAGGCGGTGGCGGAGGTGCTCGACGACCCGAAGGGAGCGGCGGCCATGGCGGTGGCCGGTCGGCGCCGCGTCGCCGCTGCCTACGGCGACGACGTGCTGATCGCACCCCTCGAGGCGCGGTACCGCGCCCTGACGGCGAACCGGTGCGCCGCCGGCGCCTGATGGGCCGCGCCCGGCGGGGCCTCCTGGCCCTCGCCCTGGTGGCCCTGGTCCTGACGCCGGCTTCCGTCGGCACCGCTGAGACCCAGGCCGTGCCGGGTGACCCGCCGGCCGAGAAGGTACTGATCGTCAGCCTGCCCCGCCTGCGGTGGGTCGACGTAGCCGAGCACCGCCCTCCCGTCATCGCCGGCCTCCTCGGCCACAGCGCCGTCGCCTCCCTCAGCGTGCGCACCATCACCACCCTCACCCGCCCCGGTGACGCCTACGCCACCATCGGCGCCGGCAACCGGGCCCGGGCGGTGCCCGACGTGGCCGGCCTGGCCTTCTCGCTCGACGACCGTTACCAGGGCGAGGTCGTCGCCGACGTGTTCGCCCGTCGCTGCGCCTGCGCCGTCGACGGTGCCGCTGTGGTGCACCTGGGCGCCGGTCCCACCGTCGAGGCCAACCGGCGGTTGCGCTACGGGGCGGAACCTGGGGCCCTGACGACCGCACTCGCCGAGGCAGGGCGGACGACTGCCGTCGTGGCCAACGCCGACCCCGGCTTCGCCGGCGACCAGCTGCACCGGGAGGCGGCCCTAGCCGTGACCGACACTGAAGGGCGGGTCCCGGCGGGCACGGTGAGCCGGGAGCTGCTGACCGCCGACCCGTCGGCGCCCTTCGGGCTGCGCACCGACCCGAAGGCAACCGTCGAGGCCTTCGCCCGCGCGTGGGACTCGGCCGACGTTGTGCTGCTGGAGTTCGGCGACCTGGAGCGGGCCGACCGCTACGCGCCGTTGAGCACCTCGGCCGCCGCCGAACGGGCGCAGGCGACGGCCCTGGCCCGGGCCGACGAGGTGCTGGGCGACGTCCTGGCCGGCGTCGACCGGGAACGCCACTTGGTGGTGCTGGTCGCACCCACCGAGCCGCGGGCCCTGCCCGTCGAGCTCACGGTCACCGCCGTGGCCGGTCCCGGGTTCGAGCCCGGGCTGGCCACCAGCGGCACCACCCGCCGGCCCGGCTACGTGACCCTGCCCGACCTGGCACCGACCGTGCTCGCCGCCCTGGGTGTGGAGGCGCCGACGGCGATGAACGGCGCCCCGGTCGCCGCCGTGGGAGGGCCCCGGCCCGGACCGTCCCTGTTCCAGCAGCTCGCCGGCGACAACGACCGAGCGGTGTTCCGCAACGGGGTCACCGGCCCCATCACCGTCGCCTTCATCGGCCTGCAGGTGGCGACCTACGGGCTGGCGGCGCTGGCCCTGCGGCGTCGCCGGCCGGGCCTGCGCCGGGTGGCCACGTATCTCGCCCTCACCGTCCTGGCCGTGCCCTCGGTGGCGTTCCTCTCGGGGTTGGTGCGCTACGCCGTGCTCGGCCCGGGCGGGTACGGGATCGCCGTCTTCGCCGCGGCCGCCGTCGTGGCCACGGTCGCCGGCCTTGCCGGTCGGATGGCTACCAGGTACCGGGTCGCTGCTGCCGGCCTGGCTCGAGCGACGGCGGCGCTGCTGCTCGCTGGACTGCTCCTCGGTGTCCTGCTGGTGGACATCGCCGCCGGGGGGCCGCTCCAGATCGACACCGTGTTCGGCTACGGGGGCGGTGCCATCGTCGCCGGACGCTTCGCCGGTTACGGCAACCTGGCGTTCGGCCTGGTGGCCATGGCGGCCATCGTGGTGGCGACCGGGGCCTGGGGCTGGTCGCGGACCGGGTCCGGCGGCAGCGGCGGCGCCGACCGGCACCTCCACGCGCTCCGGTCCGCCGGCAGGGGCCGGACCGCGGCAGTGGCCACGCTCTTCACCGTCACCGTCCTGGCCATCGGGTTGCCGGCGCTCGGGCTCAACGTCGGAGGTGTCCTGTCGGCGGTGCCCGCCTTTCTGGTCACGGTCCTCGTGCTGCGTGGTCGAGCGCTGGGGTTGACACGGTTGGCGGCTATCGCCGGCGCCACCATCACCGTGATCGCCGCCTTCGGCGCCGTCGACCTGCTCCGCCCACCGTCGGCCCGGACCCATCTCGGTCGCTTCCTGGCCCTCACCGCCGAGCAGGGCGTGGCCGGCGCCTCCACGGTGATCGAGCGCAAGATCGCCTCCAACCTGGCGATCCTCACCTCGTCGGTGTGGACGCTGTTGATCCCCGTGGCCATCGCTTTGCTGGTCTTCCTGGCGTGGCGCCACGCCGGCCTCCTCCGGCGCCTGGAATCGGTGTCTCCCGGAGCCCGAGCCTGTCTCGTCGGAGGCCTGGTCCTGGCCGTGCTGGGTGGCCTGTTGAACGACTCCGGGGTGGCCATCACCGGGATCATCTTCGCCGTGCTCCTGCCCTACCTCACCGTGGTGGCCCTGGCCGCCGGGGACCCGGCGGCCCCGGCGCTCGACGACGGGACCTGACATGGCGGTGGCCGGTGGGTTGGTGCTGGGAGTGCTGACGGGCTGGCTGTCGTGGCGCGCCCTGGTCGGGGTGCTGGAGCGACCCTTGTTCGCCCGGGTGAACCATCGGGGCCGTTGCGTGCCGACCGCCGGCGGTCTGGTGCCGGCGGTGGCAACCGTGCTCCTCGCCGCCGGAGCCGCCGTCGCCGCCCCCGCCTCACTGCGGGAGGGCCACGCCGCCCCGGCGACATCCGTGGTGGTCGTCGTCCTCGGTCTGGCGCTGCTCGGGCTGGTCGACGACTTGGCCGGCAGCGGTGACGACGGGCGCGGCTTCCGCGGTCACGTCGCCGCCCTGCGACGGGGTCGACTCACCACCGGGGGGCTCAAGTTGGTGGGTGGGGGAGCGGTGAGCGTGGTGGCGTGCGCACCCATCTCCGGTGGCGGGGCGGTCCGCCTGCTGACCGACGCCGTTCTCGTCGCCCTGGCCGCCAACCTTGCCAACCTGCTCGACCGGGCTCCCGGGCGCACCCTGAAGGGGTCGGCCGGCGCCTTCGCCGCTCTGGCCCTCGCCACGGGAATGCCTGCCGAGCTCGCCGGCGTGGCCGTGGTGGTCGGCGCCGCCCTGGCCCTCCTGCCCGCCGACCTGTCGGAACGGCTCATGCTCGGCGACACGGGCGCCAACGCCCTGGGCGGGGCCGCCGGCATCGGCGTGGTCCTCGCCGCCGGGCCCGGCACCCGCCTCGTCGTGCTGGCTTGCGTGGCGGCGCTCAACCTCGCCGGCGAGCTCGTGTCCTTCAGCCGGGTGATCGACGCCGTACCCGTCCTGCGGGCCGCCGACCGTGCCGGGCGCCCCCGGGACTGACCCGGAGCAGTCGACCGCCGGTGGGCGGGCCTCGGGTAGCCTGTGATCCCGAGCAGGGAGCACCGACTCGGGAGGCAGCGTGGCCAAGCACATCTTCGTCACCGGCGGGGTGGCCAGCTCCCTCGGGAAGGGCCTCACGGCCTCGTCCCTCGGCCGCCTGCTGAAGTGCCGGGGCCTGCGGGTCACCATCCAAAAGCTGGACCCCTACATCAACGTCGATCCCGGCACCATGAACCCCTTCGAGCACGGCGAGGTGTTCGTCACCGAGGACGGCGGAGAGACCGACCTCGATCTGGGCCACTACGAGCGGTTCATCGACGAGAACCTCTCCCGCGATTCCAATGCCACCACCGGTTCCATCTACCAGACGGTGCTGGCCGCCGAGCGCCGGGGCGACTTCCTCGGTCGCACCGTGCAGGTGATCCCTCACATCACCGACGAGATCAAGCGCCGCATCATCCGCCTCGCCGCCGACGAGGTCGACGTGGTCATCACCGAGGTGGGCGGCACTGTGGGGGACATCGAGATCCTCCCGTTTCTCGAGGCCATCCGCCAGTTCCGCAACGACGTCGGGCGGAACAACGTCTGCTACGTGCACGTGACCCTGGTCCCGTTCATCGGTCCCTCGGGCGAGCAGAAGACCAAGCCCACCCAGCACTCGGTCACCGAGCTGCGCAGCCGGGGCATCCAGCCCGACGCCATCGTGTGCCGCAGCGAGGCCCCTCTCCCAGACTCGCTGAAGGCCAAGATCTCCAACCTCAGCGACGTACCGCTCCAGGGCGTGGTCAACGCCGTCGACGCCAAGCACCTCTACGAGATCCCCCTCATGCTGAACGACGAAGGGCTCGACGACGAGGTGTGCCGCATTCTGGGCCTGCCAGGCGAGGCCGACCTGTCTGGCTGGCAGGCGCTGGTAGCCCGGGTCGACGCATCCACCCGACCGGTGCGCATCGGCGTGATCGGCAAGTACGTGAGCCTGCCCGACGCCTACCTGTCGGTAGCCGAGGCGCTTCGCCACGCCGGCTACCACCACGGCGCCGCCGTCGACGTCGACTGGATCCAGGCCGAGGACGTGGAGGGGCTCCTCGCCGACGGGCGCCTGCGTGACCTCGACGGCATCGTCATCCCCGGCGGCTTCGGCGAGCGGGGCATCGCCGGCAAGGTGGCAGCCGCCGGCTACGCCCGTGACCACCACATCCCCTGCCTGGGACTGTGCCTCGGCATGCAGGTGATGACCGTGGAGTTCGCCCGCAACGTGCTGGGGCTGACCGGTGCCAACTCCAGCGAGTTCGATCCGGGATCGCCCCACAAGGTGATCGACCTGATGGACGCCCAGCGGGAGGTGGTCGACATGGGGGGCACCATGCGCCTGGGCGTCTACCCGGCCACGCTGGTGCCCGGCTCCAAGGTGGCGGCCGCCTACGGTCGGGAGCTGGTCTACGAGCGCCACCGGCACCGCTACGAGTTCAACCCCCGCTACCGCTCGCGCTTCGAGGGGTCGGGCTTCGTGTGCTCGGGCGTGTCGCCCGACAACCGGCTGGTGGAGTTCATCGAGCTCGACGACCACCCGTTCTGGGTGGGCACCCAGGCCCACCCCGAGTTCAAGAGCCGGCCCGACCGGCCGGCGCCGCTGTTCCGGGAGCTGATGGGCGCTGCTCTCGAGCGGGCCGACGGCCGGCGGCCCCGCCTGCCCCAGCTCGACGCCGTCGCACTCGGGGGCACGTGAGCGGCTTCTCCAAGAGAGGCGAGCGGCTGGTGCACGAGGGCCACGTCGTCACTCTCGTGGACGCCACCTTCGTCGATCCCAACGGCGAGAGCTTCGAGCGGGAGGTCGTCCACCACCCCGGCGCGGTTTCGGTGGTCCCCGTGCTCGACGACGGCGACACCGTGGTGCTGGTCCGCCAGTACCGAGCCGCGGTCGAGACCGAGCTGCTGGAGATCCCGGCGGGCAAGCTCGACATCGACGGGGAGGCTGCCCAAGCAGCCGCCGCCCGAGAGCTCGAGGAAGAGGTGGGCTACCGCGCCGGCAGGCTGGAGAAGCTGGCCGAGTTCTACAACTCGCCCGGCTACTGCGACGAGCGCTCGACGGTCTTCCTGGGCCTCGACCTCGAGCCGTGCGAGCTGTCGGCCCAAGGCGTCGAGGAGCGGCACATGACCATCGAGCGAATCTCGCTCTCCGACGTGCCAGCCATGGTGGCCGACGGCTACCTGCTCGACGCCAAGACCATCATCGGGCTGGCCCTGGCCCGTGGACGGCTCCATACCTTGCGCCGGCGATAATCCGCCGGCGCCCGTTGCACGGAGCCGTACCAGCGTCGTTGGCTGCTTCGCCTGGCGGCTCCGC
>DASZDK010000087.1:0-3025 GCA_035942035.1 Acidimicrobiales bacterium
GGCGTCAACCACGGCCCGCACTGCCAGCAGGTTGCGGAGGTGGCGCAGGACGACCTTGGTCAGCACCTCGGCGCCGGTGGCGTTGAGCCGAGCCGTGGCCCGGCACGACTCGACCAGCAGCTCGAGCGCCGGCAGGAACCCCAGGCCGCCCCAGTCGTCGACGTCGACGCCGGCCCGGGCGGCAGCCTCATCGAGCAGCGCCGGCACGGACGGGAGCTCGACAGCCGGCGCCACCGGGGGGATGGTAGCCAGGGGGCGGTGCCCGGCCCTTCGCCCGATGAGCTCGCCGCCGACGGCGCCGCCGCCCTCACCGGCCTGTTCCCGCCCTTCGTCCGGGTGGCGCTGGTGCCGGTGGCCGATCATCGGTGCCCCTGGGCCGAGGAGCAGGCCGCCGTCGCCCGGGCCGTCGCCTCCCGGCGTCGGGACTTCCTTTCCGGGCGGGCAGCCGCCCACGCCGCCCTCGCTGCCATCGGCCGTGACCAGGGCGCCGTCGGCGTGGGCCCCCGCCGCCAACCGCGCTGGCCTGCCGGCGTGGTCGGCAGCATCGCCCACGCCGGCGCCTGGGCCGGCGCGGTGGTCGCCGGCAGCGAACACGCCCAGGGCCTGGGGCTCGATATCGAGGTGCTCGACCCGCCCTTGCCCGAGGACGTCGAGCGAGTGGTCGCCGGGCCGCTGGTCGCGGGACCGGCCGGCCACCCGCTGACGCCCTATGCCCCCAAGGTGGCCTTCAGCACCCGTGAGGCGGTGTTCAAGTGCCTCTTCCCCGCCACGGGATGGCCGCTGGAACCGGCCGACCTCGCCGTGGAGCTCGATCTCCGGGTGGGCCGGTACCGGGCGGTGGTCAGTGGCCGCTTCCGCCGGCCCGAGTCCGCCGTGCCTGCGACCCAGGAGGTCTCCATCGCCGGGCGCTTCGCCGTGGTCGCCGGCCACCTGCTCACCGGCGCCTGTGTTCAGGCCGGCGGCGCCTCCCCAGGTGGGCCCGTGCTCACGTAGCGGGCGATCGAGGCAGCAACCGTGGCCGGGGCCTCGAGCGGCCCAAGGTGCCCGAGTCCCGGGAGCTTCTCGGTCGAGAGCCGGGGCAGGCAGGCAGCAATCTCGCGGGCGGCACCCGGCCGGCACGCCTCGCTCGCCCCTCCGCACGCCAGCAGGACCGGGCAGCTCACCTCGCCCAGGCGGCCGAAGCAGTCGTGAGCGGTCGCCATCTCATAGATCCGCGCCTCATGCTCCGGCTGGCACTTCAGCCGCACGGAGCCGCCCGGCAGCCGGTCGAAGCCGTAGCTGACGTAGGCGTCGAGGACGGCCGGGTCGAGGCCGGCCAGCGACGGACGCTTGGCGTAGTGCTCGTAGGCCTCCTCGCAGGAGGCGAAGACGTTCCGCCGACGGCGGGCGGCCGCCGCCAGCCAGTTGTCGGGGTCACGCCCGAGCGGGGGCTCGGCGGGCACGATCACCGGTTCGAAGCAGTAGAGCCCGGCGAACGTCCCCGGACGGTCCTCCTCGGCCAGCAGCAGGGCAGTGCCTCCGCTGGAGTGACCCACGCCGTAGGGATGCTCGAGCTCGAGGGCGTCCACCACGGCAAGGACGTCGAGTGCCAGCTCCTGCCAGCAGAAGGCCGGCGTCACCGGGGCTCCTGACTCGCCATGGCCGCGGGCATCGAAGGCGACGCAGCGGAACCGGTCGGTCAGGTGGTCGGCCAGCGGCGCCCACACCCGGCCGTGGAAGCCGGCGGCGTGGGCGAAGAGGAGCACAGGGCCCCTGCCGCCAAGGTCGTGCACCACCACCTCGACGCCGTCTGCCGCCACCGCACGCACCGCAGCCGACCCTATCCAGGCGCGGGAGCGGTGTGCCGAGGCGCACCATGCATCAGCGAGGACCTACATTCCTGACGTGCGCGTCCTGTTCACCTGCATCCAGGGCTACGGCCATCTCCACCCCATGCTGCCGCTGGCCTGCGCACTCGAGGAGGCCGGCTACCAGGTGGCCTTCAGCAGCAGCGAACGGTTCTGTCCCCGCATCCGCGAGGCGGGCTTTTGCGCCTTCCCCGCTGGCCCGGACCTGGCCGAGGTCCACGAGGAGGCCCTGCGCCGGACGGAGACGGCGACCTTCGGCCCCGACGACCCGTGGCGTTTCGGGGCGCTGCTCTTCGCCGGGGTGGCCGGTCCGGCCAAGGCGGCGGACCTGGCCCAAGTCGTAGAGGACTGGAACGCCGACCTGGTCGTCCACGACACCACCGACTTCGCCGGCCCGCTCGCCGCCGCCCGAGCCGGCGTGCCCTACGCCGCCCACAGCTTCGGGGCGCTGCTCCCTTCGGAGTTCTGGCTGCTGGGGGGCGGGCTGATGGCGCCGACGTGGAAGGAGTGGGACCTGCCTCCCGGCCCTCTGGGCGGCATGTTCCGTTACCTCTACCTCGACATCTGCCCGCCCAGCTTCCAGGCGCCCCATGCCCGGCACCTGCGCCACCTCCAGGTGGCCCACTCCCTTCGTCCCGTGCCCTTCGACACGACCGTCACCTCGAGCCTTCCTTCGTGGGTCGCCACCCTCGAGGGAAGGCCCACCGTCTACGTCACCCTGGGCACCATCGACAACCACGCGCCGGGGGTGTTCGAGACCGTCCTCGAGGGGCTGCGGGAGGAACCGATCAACGTGGTGGTGACCGTGGGGCACACCCGCGATCCGGCGGAGTTGGGACCACAGCCCGACCACGTGCACGTGGAGCGCTACGTGCCCCAGTCGCTGCTGTTCCCGCACTGCGACGCCGTCGTGGCCCACGGCGGATCCGGAACGACGCTGTCAGCACTCGCCGCCGGGCTACCGCTGCTGCTGCTCCCCCAGGGTGCCAACCAGTTCTGGAACGCCGAGCGGGCCGTCGAGTTGGGCGTCGGCTCCAGGCTCCTCCCCGACGACCTCGATCCCGCCGCCGTCCGCCGGGAGGTCCGCACCCTGCTCGAGCAGCCGAGCTACCGATCCCGCGCCCAGGCGCTCAGACACGAGATCGAGCAGATGCCCGGGCCCGAAGTCGCCGTCGAGC
>DASZDK010000088.1:0-7016 GCA_035942035.1 Acidimicrobiales bacterium
GTCCTGAACGAGCCGTCGTGCGCCGCCGAGCTGGTGGCGGCGGGAACGGCGCGGGCCGAGGAGCTGTCGATGGACCGGCTGGCCGAGCACTACCTCGAGCGGTACGCCACCCTGCGGTGAGCCTGGCGGTGGCCGCCGGCAGGCGTCAGTGGCCCAGCTCCACCACGATGGCGTTGTCGCCGGGGAGCACCTCGACGCGGTACGGCGTGGCCGCATCCACGCCCACGACCCACGTCAGGTTGCCCTCGAAGTCGCCGGTGCGGACCACCTCGGTCACCCGCTGGGTCGGCCCCCGGAGGCGGTCGGGTCCCCGGTAGGTCTCCTCGAAGGTCCCGCCCCGCAGGTCGACACCCGAGGCGGGCTCGAACCGGACCTGGAGCCGGGCCTGCCCCTCGACCGGGACGATCTCGCCGGAGCCGTCCTGGCGGGCGGGGCCGTCGACGTAGGCGATGCCGTAGCCGGGCAGCTGGGCGTCGACGAACCGAAACACGACCCGGTCGGCGCCGGCGCCTCCAGCCACCTCCACGTCGGCCAGGAGCGCCACCTCCGTGGCCCCCGGCGGCGGAGGGGCCGAACTCGGGCCGGTGGTGCCAAACGGGGCCGAAGGGACACCGGTGGTGGTGGTCAACTCGCTGGGCGGCGGCCCCTCCTCGGTGCTGGTGGCCTCGGTAGTCGTGGTGCGCTCGGTGGTGGGCGCCGGCTCGCTCGACGCCGTGGCGTCGTCGTCCGGCGTTGCCTCGGACTTGCATCCACCCAGCACCAGCAGCCCGAGCACGGTGGCGGTGGCCAGGCGGCGCAGGTGCACCGCCGAATGCTACGCCCTGTCGGGGCGCGCAAAGAGGGCCCTCGTTGGTGGGACGATGAACGTGCCGAGCGCCGTCGGAGCCGGCACCGGGCGCAGCGGTACGATGGTGCTCTTCGACCGGAGGAGCGCGATGACCATCGTCTGGATCCTGCTGGGCATCGTCGTCCTGCTCGGCGTGTACGCCGTGATCCTCTACAACGGTCTCATCAAGCTGCGGAACCGCATCGAGAACGCCTGGGCCCAGATCGACGTGCAGCTGCGCCGGCGCTACGACCTCATCCCCAACCTGGTGGAGACGGTCAAGGCGTACGCCACCCACGAGCGGGAGACGCTCGAGTCGGTGACCCGTGCCCGGGCCGCCGCCATCAACGCCGGCTCGGTGGGGGAGCAGGCCCAGGCCGAGAACATGGTCACGTCGGCGCTGAAGTCCCTGTTCGCGGTGTCCGAGGCCTATCCGGAGCTCAAGGCCAACCAGAACTTCCTGCAGTTGCAGGAGGAGCTGAGCGGCACTGAGGGCCGCATCTCCTACGCCCGGCAGTTCTACAACGACACTGTGTTCCGCTACAACACCAAGATCCAGTCGTTCCCCGCCCTGCTGATCGCCGGGCCGCTGCAGTTCCGGCCGCGGGAGTACTTCGAGGCCGACGACACGTCGCGCGGGCCCGTCCAGGTCGAGTTCTAACCGCCGGCCGACTCCGCGAGTCCCCCGCTGTACGACCAGGTCACCGCCAACAAGCGCCGGTCGGCGCTGCTCGTCGTCGCCTTCGTGGGCCTGGTCGCCCTGGTGGCGTGGGGCTTCCACCTGCTGGTTGGCTACGGGGTGGCCGGCCTGGTCGTGGCCGTGGTGGCGGCGGGGGCCACCAGCTTCGCCGCCTGGTGGGGAAGCGACACCATCGCCTTGCGCATGAGCCACGCCCGCCCCGCCGACGAGGTGCAGCACGCCCGCCTACACAACCTCGTCGAAGGGCTGTGCATCGCCGGCGGACTGCCCAAGCCCCGGCTCTACGTGATCGAGGACGACGCTCCGAACGCCTTCGCCACCGGGCGGGACCCCCGCCACGCCGCGGTGGCCGTCACCACGGGACTGCTCCGAAAGCTCAACCGGGTCGAGCTCGAGGGCGTCCTGGCCCATGAGCTGAGCCACATCAAGAACTACGACACGCTGGTGTCGACGTTGGCCGTCACCCTGGTCGGCGTGATGATGCTCCTGTCCGACTTCGCGCTGCGCTTCCTGTGGTGGGGCGGTCCCCGTCACCGTGACGACCGGGTGGGGGGTGCCGGCCCGGCGGCCGTCCTCGGCCTGGTGGGGATCGCCCTGCTCGTCCTGGCGCCGCTGGTGGGACGGCTGATGCAGTTCGCCGTGAGCCGCCGCCGTGAGCTGCTGGCCGACGCCACCGGGGTCTCGCTGACGCGCTACCCGCCCGGGCTCCTCTCGGCGCTGGAGAAGCTCCGCGACGACACCACGGTGGTGCACTCGGCGTCGCGCGCCACGGCCCATCTCTGGATCGAGTCGCCACTCGCCCACGCAGCGTCTGAGGGGCGGGGGGCGCGCATCAACCGCTTGTTCGACACTCACCCGCCCCTGGAGGAGCGCATCGCCGCCCTCCGGGAGATCTGAGCCCGCAGGCCTGCGGATGTTCACTGCCGCCAACCGGTGCCCGTGGGCCGCGATACTGCACGGGTGAACACTCGCCGCATTGCCGTGGCCGTCGCCGCTGTCCTCGTCCTACTGGGAGGGGTGGTGGCGGCCGTCCTCCTCTCGGGTGGAGACGGCGAGCAGGCCGTCGAGGAGACCACCACGACGACGGAGGCCGAGGAGCCCCCCCCGCCGCCGCCCGTGCTGCCGCTCAGCGGGCTGCCCGTGGGGGACCCGGTCATCGCCGGGCGGCCGGCGCTGATGGTCAAGGTCGACTCCACCCGCAAGGCGCTGGGCCGCCAGAACGGGCTCAACGCCGCCGACGTCGTCTACGTGGAGATGGTCGAGGGGGGCGCCACCCGGCTGGCCGCCATCTACCACTCCACCGACGCTGATCCGGTGGGGCCCGTCCGCTCCGCCCGCAGCACCGACGTCACCCTCGCCGCCAACCTCAACCGCCCGCTGTTCAGCTACTCCGGCGCCAACCAGGGTGTGCTCGACCAGGTGCGAAGCGCCAACCTGGTCGACCTGGGCTTCGACGCCCATCCAGGCCTCTACCAGTCTCGGGGCAGCGGCGTGCTCCGGTTCGTCATCGCCACGCCGGCCTTCTTCGGCGCAGCTCCGCCCGATTCGGGGCCGCCGCCCCAGTACTTCACCTTCCGCGGCGAGGGGGAGGACGTGACCGCTGCCGGCGCCGAGCCCAGCAACGGCGTGGGCATCGCGTACCCGGGCCAGGCCAACACCCAGGTCCGCTACGAGCCCGTACCCGAGGGGTGGGCCCGCAGCCAGGACGGCACCCCTCACACCGAGGAGTCCGGTGCCCCCATCACAGCCACCAACGTCATCGTGCAGTTCGTCGAGTACGGGGACGCCGGGTTCCGGGACGTGACCGGAGCGGCTTCCCCCGAGGCCATCCTCGTGGGCGAGGGGGAGGCGTGGGTGCTGACGGGCGGCACGCTGGTGCGGGGGCGGTGGTCACGCCCCGATCCGGGGGCCGTCACCACCTTCACCGACGGCGCCGGCCAGCCCATCGCCCTCACGCCGGGGCGGACGTGGATCGAGCTCGCCGTCCCGGGTAGCGCCAACCCCCTCTAGGGCTCGCGGGCCAGACCTCCACGGCCTGAACGTCCCGGACAAGAAGGGACACCTGTCCCTTCCCCTCGGGACAACCTGCCCGGCACCATCCCTCGCGACGGAGGTTGTCGAGTAAGGAGATGAGGGGCATGCACCAGAGATGGTTCCGCTTGTTGGCGGTGACGGGCTTGGTCGGGCTCATGCTGGTGGGGTGTGGTGACGACGGCGACGATGCCGCGACCACGACCACGACCACGGCCGCCGGCGAGACCACGACCACGGAGTCGGGCGAAGCCGGAGGCCAGAGGCTCGAGCTGACCGTCACCGAGGACGCTCTCGACGGGCTTCCCGCCAGCATCCCCGCTGGGGTGGTCACCGTGAACCTGGGCGTCGAGCCGCCGGCCGGCCCGGACCTCGAGCTGGACTTCACCAAGGTGACCGAGGGGACGAGCGAACAGGACTTCACCGAGGGGCTGGCACCGGTCATCGCCGGCGGTGCCTTCCCCGACTTCATAGAGAACAACGCCGGCGTGGGCGCTGGCGAGTACTCCGTCGTCCTCGAGCCCGGCTCCTACTTCGTGTGGTTCGAGAAGGGCGGCGACGAGGAGCAGGGCGAAGAGGAGCCAACCGGAGGCGAGCAGGAGACGCCTCCCGAGATCGTCGTCACCGCACTCACCGTGACCGAGGGCGACGGCGGAGGTGAGCTGCCGGAGACGGACGGGACCATCACCGCTGTGGACTACGGCTTCGAGGTCGACGTGCAGGCCGGCGACTCCTTCACCTTCCGCAACGACTCGTCCCAGCAGTTCCACCACGCCATCGTGTTCAACTTCGGCACCATCGACCCGGCCACGGTCGAGGAGAACCTGCCGGCGTTCTTCGAGGGCGGCCCTGACCAGCCGCCCCCGCCGGCGTTCGCGGAGCTCGACTTCGAGCAGCTCGAAGGTGGGCACTCCGCGGTGTTCGGCCCCGGAGGGTCTGGCACGGCCATCGGCACGTTCCAGTCGGGCAACACCTACGCCGCCGTGTGCTTCATCCAGGACCGCACCGGTGGCCCGCCCCACGCCGTCGCCTACGACATGTTCGAGGTGTTCGAGGTGGAGTAGGCGCAGGGACGACGTCCAGCAGGGAGGAGGAGGCCCGTTCCGCCGGAACGGGCCTCCTCTCCGTTCACGGGGAGAGACGGCGAGAGGGCGCCGGTAGACTCGGCGCCATGTCCGAGCCCCACCATTCGGCCCTCTCGGCCGACCGCCCGCTGACCGGCACCTTCAGAGTCAAGCGAGGGCTCGCCGAGATGCTCGAGGGCGGCGTCATCATGGATGTCGTCGACGCCGAGCAGGCCAAGGTCGCCGAGGACGCCGGGGCGGTGGCGGTGATGGCCCTGGAGCGGGTACCCGCCGACATCCGGCGGGACGGCGGCGTGGCCCGCATGAGCGATCCGGCGCTGATCGAGGGGATCAAGGCGGCGGTGACCATCCCGGTCATGGCCAAGGCCCGCATCGGCCACTTCGCCGAGGCCCAGGTGCTCGAGTCCCTCGGGGTCGACTTCGTCGACGAGTCGGAGGTGCTGACCCCCGCCGACGAGGCCCATCACATCGACAAGTGGGCCTTCACCGTGCCCTTCGTGTGTGGGGCGACCAACCTCGGTGAGGCCCTCCGGCGTGTCAGCGAGGGGGCGGCCATGATCCGCTCCAAGGGCGAGGCCGGCACCGGCAACATCGTCGAGGCGGTCCGCCACCTGCGCTCCATCACCGGCGACATCCGCCGGCTGACCGTCGCCGATTCCTCCGAGCTGTACGACTGGGCAAAGCGCCTGGCCGCGCCGGTGGCCCTGGTGCAAGAGATCGCCGCCACCGGCCGCCTCCCCGTGCCGCTGTTCTGCGCCGGTGGCATCGCCACGCCGGCCGACGCCTCGCTGGTCATGCAGCTGGGTGCGTCGGCCGTGTTCGTCGGGTCCGGCATCTTCAAGAGCGCCGACCCGCCCCGTACCGCCCTGGCCATCGTCGAGGCCACCACCCACTTCGGCGACCCCGAACTGGTGGCCAAGGTGAGCCGGGGCATGGGTGGCGCCATGCCCGGCCTCGAGGTGGGCACCCTCGACACCCGGCTGGCCGACCGGGGCTGGTAGCGGTGCAGGCCGTCGCCGGGAGGCCACCAGGTGCCGGGCGGCGGCGCCAAGGTCGGCGTGCTGGCCCTCCAGGGCCCGGCACGCCTGCACGCGTCGATCCTCGCTGACCTGGGCGCCTCGCCGGTCGCGGTCCGAACCCCTGGCGACCTGGACGGCGTCGACGCCCTGGTGATCCCCGGCGGCGAGTCCACCACCATGTCGTTCCTGCTGGAGTCGTCGGGTGTGGGCGACGCCGTCCGAGAGCGGCTGGGCGACGGCCTGCCCGTGCTCGGCACGTGCGCGGGAATGATCCTGTGCGCCTCCGAGGTCCTGGGGGGGCGGGCCGACCAGCGCGGCCTCGGCGCCATCGACCTGAGCGTGCGCCGCAACGCCTTCGGACGTCAGCGGGAGTCGTTCGAGACCGACCTCGACGTCGCTGGTCTCGACGGCGGGCCGTTCCCGGCCGTGTTCATTCGGGCGCCGGTCGCCGAGCGGACGGGGGACGGCGTCGAGGTGCTCGCCACCCTCGACCAAGGCCCGGTGGTGTGCGCCGCCGGCTCGGTCATGGTCTGCGCCTTCCACCCCGAGCTCGGCGGGGACGTCCGCCTCCACTCGCTGTTCCTCGAAAGGATGTAGGGAATGTCCGGTCATTCGAAGTGGGCAACGATCAAGCACAAGAAGGGGGCGCAGGACAAGGCCCGGGGAAAGCTGTTCGCCAAGCTCATCCGCCAGGTCGAGGTGACGGCCCGCCAGGGTGGGAGTGACCTCGACTCCAACGCCACGCTGCGGACCATGTACCAAAAGGCGCGCGACGCCTCGGTGCCGCTCGACACCATCGAACGGGCGATCAAGCGGGGGAGCGGGGAGCTCGAGGGCGTGCGCTACGAACCGGCGTCCTACGAGGGCTACGCCCCCTGCGGGGTCGCCGTCTACGTCGACGTCCTCACCGACAACCGCAACCGGACGGGGGCCGACGTCCGTTCACTGTTCACCCGCAACGGGGGCTCGCTGGCCGAACCGGGCGCGGTGGCGTGGCAGTTCGAGCGCAAGGGCGTTGTCATCGTGGCCAAACGGCGACCGGGCGCCGGCGGCGCCGAGGTCACCGAGGTCACCGAGGATGACGTGATGCTGGTCGCCCTCGACGCCGGGGCCGACGACCTGGCCGACGACGGGGACACCTGGCGGCTGACGTGCGAGCCCGCCGTCCTGTCCGACGTGCGGGCGACGCTGGAGGAAGCCGGCCTCACCGTCGACTCCGCCGACGTCACCATGTTGCCGACCTCCACGGTCCCCTTGGCCACGGCCGACGACGCCAAGCGGGTGCTGCGCCTGATCGACGCCCTCGACGACCACGACGACGTCCAGGACGTCTACGCCAACTTCGACATTCCCGA